>NZ_JBQOIF010000001.1:0-338552 GCF_052665395.1 Stenotrophomonas sp. 3(2025) | reverse complement strand
TGTAGGCTTGGCAGCCGCATCCATGCGGCTGACACCCCGCAATCCGACACCGCCCCGCCTTCGACAGTTTTCCGGTGTCTGATGGATCCATCCCATGCTGGATGAATCTCCATCAAAGTCCAATATTTCGACAATTGAACGTAGAGCATCCACGCATGGCGTGGATCTACGTGTCGACCAAGGTCGACACCTACCAAAAGCAGGCCATGTCATCCAGACAGATTGCGGAGATCTGTCGAAGGCGGGGTGGGTCCGGTGGCAGGGGCGTGAGCCGCATGGATGCGGCGACCGAGCTTACATGGATGTACTTGTAGCGGCCCCTGCCACCGGACCCACCCCGCCATCCCGCAGAAAACCCGCTGTTGCTGTTGCAGTTGCCGTTGCTTCGGCCGTTGATTCGGCGGGTGCCGGGCGCAGCCCGGCCGAAACCCCTTCACTCCTGACCGGTGTCATCCAGGCTGATGATTCCGCGACGCAGTGCCTGGGTTACCGCGTGCGTCCGGTCGCCAACGCCCAGTTTTTCCATCAGGCTCTTCATGTGTGCCTTCACCGTCTGCTCGGAAATCTGCATGCGTTCGCCGATGCGCTTGTTCGACAGGCCGCCGGCCACGTGGCGCAGCACTTCGGTTTCGCGTGGCGACAGCCGGTCTTCCACCACGTGCGCGGCGATGCTGGCCGCCACTTCCGCCGGTATCGGTGCGCGGCGGCCACTGGCCACGGTGCGGATGGTGGCCACCAGTTCGTGGCGCAGCATGTCCTTCAGCAGGTAGGCGCTGGCACCGGCCTGCAGCGCGCGCACGGCGCGCACGTCGCCGCGGTAGGTTGTCAGCACGATGATGCGTGCGCGGGGATCGATCGCACGGATCCGCACGATCGCTTCCACGCCATCCATGCGTGGCATCTGCAGGTCCATCAGCACCACATCCGGGCGCAGCTGCTGGTAGCAGGCAAGAGCCTCCTCGCCGTCGGCTGCTTCGCCGAGCAGGCGCAGGTCGGCATGTGCGCCGAGCAGTGCGGCCAGGCCATCGCGCAACAGCGGATGGTCATCAACCACCAGCACGCCGATGGGAGGAAGCGATTCAGTCATGGGAGGTTCTGCTCCAGGGCCAACGCCAGCGCGATGGATGTCGGTGATACAAGCGACGGGCCGGCACGGACAGCGCGACTTCGGTACCCAGGCCGGGGCGAGTCCACAACTGCAGCTCCGCGCCCAGCCGTTGTGCGCGCTCGCGCATGCCCTGCATGCCCCAGTGTCCGCCGCCCGCATTGTCACTGGCGATGCCGACGCCATCGTCGCGCACATGCAGCAGGAAGCAGCGCGTGCCGTAGGACAGTTCCACTTCGATGGCACTGGCCTGCGCATGCCGCAGCGCGTTGCGGATGGCCTCGCGCCCGATCAGGAACACTTCCTCGGCGGCTTCGGCCTGCAGCGGCGGCGGGGTGCCTTCCATGGTCAAACGCAGTGGATTGGTGCCTTGGCCTGCATATTCGGCATGCACGTCGGCCAGCGCAGAGGCGAGATCGCGGCCGGCAAACGGTGCGTCGCGCAGCGCGTTGACCCGTTCCCGGCCTTCGGCCAGATTGCGCTCGGCCAGCAGCATCGCCGATTCCAGCTGGGTGCGTACCGGCTCTGGTGTCTGTGCCGACTGGCTGATGGCGTGCAGGCGCAGGATGAGTCCCTGGCTGCCCTGCAGCAGGGTGTCGTGCAGATCGCGCGCAATGCGCTCGCGCTCGCCGTTGCGTTCCTGCAGGCGGGCGCGGAACAATGCCGCCAGCTGCCGGCTGCGGACCCGCACGGCCAGCGCCAGCGCAGCCATCACCACGCAGACGCACAACAGTTTGAACCAGGCGGTCTGCAGGAATGTCGGTGCGATGTGGAAGCTGCGGCTGGCTGGCGTGCTGCTCCAGATGCCATCTTCGTTGGCTGCTTCCACCTCGAAGCGGTAATGACCCGGTGCGAGGTTGGTGTAATAGGCGCGCGTGCTCGCGCCGGCCTCCTGCCAAGCGTCGTCCACGCCGGACAGTCGGTAGCGGTAGCGGTTGCGCTCCGGCCGCGCCAGCGACAGCGCGACATAGTCGATCTGCAGCTGGGTAGTGCCGGCCGGAAGGCGCAGTCCCTCCTGCAACGGGGCCTGGGTACTGCCATACAGCACGTCACCGATGCGCACGCCAGGCGCCATGGTGTTGATGTGCGACTGCCGCGTGTCCAGCCACGCCAGGCCTTGATTGGTGGCAAGCCACAGCAGGCCATCAGCAGCCAGTACCGCAGTGGGGATGGGGCCGCTCTGCAGGGCGATGCCCGGCATGCCGTCAACCGCGTCGAACAAGCGGGGGGCTATCGCCTGGTCGTTGCGCAGCGCGCTGCGCAGGGTGGCAACCTGCAGCCGCACCAGGCCGCGGCTGCCGTTGAGCCAGAGCAGCCCATTCGCATCGGCGACCATGCCGGTGATGCCTTCCAGTACGCCGGCCATGTCGGTGCGCACCGGCAGGAAGCGGCCGTTGCCGAAACGCGCGGCCAGGCCGGCCTCGCCGGCGACCAGCAGCAGATCCTTGTGCTGCAGCAACGCGGTTACCGGGCCTACCGACAGTCCTTCGGCGGCGCCGAAGGTGTTGACCGTGCCGCCGTGCAGGCGGCGCAGGGTGCCATCGGCGTAGCCCAGCAGCAGCGCACCGCCATCGGGACGCGCCAGCGACGAACAGGCCTGCTCGGGAAGCCGGGTTTCGCGTCGCCAGCGGTCGTCCGTGTAGTGCAGCACCGCGCGCTCGCCGGCGCAGGCCCAGGCCTGGTCCGCATCGGCAAACAGCAGGGCGTGCAGTGGCTGCCCGGTGAACGGTGCCGGCAGCGGTATGAGGGTGGTGTGGCCGCTGACGGTACGCGCCAGATTGATCCAGTCGAACTGCCACACCGGAGTGGGTGCCTGCCGTGCCGCGGCCTGCAGCTGCGCAGCGCTGCCGCCCAGCAGCGGACGCCGCAGATCGAACAGTTTCAGGTCTTCGCCATAGCCATACACCCGGCCATCACTGGCGCGTACCAATGACCGGTACGGATCGGTAGGGCCCACGGACAAGGTCTGCACGCTGTGCGCACGGAAGCGGTTGAGGCCGAGGTTGGTGCCTACCCAGATGTTGCCTTCGCGATCGGCAAGGACCGGCACTGCCGACGTCGCGGTAAGGCCCTGCGCGGCATCGAAGCGCTCCATGCGCACAGCCTGTTGGCCGTCGAAGGTGACCCGGGCCACGCCACGGTGCGGGCTGAGCGTGGCCCACAGGGCCCCGTCGGCCGTGAACTGCAGGCGCGAGGCGACCAGTCCGGGCAGCCGCCGTGCTTCACGTTCCTCGGCGGGCAACAGGCCATGCGCGTTGGCCAGCGGCGACGTGCCGCGCACGCGGTCGGCCAGCCAGATTTCGCCGCGCGGGCTCTCGACCAGCGAGGCCATCTGCGAGACCGCGATGCCGGTGGCTTCGAAGCGGGCCGCGCCAGGAGGGCGACGCCATATCTGCAGGTCCGCCAGCACCCAGAATGTGCCGTGGCGGTCCTGCAGCACCCATTGCACGCGTCTCTGCGGCAGGCCGAAGGAAGCCGGCGGCTCCTGCCAGCGATGTCCATCGAACCAGCGCAGGCCGCCATTGACGGCAGCCCACAGGCGGCCGTTGCGGTCATGCGCGAAGCGGGGGACCACACCCACCGGCACGCCCTGCGGGCGGCCGAAGCTGCGCAGGCGTTCCTGCGTGAACTGGCTGATGCCTGCCTGGAAGTAGCCGATCCACAGGCCACCATCGCCGCCATCAAGGCCGAGGGTAACCATGTTGGTGGAGGGAAAACGGGTGCCTGCCGGTGCGGCCTGCCGCTCGAAACGCCGGCCGTCGAAGCGGTACAGGCCCGAACCCGTCGCCAGCCACAACATGCCCTGGCGGTCCTGGACGATATCCCAGATATCCCCCGGGGCGCCCTGGCCGACGCGCCAGGCGGTGTGCTGATAGCCGGGCATTCCATCGCTCACTGCGGGTTGCTGCACGGCGAAGACGGGCAGGGCAGTCAGCAACAGCAGGCACGACAGCAGCGCCGGCAGGCGACGCAGGAAGGGGAAGGGGCGGCCACGCATGCGGTCATTCTGGCAGGTGCGGGGCAGGCCGGGGTGACCCGTTCGGGGTAGGCGTACCGCTTCGGTGTCCGCTATCACGCCGTGATGGATGACGGAGCCCGGCGATGCAGCGCTTGTATGTGATGTTCCCTGACCGCGGCCCCGGACTGGGATTGCTGTGGCTGCGCCTGTGCGTGGCAGGGGGGCTGTTGGCGGGCGGAAGCCCGGCCGCTGCACCGGGACTGATGTGCCTGGCGGCGATCGGCCTGCTGCTGCCCGGGCTGCTGACCCCGCTGGCGGTACTGCTGGCGGTGCCGGGGTTGTACGGGCTGGGCGCGGCGCTGCCCTGGCTGCTGCTGCCGTTGGCCCTGCTCATGCTGGGGCCGGGCGCGTATTCGCTGGATGCGCGGTTGTTCGGCCGCCGCCTGCTGCAGCGCCGGCCTCCCCCGAATGGGTGAGCGCCGGCCTCGACCGACGGGGGTAGGGCGATCGCAGCCGGCGGCACACCATGGGTGCTCCCGTCGCGGCGCTCCTTCATGGCTACCGTCCAGCCTCCTGCCCTGTCCGCAACCACGTTGGCACCGCACCAGTCGGCTGCCCTGCAACGTGCGCTGCGCTACATCGACGAGCACCTGTCGCAGCCGCTGCGGGTGACCGAGCTGGCTGCCGTTGCCTGCGTAAGCCGGTTCCATCTGGTGCGGTTGTTCCGCATGGGTACCGGCGCCAGCCCGCTGCGCTACGTGCGCCGTCGGCGCATCGAACGCGCCACGCAGCTGCTGCCGACGGCCGCGCAGTCGATGACCTGCCTGGCCCAGCATCTTGGCTTCTTCGACCAGAGCCACTTCGTCCGCAGCTTCCGCGCCGAGACCGGCTGCAGTCCCGGCCAGTACCTGGCCGATGGCGCGGCACGTTCCCAGCCCCCTGTTGTTTCCTCCACCGGAGTCCACCCATGAGCCTCGCCACCGCCACCCCCGCCAAAGCACTGCTGTCACCGGCCGACCACGCCTTGATACTGATCGACTACCAGTCGCAGATGGCATTTGCCACCCACACCATCGACATCTCCGCGCTGCGCAACAACGTGTCGTTGATCAGCAAGGGTGCCAAGGGTTTCAAGGTGCCGGTGCTGCTGACCACGGTGGCCGAGAAGTCGTTTTCCGGCCCGATGTTCCCGGAGCTGCCGGCGATCTTCCCCGGCCAGGCGGTGTTCGATCGCACGTCGATGAACACCTGGGAAGACCAGCCGGTGATCGATGAGGTGAACCGCATCGGCAAGCGTCGGCTGGTGCTCGCCGGCTTGTGGACCAGTGTGTGCATCGTCGGCCCGGCGCTGTCGGCGCTGGAGCAGGGGTTTGAGGTCTACGTGATCACCGATGCCTGCGGCGATGTGAGCGAAGAGGCGCACGAACGTGCGATCGCCCGCATGGTGCAGGCCGGTGCCGTGCCGATCACCAGCGTGCAGTACCTGCTGGAACTGCAGCGCGACTGGGCGCGTGCTGAAACCTACGACCTGACCACCGGCATCGCCCGTGACCATGCGGGTGGCTATGGCGTCGGCATCCAGTACGCCAAGACCATGTTCGGCGCGCAGGAAGGCGGGCGCTGAGCGTGCGCGATGGCCATGGTCTCGACCTGGCCTTGTTGATCCTGCGTGTGGCGGCGGGAGGATTCCTGCTGCCGCATGCGCTGGGCAAGTTGTTCGGCTGGTTCAACGGACCGGGCCTGGCAGGTTTTGCCGGCGAACTGCGCAGCTTCGGTCTGCCGTCGTCGGCGCCGCTGCCACTGCTGCTGGCGCTGCTGCAGGTGGTGGCTGGTAGCGCTGTGATGCTGGGCTGGCAGGCCCGGATCGCCGCGCTTGTCGCTGCCGCCTTCATCGCCTTCACCGCCCTGCTGGCGCTGCGCAACGGGTGGTTCTGGATGCGCGGTGGTGCCGAGTATCCGTTGTTGTGGACGCTGGCACTGCTGGCCATCGCCCTGGCCGGGCCGGGTGCATGGGCGGTGGATGGTCTGCTTCTTTCTGGAGACGTCGCGTGAACAACGAACCTCTCGATCCTGGCCGCCGCAATGTGGTGCTGGCCACCAGTGCCGCACTGGCGCTGGGCCTGGCTGGCGGTACCGCCGCGGCCATCCAATCCCCTTCCAAGGAGCGTCGCATGAGCACACTGGTCATCCGCAACGCACGCATCACCACGCTTGATCCGCAACAGCCGCATGCGCAGGCACTGGCCGTGCAGAACGGCCGCATCGTTGCCGTGGGAAGCGACGAGGACATCATGCGCGGTTGGGGCAGCGAAGCCACGATCGTCGATGCGCAGGGGCGGCGCATCGTGCCCGGCCTCAATGACAGCCACACCCACCTGATCCGCGGTGGCCTGAACTACAACCTGGAACTGCGCTGGGATGGCCTGCGTTCACTGGCCGATGCGATGGCCATGCTGAAGGCGCAGGTTGACCGCACGCCCGCGCCGCAGTGGGTGCGCGTGGTCGGTGGATTCACCGCGACCCAGTTCACCGAGAAGCGCCTGCCGAGCCTGCAGGAGCTGAACGACATCGCTCCGGATACGCCGGTGTTCCTGCTGCACCTGTACGACCGCGCGCTGCTCAATCGCGCCGCGCTGCGTGCCTGTGGCTATACCAAGGAGACGCCGGACCCGCCCGGCGGACAGATCGTGCGCGATTCGCTGGGCAACCCGACCGGCCTGCTGCTGGCCAAGCCGAATGCATTGATCCTGTATGCGACCCTGGCCAAGGGGCCGAAGCTGCCGGTCGAGTACCAGGCCAATTCAACCCGCCATTTCATGCGCGAGCTGAACCGCCTGGGCATCACCTCGGTGATCGACGCTGGAGGCGGTTTCCAGAACTACCCCGAGGACTACCAGGTCATCGAGCAGCTGCATCGCGATGATCAGCTGACCGTGCGCATCGCCTACAACCTGTTCACCCAGAACAAGGGCAGCGAGGTCAGCGATTTCCGCGGCTGGAGCGAGATGCTGCAACCGCGCCAGGGCGATGACCTGCTGCGCCACAATGGCGCCGGCGAGATGCTGGTGTTCTCTGCAGCCGACTTTGAACTGTTCAACGAGCCGCGCCCGGAACTGCCACCGGAACTCGAGCCGGAGCTGCACGATGTGGTGAAGCTGCTGGTGGAGAAGCGCTGGCCGTTCCGCATCCACGCGACCTACGACGAAAGCATCAGCCGCATCCTCGACGTCTACGAGCAGGTCAACCGTGAGGTGCCGTTCGATGGCCTGCACTGGTTCATCGACCATGCCGAGACGATCACCCCTCGCAACATCGAGCGTATCCGCGCACTAAACGGCGGCATCGCCGTGCAGCACCGCATGGCCTACCAGGGCGAGGCATTCGTGCAGCGCTATGGCGTGCAGGCGGCGCGGCACACGCCACCGGTGAAGCGGATGCTGGCCGAGGGCGTGCCGGTCGGCGCCGGCACCGATGCTACCCGCGTGGCCAGCTACAACCCGTGGGTGGCGCTGTCGTGGCTGGTGACGGGACGCACCGTCGGCGGCCTGGCCCTGTACGGTGATGAAAACCTGCTGGAGCGCGAGCAGGCCCTGCGCCTGTGGACACAGGGCAGTGCCTGGTTCTCCGGCGACGAAGCGGTGAAGGGCACGCTGAAGGTGGGCCAGCTGGCCGACTTCATCCTGCTGTCGGCCGACTTCTTCCGCGTCGATGAGCAGCAGATCGCCGACATCACCAGCCTGCTGACCGTGGTGGGTGGCCGCATCGTGCATGGCGACGGCGACTACGCCGGGTTGGCGCCGCAGCTGCCTCCGGCGATGCCGGACTGGTCGCCGGTGAACCGCTTCGGGGGTTACCACGTCGGTGGCGGGGCGACCGGGTTGGCTGCGGCGCACCGTCATCACCACCATGGTGTGGCCTGCAGCACCCACGGTGCGCATGGCCACGCGGTCCGTCATCCCGCACCAACCGACGACCTGACCGCGTTCTGGGGCGCGATGGGGTGTTCGTGCTTCGCGTTCTGACCCTGGCATCGCTGGTGTTGCCGTCGTTGGCGCTGGCCTGCGACGGTGGCGCCTGTACCACGGTGGGCGACGGCCAGTTGCAGTGGGATGCATCACTGCGCCTGCGTGGCATGTACTACGCCCCGACCCGGTTTGGCGTCGGTGGTGGCGACGATGGCTACGGTCTGCTGCGTGCGCTGGCTTCTGCCTCCTTCGCGCAGGGTGACTGGCAGGCGAAGCTGCAGCTGGGTACGCATGCCGAGCGCGGCAAGGCCGGTGGCCCAGGTCGTACCGATCGCGGCGCGCTGGACGTGCAGCAGGCGTACTGGCGCTGGTCCGACGCTGGCATGCACGTGCAGCTGGGCCGGCAGGAAGCGGGCTATGGCAGCTCGCGCCTGTTGTCGGTGCGCGACGGGCCGAACATCCGCCTGGCCTTCGATGGTGCGCGGGTGGGGTGGCAGGGCAGGCGGGGCGCACTGGACCTGATGGCGCTGCGCCCGGTCGAGAATCGCCCGGGCGCTTTCGATGACCGCGGTGAGCGCGGTGCACACCTGCTCGGCGCGTATGCGACCACGGCCAAGGGCGCCGGCATCAGCCAGTGGGACCTTTACCTGCTCGACTATCGTCGCGAGGGCGCGCGCTTCGCCGCGGGCAGCGGCACCGAGCGGCGGCAGACCCTGGGCGCGCGCTGGTTCGGCCAGTCGGGTGCGCTGGACTGGAATACCGAACTGGTGGCGCAGGGCGGTGAACTGCGGACGGTGACCGGCGATCTGGACATCCGCGCCTGGACCCTCGCCACCGATACCGGTTGGCGCTGGAGTGCGCTGCCGCTGCAACCGCGGCTTGGCCTGAAGGCCGACATTGCCAGCGGCGACGCAGACCCGGGTGATGGTCGTCTGGGTACGTTCAATGCGTTGTTTCCCAAGTCCGCCTATTTCAGCGAAGCCAGCCTGTTGGCACCGGCCAACCTGATGGATCTGCAACCGACACTGGCACTGCGCGTGCAAGAGGCGGTGACCACCGAGCTGGGTGTGCAGCTTGCGTGGAAGCATCGGCGCGCCGATGCGGTCTATACCACGCCGGCACCGTTGGCAGCGTTGCCCGGCAGTGCCGGAGGCGCACGCCGCATCGGTACCCAGTACAAATCCGAAACCCGCTGGCAGGTCAATGACCACTGGCAATGGCAGCTGCAGCTGGCCTGGGTCGACGCGGGTCCTGCACTGACGCAGGCCGGCGGCCGGGACACGCTGTTCGCCTCAATCGTTGGAGCTTGGCAATGGTGAACGCATCGGCGTCACAACACTCCCCGCAGGTCGATGGCGCATGGTCGCCGTTGAAGATCCGCATGTTCCGCTCGATCTGGCTGGCGATCCTGGCCAGCAACATCGGCACCTGGGTCAACGACGTGGCTGCGGCCTGGGTGATGGCCGAACGCACCGGTTCGGCGCTGATGGTCGCGCTGGTGCAGTCGGCCACCACCGTGCCGATCGTGCTGTTGGCGCTGGCGGCCGGGACCCTGGCCGACATCGTCGACCGCCGCAAGTACCTGCTGTTCACCCAGGGCTGGATGCTGCTGGTGGCGGCAGCGACCGCCGTGCTCACGGCATTGGACCTGCTGACGCCGCAGCTGCTGGTGCTGCTGACCTTCTGCATGGGCTGCGGTGCGGCAATGGCGATGCCGGCACAGGCCGCGATCGTCTCCGAGCTGGTTCCGCAGCCGATGCTGGCCTCGGCCGTGGCACTCAACTCCATCGGCATCAACATTGCCCGTTCCATCGGGCCGGCCATCGGCGGGGTGATCGTGGCCCAGCTGGGTGCGGTGTGGGCCTTCGGGTTCAACGCCATCACCTTTGCCGCCATGCTGTTCGTGGTGTGGGGCTGGAAGCGTGATCCGAAGGCGTCCAGCCTGCCGCCCGAAGGGTTCGGCGCTGGCCTCAAGGCGGGCCTGCGCTACGCCAGCCGTGCCGGTCGCCTGCAGGCGGTACTGATCAAATCGGCCGGCTTCTTCTTCTTTGCCGCGGCGATGAACGCGATGCTGCCGGTGGTGGTGCGCGGGCAGATGCAGGGCGGAGCGGGTCAGTACGGCGTGCTGCTGGGTTGCATCGGCATCGGTGCGGTGGGCGGTGCGCTGCTGCTGCCGAAGCTGCGGGCCAGGCTTGACCGCGACCTGCTGGTGCTGCTGGCCACCTTGTCGCTGGCAGCAAGCCTGGCCGGCCTGGCGCTGACCCGCAGCTGGTACGTGTTGCCGCTGGTGATGCTGGTCAATGGCTTTGCCTGGATCACCGTACTGTCTTCGTTGCAGATCGCAGCACAGACGGCGGTGCCGGCCTGGGTGAGGGCGCGTGCGCTTGCCCTGTACATCATGGTGTTCTCGGCCGGCATGGCGGCCGGTGGCCTGAGCTGGGGTGCACTGGCGCAGCGCACATCGCCCGAGTTGGCACTGCTGGTGGCTGCAGCCGGCGCGGTCATCGGCGGCCTGCTGGTGTGGCGGGTACGGATTGCAGGCGCCGAAGATCTGAACCTGAGTCCGGCCGGGCACTGGCCCGCACCGGAACTGTCGGTGCCGGTGTCGAATGATCGCGGACCGGTGCTGGTGACCATCGAATATCGCATCGATGCCGCCGACCGCGCCGCGTTCCAGGCGCAGATGCGCACGCTGGGAACGATCCGTCGGCGCGATGGCGCCGTGGTCTGGGGCGTGGTCGAGGATGTGGCGACCCCGGGCATCCATCTGGAGTATTTCGTCGCAGCATCGTGGCTGGAGCACCTGCGCCAGCATGAACGCATCACCGCTGACGACAAGGCGATCCAGGAGGCGCTGCGCGCGCTGCATCGCGGCGAGCGCGCGCCGGTGGTGCGTCACTTCGTTGGCGGCCATGATCCATTGCCGGCGGCGGCGCCGCATCACCACAGCGACATCTGATGGTCCCTTGATGAAGCCGGCCGCTGGCCGGCTCCAGGGCAGGAGCGGCGGCGCACGGGCGCCGCCGCGATACGTCATCTGCGTGCGAATGCCAGCAGGTCGGCGTTGAACTGATCGGCATGGGTCAGGGTGAGGCCGTGCGGTGCACCGGCGTAGACCTTCAGTTCTGCGTTGCGGATGATCTGCGAGGACAGCTTGGCCGAAGCATCGAAGGGCACGATCTGGTCGTCATCGCCATGCACCACCAGAGCCGGCACGTCGATCTTCTTCAGGTCGTCGGTGTAGTCCACCTCCGAGAATTCGTGGATGCAGTCGTACTGGCCTTTCACGCCGCCCAGCATGCCCTGCAGCCAGAACGAATCACGCATGCCTTCGGTGACGCTGTTGCCATCACGATTGGCGCCGAAGAACGGCGTGGCCAGATCCTTGAAGAACTGCGAACGATCGCCACCGGTGCCCTTGCGGATGCCGTCGAACACTTCCAGCGGGGTACCGGCCGGATTGCCTTCGGTCTTCAGCATCAGCGGCGGCACCGCGCCGACCAGCACCACCTTGGCCACGCGCTTGCTGCCATGGCGGCCGACGTAGTGCGCCACTTCGCCACCGCCGGTGGAATGGCCGACCAGGATCGCGTCCTTCACGTCCAGCGCATCCAGAACGGCAGCCAGGTCATCGGCGTAGGTGTCCATGTTGTTGCCGTCCCAGGTCTGGCTGGAGCGGCCATGGCTGCGGCGATCATGCGCGATCACGCGATAGCCGTTCTGGCCCATGAACAGCATCTGCGGGTCCCAGGCATCGGACGACAGCGGCCAGCCATGGGCGAATACGACAGGCTGGCCGGTGCCCCAGTCCTTGTAGAAGATGCGGGCGCCATCATTGACGGTCACGAAATTGCTCATTGCAGGTTCCTTGGCGAAAGGGAGGGAAGACGCCTGCGGGTTGGCCGGCGCCTGCGGCAGTACAGCGCACGATGGGCGATGTGCATTGCACGGCTGTGCCGGATTGGCGTGGTCGTCACGCTGACGCGACTCGCTCTGGCGGCAGGCCGGTGCTGATGGCAACCATGGCCATCGGACGCGTGAGGGCCAGTCATGAAGATGCCGGGATGGGCAGTGCTGCCTGCACTGCTGTTGGCTGCTGTCGCGACGGCGCAGACCAACGTCTACAAGTGCACCGGGGGGGAGCATCCGGTCTACCAGCAGACGCCCTGCCAGGGGCGCGCGGAGTGGCGCTGGGAAGTGCCCGGTGCCGAGTCGAAGGCACGCGGACCCACACCTGCAGTCGTGCAGCCTGCCCGCAGCGGTAGCAGGCGGACGCCACGGCGCGGGCGCGCACAGGGCGCGCTGATATCGATCACGGCTGACCCGCGTGGCTGCGAGCGGGCGCGACGGCGGCAGGTGGCAACGCTGGCCAAGCCGCGCAGGCTCGATTACCTGCAGCGCAGGCAGCTGGATGACGCCGTACGCGAGGCCTGTCGTTGAGCACAACGAAAAACGGCACCCGAAGGTGCCGTTCTGGTCTACAGGCCCGGAAGACCTCAGCGGCCGTCGCTGGCGGCGGCCGGTGCCGTCGCCGCATCCGGCTTGGGCAGGCTCAGCTCCGGGTTGCCCTGTTCGGCCTGCAGGATCTGGATCCGTCGCTGCAGCGCATCGAGCTGGCTGTTGGTGCTCTGCACGTCGGTGCTCAGGCTGACCGCCTGCTGCTGCGCCTGCTGCAGCGCTGCGCTGACCTGCGCCGACTGCGCCTGCTGCTGTTCCATTTCCTGCTGCAGGGTGCGCAGGCGTTCTTCGTTGTAGGCCACCAGGCGCTCGGTGTAGCGCTTGCCGGCTTCCAGCCGGGTGGTGTCGATGTAGACCTGCGCCAGCTGTTCGGACTGCTGCGCGAAGGTGCGGTAGACACGCTCGGCGTTGTCGACGGCATCGGTCTTGATCACCCGCCAGAAGTTCTTCTCCTGGAACAGGGCCACGTAGTAGGTCAGGGTATTGGCGTTGAACAGCAGGCTGGCGCCGTAGTTGCCGTTGTAGGTGGTACGCAGCTCGGTGAGCTGCTGCGCATCCATCAACTGCTTGAGTTCGTCGACGGTATTGCGTACCACCGGTGCGGCCTTGGCCGGCTCCACCGTGGCAGTGCGATCGCCACGTGCGGCCAGCGCCGACGGCGCCACCACCATCATGGCCACGGCCAGCAGTGCTGCGCCGCGCCGATACCGGGCGAAGACGGTGCCCCCTGAAGTTTCTCGCATGTCTAGACCATCCACGGATGTAGTGTGGGTTGAGTTGAATGTGGTTCCCCGCCGCGAGTCTAGCATGGGCGCGGACGCCGCCAACCGGTGCCCGCGCGGGTCAGAAGACCAGCTGCGCCGAGCTGCACTGGATCGACTGCATGCTGACATCGGTGCGGCCCAGTTCCAGCCCGAGCAGGCTGGCCAGGGTGTTGGTCAGCAGCGTGCCGACGCTGTTGAGTACGGGCTTGAGCGCCGCCAGCACCGGGTTCAGCAGCGCACACAGCAGGCCACTGCAGGTGACGTTGTTGCCGGGGGTGGTCACGCCGCCGCCGTTCTGCCCATCCAGGAATCCGGCCGGGGCGGTCTGGATGTAGGACGCCAGGTTGGTGCGCACGCAGCCGTTGTAGTCGATCAGGTTGCCCAGCAGGCTGTCGCAGCGGTTGATCAGCAGGCCGCCGACCAGCGAGCCCAGCAGGCCGTCGAGCAGGCCCAGGCCCTGGCCGGTCACGGTGGCGCGGTAACCGGCCCAGACCGATCCATCTTCCCAGCAGGTGCTCAGGCCAATCAGGCAGGGCTTGGGTACGCCTTTGGTAACGGTCCAGTTGCCCAGCGGTGCGAGGTTGCGTGACGGATCGCCATCGCGCAGCAATGGAATCACCTGGTCCACGTTGTAACGCCCGCCGCTGGGGAAGGCCGCCTGCAGGTAACGGTCGGCCAGTGCCTTGGCGGTGTCATTGGCGCTCATGCCCTGCTTGGGTGAACTGAGCATGCCCGACAGCACGCGCAGCAGTTCGTTGACCAGGTCTGACACGGCGGTGCCGACGGCCAACGGGTTGATCCGGGTCGAGCCGGTCTGGCCTGCGGCCAGGGTCAGGCTCTGCGTGCTGGTCAGCGCCGGCAGGGTGACCTTGTCGTTGATCAGGGGCTGCCCCAGCAGCTTCAACAGCTGCTCGTTCTGCAGGGTCGCGTCGCAGACGTTGCTCTTGGAGAAGCGATCGGCCGCGTTGACCTTGCCGACACAGGCGCGCAGTACCGAGGAATCGACCTGGACGGTGGCCGTCGGCGGCGCCGCACCGCACTGGATGCTGGTCAGTGTCCCCATCGCATTGGCCACATCCACGTGCACTGGCAGATGCAAGCGGGTGCCGAGCAGGTTCAGCAGCGGACCAATCGCGAACAAGCGGTCGCTGTCGACGTCCACCATCAGCCGCACCTGCGCGTTGTACGCGCGCGCGCCGACGCCACCGATGGCGATCGACGGTGGCTCCACCACGCCGGCCTTGACGTCGATGCCCAGCAGGTTCAGGCCCTGCACCTGCACGCCATTGCCATCGTTGGCGATGGAGATCGCGGCGGTGACAAGATCCAGCACGTTGACCCTCGATTCCAGTGCGCTGCCGATGGTGCCGTCCGGTGAGATCACCTGCGCGAACAGGCCGCCGCCGCCGTTCTGGCTGCCCAGCAGAATGTTCAGCTGGTTGATGTCCAACCGCGTGCCGACCAGGTTGGACAACGCCTGCAGTTGTACGCCGACGGCAGTCTCGCGGCCCACCACCGTGGCAGTGGCATTGACCAGCTGTGCCAGTGATATGCGGTTGACCGACAGCAGCCGGTTGAAGTCGGCCACGCTGAGGTCGGCGGTCACCGGGATGCCCAGTGCCGCCAGCAGCCCCGACGGGGTGACGGTGGCCTGGGCCAGGCCGTCGTAGGACAGAATTGTTGCGTTGGTGACGTCCAGGCCGACAAGCCGAAGGGTCGCCATCAAGGGGGAGTTGCCATTGGTGCGCAGCAGCTGCGAACCCACTGCAAACACGGCGGTGGGTTCCGAACGCTTGGCCACCGCCTGCACGCGCAACGTGGGCAGCGTGCTGTTCTGGCCGAAGAACGGCAGCACGCCGCGTTCGGCAATGACCCGCACCGCGTTGCGTGGATTGCCTGCGTCCACGCTTGGGCTGAAGTGGTCAGCCGTTCCGCGGGTGGCATTCCAGTTGCCACACTGGATCTGCACCTGCCCAGGGAAGGTGTTCTGTGCGAGCGCATTCTGCCGGGCCGCGCTGTTGTCGGCGTTGTCGGGCCGGCACAGGTCCAGCCGTTGTGCGCCTGCCAGCGCAGCCAGATCGACCACCTTCTGCGCATCGCGCTTGGCCCAGAACAGGAAGCCGATCTCGATCAGGCCGAGCATGGCCAGCAGCGCGATCATCACCAGCATCATGGTGACCGACATACCGCCGCGCGGGCGACTGAAGCTGATGTGGCGTGCTCGGTTCATGGCGGGCCTCAGCGTCCGGATCGGGAGGATCCTGCGGACTTGGCGACGTCGGTTTCGAAGAATTGCGGAATGTCGTACTGGAAGCTCTTCAGGTAACGCGCGTAGCTGGATGTGGCCTGGTCGCCGAGGATCGGCAGGCGGGCACCGGCCACCTCGCCGGACGCTTGCAGGCGGAACAGGCTGCGGGTGGTGTCACCGATCTGCGAGGTGTTGGGCTGCAACTGCGTGCCGCCGAAATCAGGCTTGGTTTCAGGGGCTGCGGGGGCTGCGATGGGCGCTGCGGCTGGTGGCGGCGATACGTCCACGGTAGCCAGCGGCCCGCTGTGCAGGGGAGCGGCTGCCGGCGCGGGCGCGGCACCACCCAGCATCTGCCCGGTCAACGGTTGCTGCGGCGTCTGCGCCTGCACAACCGCAGCGAAAGACAAGCCGGCAAGCACCGGCAGCAGGCAGCGGATCAGCGGCGTCGAGGTCATGGCGTGTTCCCGGTGGGATGGTCGGTGGAGCCGAAGCGTTCCAGCATCGAGGGCGGCAGTCGTGGCGGGTCGCGTTGGTCGCGGCCATCGCGGCGCGGTTCGGCGGCCAGGCGTGGGCCTGCGTTGGCGGGGGTGGCAGCTACCGAAGCAACTGGCCGTGCCGCTGCCGCCGCTGCAGCAGTGGCAGCGGCCTGGCGTTGCTGCAGCCGCGCGCGGATCTGCTGCGCCTGCTGTTCCACGCTGCGGCGGGTCTCCTCGCTGAAGCTGGCCTGTTGGGCCAGCCGTTCGACGGTGGCCGTGTCGCCACGCAGTAGCGCCCACAGGGCAAGATTGGCGGTGGCCTTGGCATTGCCTGGCGACAGTTCCAGCGCCTTGGCCAGTGGCTCGCGTGCCTGTTCGAAGCGGCCGGCACGAAGCCGTGCATAGCCCAGGTCGCCGAGGTAATCGGTGTTCAGCGGGCTCAGCTGGGTGGCACGTGCCAGCGCCTGTTCGCCACCCTGGTCGTCGTCGCGGAGGGCAGCGATCAGGCCCATGCCGTGTGCAGCGGCGGCGGCCTGCGGGCCATTGCCGAGTTCGCGGTACAGCGCCAGCGCCGCATCGATCTGGCCGGTCTGGCGCAGTGCGTCGGCCTGCAGCAGTCGCAGTGCAGGGGTATCGCCGTAGCGCTGGCGGAACGCATCCACGTGCGCCAGCGACGCATACCACGCGCCCTGCTGCTGCATCCGCTGGATCAGTTCCAGATAGGCGTTGCGGCTGTCCTGCGGGGCCGGCGTCGGCTCGGCCAGGCTCGGCGCACGCAGATACTTCGGCGTGGTGGAGCTGCAGCCGGTAGCGGCGGCAACCAGGGCAAGCAACAGGCAGGCGGGGCGCAGGACAGGCATGAAGGTCATCCCATTTTCGACAAGGTAGTGGCCAGCGCGACCAGCGCCGGTCCGGCCAGCACCAGCATCAGTGCCGGCAGCAGGGTCAGCATCATCACCACGGTCATCTTCACCGAGAGCTTGCCGACCTTTTCCTTCAGCGCGTTGCGGCGCTGCTCGCGCAGGCGGACGCTGAACTGGCGCAGCGGTTCCTGCACGGCACCGCCGTGGGCGTGCACCTGCAGGATCAACTGCACAAGGCTGGACAGATCGTCATCGCCGTACACATCGCTCAGCCGGCGCAGCGACTGCGCGCGCGTGCGCCCATGGGTGTAGGACACATTCGCTTCCTGGATTTCCCCACCCAGCACCGGCAGTGCGTCGCGCAGCTTGTCGCCCAGTGTCTGCAGGCTCTGATCCATGCTGTAGCCCACGCCCTGCAGCAGGCGCAGCAGGTCGATCAACAGCGGCAGCTCATTGTTCACCGCGCGTCGCCGCCGCTTGACCCACGTACTGAGCGCGAACTTCGGCAGCAGCAGGCCGGCAGCCAGCGCGCCGATCACCACCATGATCCTCGACAACCCCGTTGCGTCACTCAGCGTCAGCGCAATACCCAGTACCAGCACCGCCAGCAGCAGCCGCAGGCCGAGGTAGATGGCGGTGCCGCGGCGGGTGTTCCAGCCGGCCAGGTCCAGCAGCAGGCGATCCTCACCGGCCAGCAGCGCCGCTTCCAGGCGTCCGCCGCTCAGTCCGCGGCCGAACTGCTCCAGCCAGCCGAGTGAGTCCTTGCGTGCGTCGGCCGCTGTGTCTTCGCTTTCGCGCGGACGCAGCGCTGTTTTCAACGTGGCCTCGCTGCGATCCTCGCGATGGCTGCGCACCCAGCTGCCAAGCCCCAGCAGGGCCACGCCGGCGGCCAACACCAGCAGGGCAGCCACGAACCAGATGCTGGCGCTCATTGGATGCCTCCTGCGTGGTCGGGGATGTTCATAGCGATTTGGCCAGGCGGTACAGCAGGAAGGCGCCGGTCAACTCCAGCGCCAGCGCGATCAGCAGGATCTTGTGGCCCAGTGGGTCATGCAGCACCGGCTGGAAAAATTCGGGGCTGGAGATCGCCATCAGCACCGCGCTGGCCGGTGGCAGGAGGCCCAGTACCCACGCCGACATGCGGGTTTCAGAAGTGGTTGCGGCCAGTTCCTGCTGCGCCTGTTCCAGGTCACGCATGAAGTCGCCCATGCGCTGCAGGATCTGGTCGGCACGGCCACCGATGCGCACGCTGACGCCCATCACCACCGCCAGCACCTTCAGCACGTCCATGCGGTAGGGCTGTGCGGCCAGGTTGAGCGCACGGTCAAGGTCCATGCCGCCACGTGCATAGCGCACCGTGGTGTCGAGCAGGCCGCGCAGCGGCGCGTTGGTCTGCATCGACGCGACCTGGAAGGCAGCCTGCAGGCTGTTGCCGAGCGCGGTAAGGCGCACCAGGTTGTCGAGGAAGTCCGGCAGCTGGTGCAGCAGCTGCGCCTGCAGCTTGCCGATACGGCGCATCAGCCACAGCCAGCAGCCCAGCAGGTACAGCAGCAGGGTCAGCGGGAACATCCAGAAGGTGCCCAGGCGCAACACTGCGAACGCGGACAGGGCGATGCCCGGCAGCAGCATCAGCAGCGGCAGCTTCCAGCCCGGTGCCAGGCCGGCACGCTGCAGCAGCCCGTTCCAGGGCAGGGCGCGGCGACCCGGCGCTGGCAGCGGCGCCTGCCGTGCTGCATCGGCCGGCGCGGCGGCAGCGCCGGTGCCGCGCGCCAGCTGCTGCTCGGCATGCTGCAGCGAGGCCTGGCGCTGTTCGCGGCTGCTGGCCGTCCCCCACAGCCACACCGCCAGCGCCAGCAGCACCGACACGATGCTCAGCACACCCAGCAGCAGGCCGGTACCCATGCTCAGAAGTCTCCGTACAGGGATTCGCGCAGCAACTGCCGGAACGGCTCCAGCTTGTACGAATGTGGCTGGAAGCCGAGGCCGATCCAACGGTCGATCTCCTTGCCGCTGCCGTCGATCTGCACTTCGTGGCGGAACATCTCCTGGGTGGTGATCAGGTTGTCGCTGACGCCGGTGATTTCAGTGATGGATACCAGCACCCGGCGGCCGCTGCCCAGGCGCGAGATCTGCACGATGAAGTCGATGGCACTGGCGATCTGCCGGCGCAGGCTGTCTTCGCTGCCCTGGAAGCCGGCGAAGCCGGCCAGCATCTCGATGCGGTACAGGCAGTCGCGCGGTGAATTTGCGTGGATGGTGGCCATCGATCCGTCATGGCCGGTGTTCATCGCCTGCAGCATCTCCAGCACCTCGGCGCCACGCACTTCGCCGACCACGATGCGGTCCGGGCGCATGCGCAGGCTGTTGCGCACCAGGTCGCGGATGCTGACCGCGCCCTGGCCTTCGGCGCCACCGATGCGGCTCTCCAGGCGCACCACATGCGGGTGGTTGAGCGAGAGCTCGGCGGTGTCTTCCACGGTGATGACGCGTTCGTTGGCCGGCACATAGCTGGCCAGCGCATTGAGCAGCGAGGTCTTGCCCGAGCTGGTGCCACCTGACACCAGGATGTTGCAGCGGCCCAGCACCATCGCCTTCAGCAGCGCCTGCATCGGCGCATCGAAGGTGCCCTTGGCCAGCAGTTCGTCGGGGGTGAACGGATCCTTGCGGAACTTGCGGATGGACACCATCGGCCCGTCCACCGCCAGTGGCGAGATGATCGCGTTGAGGCGGCCACCATTGGGCAGGCGTGCATCGACCATCGGATTGGAATCATCCAGGCGGCGGCCGAGCGGGGCGATGATGCGGCGCAGGATGCGCAGCAGGTGGGTGTCATCGGTGAAGCGCTGTGGCGCGCGTTTGAGCTGCCCGCCCTGGGAGACATGCACATCCTTGAAGCCATTGATCAGGATGTCTTCGATGGTGGGGTCATGCAGCAGGTCATCGAGCGGGCCGAACCCGGTCAGCTCCTTGACCAGGCCTTCGGCCACCACCTGCATTTCTTCTTCGTTGATGGGGATGCGCCATTCCTGGATGAAACTGACCGTCTGCACTTCCACCCAGCGGGCGATGGTGTCGGGGGCCCAGGAATCGATGTCGATGCGCTCGTCTTCGATGCTGTTGAGCAGATGCTCGTGCGCGGCCGACAGCACCTTCTGGTACTGCTCGGTCTGTGCGAACGGCAGGCTGCCCGGTGCATGCTCCGGCACCGTGCTGCGGGCGACAACGTGCGGGAACGGGGTCACTTTGTCTTCCATTGCGATCCACCCAGGGCAAGGGCAAGTCTTTCCCGCAGGCCGTGCGCCTGGACCGGGCAGGCAGCCGGATCCAGGTGTTGCACCAGCGGGGCGAGGGCACGCAGGTACGGGTCGCGCGGCGCATCCTGCAGCAGCAGATGGCCATGGCTGGCGGAGGCGCGTACCCGCGACCGCTCGGGCAGGGTGGCCAGCAGCGGCAGCTCGAAGCGGCGCGCGATCTGTTCGGGGCTCATGCCACTGTTGTCGTCGTGGCGGTTGATCACCAGCTGCAGTCGCTTCTCGCGGTCGCGCTGGCCGGAAAGGTGCTTCAGGGCGTGGTCCAGCGACACCAGGGTGGCGATCGATGCGTCGGCCACCAGCCAGATTTCATCGGCCTGGTCCAGCAGCAGCGGTGGCAGCTGCCGCAGCGGGCAGCCACCGGCATCGCACAGTACGCTGGAAAACACGCCGCGCAGTCGTTGCAGCAGCGCACCAGGATCGGAGGGCGGCAGTGCGTCGCTGCCGCTGGCACGGTCGAGCAGGACCAGCCCGCTGGTGTGCCGGGCCATCGCCGTGCGGGCCAGGGTGGCATCGATGCGGCTGGCATTGCGCAGCGCGTCTTCGTAGTGGAAGCGGCTGTCCAGGTTGAGGTACAGGGCGAGGTCGCCGGCCGGCTGCGCCAGCTCCATCAGCAGCCCGTCCTGCACGGCGGCATCGCCCTGGGCCAGGGTGCGGGTCTGCTGTGCGAGCACCGACAGGTGTGCGGCCAACGTGCTGGTGCCGACGCCGGCGCGCACGCCCAGCAGCACGATCAGGCGCGCCTTGTGCGCCTGCTGTGCGCTTGCGGCGGGGCGCGGTGACAAAGCGCGACGCAGGGCGGCTTCGATGCCGGTGTTGTCACTGTCCAGGTCCAGTACATCGCGCAGGCCGGCGCGCAGCGCCATCACCACGCCTTCCACCTGGCCGGCGCTGGTGGCGCCCACGGCCACCAGAGTCAATTCGGGTTGGGTCTGCTGCAGTTGCTGCGCCAGTACCGTCGATGCCGAGGCATGCTCCGGGCGGAAGTCCAGCAGCACCAGGTTCTGCGGGCCACGCTGCAGGTCCTGGGCCGAGGTCGGCTCGCTGCTGTCCTGCCAGTGCAGTGCCGTGGCCGGCGGCAGCTTGGCAGCCAGGCGCGGAAGCAGTTCACGGTCGATCCCGTACAGGACCAGGTTCATCGGTGGTCCTTGCGGGTGCAGCGGCAGGGCAGTGGCGTAGGGCATGGGCGTAGTACCGGAGACGTCATGCAGGTCAGCGCGAGAAACCGGGAACCGGATCGCGGCTGATCGGGCCAAGCAGCCACGCGCCCCATTCGGGCATGTTCGGCTTGGCTTCGCGATCGCCGGGCAGCGGCAGTTCGGTATTGCGGGCAATCGGCTGTACCAACCGCGGGGTGACGATGATCACCAGTTCCTTGTCCTGGCGCTTGTAGTCGAAGTTGCGGAAGAACGTACCGATGATCGGCAGGTCGCCGAGCAGCGGAATCTTGTTGACCGTCGAGGCCACGGTGGAGCTGACCAGGCCGCCGATGACGAAACTCTCACCATCGCCAAGCTCGACGGTGGTGTCGGCGCGGCGGGTGGTGATCGAAGGGATCTGCACGCCGTTGAGCGCGATCGCATTGGTGTAGTCCAGGTCGCTGGCTTCCGGGGCAACCTTCAACGCAATGCGGTTCGGTGAGAGCACCGTGGGAGTAACGGTGAGGCCGATGCCGAAGGGCTTGTAGGTGACCGTGGTCGTGCCGAGCCCCTGTGGCTCCAGGATTGGCAGTTCGCCACCGGCCAGGAAGCTGGCGCTCTGCCCGGACAGCGCGACGAGGGTGGGCTCGGCCAGCACGCGCGCCATGCCGTTGGCCTGCAGCAGGTCGACATCGGCGTTCCACAAACCCTTGGTCGAACCGAACACCAGCCTGAACGCCGAGGAGATCGGGGACTCGCTTTCGTTGCTGGACTCACCTTCCTTCATGCCAGGCAGGATGCCGGTGTTGCCTGGCAGCTGCCCGCCCGGTCGGGCGAATCCATAGGCGAAACCACCGTTGCGGTTCTGGAAGTTGATGCCGATCTGCTTCAGCGCGGTCTTGTTGAACTCGACCACCTTCACCTCGACCTGCACTACGCCGCCGCTGCTGATGGTGGAGGCATCGGCCAGGCTGCCGTCCTTGCCGAGCGCCATCACCGCGGTCTTCTGCTCCTGCATGTGCGCCAGCACGCTGTCGCTGCTTCCCTGCAGCAGCCCCTGCTGGTCCTGCTGGGTGAACACCAGCCCGCTGGAGCCGGCATCGGCGGCGCCCTGCACGGCACTCTGCACCCGCACCTGCACGCGCTGCGGTTCGCTTTGCTTGCGGTGCCACAGCAGCAGGGTGGTGGTGCCCGGTGCCTTGCCTACCAGCAGCGCCTGGCGTGCGCCGCGCAGCATCACGATGTCAGCCACGCCGGGGTCGGCGATGGCAACCCGTTCCAGATCGGCCGGCAGCGTCCATGGCCGCTGTTCGCGGGTCTGCAGCAGCAGATCGTCGGCAGCCACGCTCGCACCCGGTGCCAGCAGCACCAGCAGCAGGGCCAGCCAGCGCTGGCGGACAGTGGGGCGTAGGCGGTGGCGACGTTCAGTCATGTGCGCTCTCGGCAAGGGTCAAAGGGAGCCACGGGGGGCAGCAGTGTCACCGCGGATGATTTCGATGCCCGCCGGTCGCGGCGTCGAGCGACGCTGCACCGGTGCACGCGCCGGCGTTTCGTGGACGCTGCGCTGCACGCTGCTGCCGCGGCCAGCCAGCGCATCGCCATCCAGGCCGGCGTAGGCGTTGTTCTCCGGTCGCTGCAGGGCCTGCTGTTGCTCGTTGTCCAGGCCGCGCACCGGGTCCAGCACGCCGCGCGCCTGTGGGAACAGCGCCACATCCGGCAGGCCGGTATCGGCGGGATTGCGCAGGGCGAGGAACAGCTTGCCCTGCTGTGCGCCGAGCAGCAGGCGGTTGGCGTCGGCCACCGGCACCGCCAGCACCGCGGTGCGTGCGGGCTGCGTGGCGTCGCTGCCGTTTCCGTTGCTGTGGGCGCTGCTGGAACCGCTGGTGATATCGGCTGCACGTGAGTCGTTGCCTGCCGTGGCCGGGGCCTCGCCCTGGCTGCCCGTCGGGGCTGCCGCGATATCCTGCTGTCCGTAGCTGAGCACGCGCAGGCGTGACAGCAGCAACCGCGTCTGTGCGATGTCCTGCTGGCCGTTGTAGCTGGTAGCGGCGCTGCGCAGGTTGAGGAAGACGTCGACGAAATCACCGGGCAGGATGCGGTTGCCGGCCGCGACCAGCTCATCGACCGGCACCGCCAATGCCCGTTCACCCGGCCGCAGCTGCAGCGAGAATCCCTGTGCGAGCAGGCTGGCAGCAATCGCGCTGCCTTCGCTGATGTCCTGCACCGGCACCTTGCCAACCACCGCCGCCAGGTCGTTCACCGCTCCCGGCACTTCCGCGGTGCGTTGGGTCAGCCGCACGCCATTGGCGCTGATCGGCTCGCCGGCGGGTAGCCGCGCGGTGGCTTCAACGACACTGAAGGTCTGCGCATCGGCCTTCACGATCGTGCTCGGGTTGTCCGCCGAGGCCGCAGGCTTGCGCCCGATCACGAAGGCCACCACGGCCAGCAGCACGGCGAGCGCGATCAGTGCGATGGCGGCGATGCGGGTCAACTTGAGCATGAAGAACGTCTCCTGTACCGATCGTCAGTTGCTGCCAAGGTCCAGCTGGGCGACCGCGACGCTGCGGATGGGGGCCTGCATCACCCAGCCATAGAGCGTGGCGGTGCCGGGCAGGAAGGGATGGGATGCATAGTCGTAGCTCACCGTCACGGTCATGCATTGCACCGTCGCCAAGCCGGCGCAGGGCGCCTGCGGCGAGACCACGATGGCGCCGGTGCCGCCGCCGCTGCAGTCCGGGTTCTGCCCGGAAAACTGCAACAGCCATTGCATGGAGCGGCGGGCCGCCAGGCAGGCGGCGGTGCGCCGCTCGCCGGCGTTGCCAAAGCGCAGCGAAGCACGCGCGCCCTCGGCCGAGGCTGTCGCCAGCGTCTGCTGCGCGGCCATGATCAGCACGCCGGAAAAGGTGAGCAGCAGCAGCGGCACCAGGCCGAGCAGCAGCATCAACGCGAATTCGATGCTGGCCACGCCGCGTTGGCGTTGGCGTTGGCGTGCGAACGCTTTCATGCGACGCCTCCATAGGTGGTTGCCAACACCCAGCCAATCGCCGCGAAGGCCAGGTAGGCTGCGTAGGGAATGCCCTGTCGCCCCTCGCGCGCGGCATGCAGTTCGCGCAGGGCAGGGTGGCCAGTCAAGTGCGTGCTGGCGCGGTTTACCTGCATCTGCAGGCGCAGCGGCAGGTGACCGGCCAACTGCCGGCCGGCCAGCACCAGCACGGCGTGGGCGCCTGCGGCCAGGCTGGCCAGCACCCACACCGGCAGCAATGCCTTCCAGCCCAGCAGCAGGCCGAGCACGGCGAAGAACTTCACGTCGCCGGCGCCCATCCAGCGCACCGCATAGAACGGCAGCAATGCCAGCAGGCCAACGACGGCGCCCAGCAGGTGTGGCGCCCAGGCCGTGGGCGTGGCATTGAACTGGCCGGCGATGATCAGGGGCACGGCGATCGCGCACGCGGCCAGCAGCCAGGTGTTGGGCACGCGGCGGGCGTACAGATCGCTGATCGCGATCCGCAGGCACACTCCCATGGCCAGCAATCCCAGCAGTGTCATCGCACACCCTCGTTGTCCGTCGCTGGACAGTTGCAGAACCCCTCATAGGCCACCGCGGCCGCCATCGAAGCGACCGCAGGTGCTGCACCCTGCGCGCTGGCTAGGTGGTGGTGGCGTCGGTGGCAATGGCCTGCAGGCGGGTGAACAACGTGGTGAAGAACGCGGTGATCTGGGTTCTGCCCACCACGATCAGGATGCCGGCGATCACGGCGGCCAGCAGCCCGTATTCGAGCGCGGTCACGCCATCTTCTTCTTTCAGGAACTTGCGGATCGATGCGTTCATGACGGTTGTCTCCCTCTACCTGTCAGTTGCTGCAGGACACCTGCATGGGCGGTGGCCCGGCTCCGCCGGGACCGTCCGTAGGCCCCCGCCATCCTGGCGGAGGAGGCACGGCGGGCAATCCCGCTGTGCTCAAGCAGGGTGATCATTCCCGGGCAGGGCAGCGGCCGCGCAACCACGACCACCCAGCTCCAGGCCGGTGGTCGAGACGGTATCTCGTACGTGCATGGTCATGCTGTCCCCCTGGGTGTGGCCGCTGTCCGCGTGCCCGATCACCGTGTATTCGACTTTGCCTGAATGGCGGTTCCCTGCAACCGGAACCTATATGCAAATTCGGCAGATTCGCTGGATGCCTGAATATTCCGGCGCGGATCTGTGACGTAAATCCGTTCCTGCGCAAAACCATTCATGGTCGTGCAGATAATGTGATGCCCGCCCGCGCATGCGAAAACCATGCCATCGACGCGCACATTTTCTTCACGCAATCGATAATTCCGCAGCGTCGAAACATCCTGTTTACGGCTGTCGATTATCGGGCATACTCGCATTCAAGGTTTTGCATTTTCAGGGAGGGACGCGCGCGCATCGCAGCGTCCATCTCGGCAACGGACGATGCTCTTGGAAACGGCGTGCGCCCTGTCAGGCAGTGGGGGCGGGGTCGTGCGGCAGGCCAAACGGGGGACGACACTGTCATGGTCGATGGTGGGGTGGAAGACAACGACGACGGCGATCTCAGGTCGATCGACCTGGCCACGCTGAGCGGCGTGCTCCGCGTGTGCGATGTGGAACTGTTGCTGCTGGATGGCAATGGTCCGCGCGCGGCATTCGCTTCGCGCGTACACGAGGAAGCCCTGTTCTGCAGCATTACCTGTGGCTTCCACTGCCGCGGCCGCTTCATGCTGCCGCCGGACTGGGCAATGCTCGGCTACCTGCACACCACCGATGATGCATTGAGCTGGTGCCATGGCGTGCCGCTGACGCCGGGCATGGCCTTGACCGTGATGCCTGAAGGCATCAGTGAATTCACTCTCAGCCCTGGTACCCAGATGACGCTGATGCTGGTGCCGGTCGCGCGCGTGCAGCGCAAGTTGACCGAGCTGAGCCTGCGCAGCACGCCACCGGCGGGGCAGGCGCTTTCATTGTTCAACCTTGGCGATGATGCGATGCCGTTGGTACGCCATTACCAGCAACTGCACGCGCAGCTGGGGCAGGGCGGTGGGCTGCAGCCGGAAGAAACCGAGCGCCTGCTGCACGAGCATGTCCAGGCGCTGCTCGGTGCCGGCCCAGCCGATCGGCCCAGTTGCAGCCGCGCCCGCCGCACGCATTACCTGATCGCGCAGCGGGCGGAGAATTTCATGCGCCTCAATCTTCGCCGCAATATCTACATGAATGAAATCTGCGATGCCGCCGGCGTCAGCGAGCGTGGCCTGCGCTATGCGTTCGAGGATCTGTTCGGCACCTCGCCCAATCGCTACCTGTCGATGCTGCGGCTGTGCGCGGCCTGCCGCAGCCTGTCGATGGCCGATTCCAACCGGCGCTCGGTCAAGGCCATCGCCCTCAGTTGCGGGCTGTGGGATCTTTCCCGCTTTGCCGACAACTACCGGAAAGTGTTCGGCGAACTGCCACGTGACACGTTGATGCGCGCGCCGGCACAGCTCGGCCAGCCAGCCTGAGGGGTATCGGCCGGGCTGCCGCCCGGCACCCGCAGAGGCAAGGGCAACGGCAACTGCCGAAAGCAAAAGCAGGTTTCCTGTGGAATGGCGGGGTGGGTCCGGTTGCGGGGGGCGCCGTAAACCCCCATACCGGCCCAGCCGCTGGCGGCTGTGCGTTCGGGCGCTTGCGAAGCAGTGCTTCGCAAGCAAAGCGCCCTCACCCTTGGGGGCTTGGCCGCGGCATCCATGCCGCGGACACCCCCGCAACCGGACCCACCCCGCCTTCGACAGTTTCCCGCGCGCTTTGGATGTAGCGCCGGGCCATGCCCGGCCGAGGGAAAGTCGGATCATCAATTTCGATTTAGATCGAAATAATCACTGAAAATCAAAGATCGATCATGTCGACAGTGAATGCACGACGGCAGATCCAACCGTCGTGGGGAAACTGTCACAGGTGGGGCGGTGTGGGCTTGCAGGACCGTTGGCGCCATGGATGGCGCCATCGAGCCCCCATGGACGGGTTTACGGCGTGTCCTGCAAGCCCACACCGCCCCGCCAACCCGCAGAAAACCCAGAGCCGGCTGTTGCTTTGGCTTTGGCTTTGGCTTTGGTTTTCGCCTCTGCGGGTGCCGGGCGGCAGCCCGGCCAGCCCTCCCTGCCGGATTTGCATATGTGGCTGCCGAATCCGGCCGTGGATTTGCCGGAATGCGCAATTGCCCTGCCGGAATGAAGTGCGCAGCCCTCGCTGAAAGGCGCGAAATGTCAGTCACCTGCCTAACGGCAAGTCCACTGACATTCAAGTTGTCCGCCTACGGGGGAAATGCTCATGAACCGCATCTACCGGCGTGTATGGAACCGCCAGCTCAATGCTCTGGTTGTGGCCTCGGAACTGGCCACCGGCGATAGCGGTGGTACCGCACCGCGCGACCGTCGTGCCAGCCTTCTGGTGCCCAGCACCCTGGCCATGGCACTGCTGTGCGTGCTGGCCAGCGGACCTGCGGCGGCGACAGAGGCCAATCAATCGCTGCGCGACCTGCAGGCGCTGGCGGCCAAGTACACCCAGCCGATGCCGGTGAAGGTGGATGCCGAAGTGGCGCTGGCCGCGGCTGCACGACAGGCCCAGGCGAACCCGGCGATCAGTGCCAACGCACGCGTCGGCCTGCAGCTGAGCACATCGTCATTGCCGGTCGTGCGCGACGTGCTGCCGGCCACCGTGCAGGTCAAGCTGGCGGCCGGCGCCGCGCCGCGCCAGGTGCCTGCACCGGCGCTGGGCGCAGAAATTCGCGCCAACATCGGCGTTGCCACTGCAGCCGCTACCCGTGTTGATGCCGCGCTTGCCGCGAACGTCGCACCGGCTGCACAGGCGCCGTTGGATCTGGCTGCCAACGCGGCAGCAAAGGCCGATGTCGGTGTCGCCGGCAAGCCGGTTGCCAGTGTTCACGCCGGCACCCAGGTTGCCGCCGCAGCGGGTGCAACGCCGTCCGGCTTGAAGGCGGCCGTTGATGGCAAGGTCGATGCGCAGCTGGTCGTGGCCGGCAATCACATCGAAGGCCAAGGCCAGGCCGGGGCCACCGCAGCGGTCACATTGCCGGCCAAGGAAGAGCTGCCGGGTGACACCGATGACCGCGCGATCACCGCAGCGTTCGATACCGGCGTGGCAGGCAAGGTGCGGGTGCAGGGCAAGGACGGCGAGGAAATCGTCGCCGATCGCAATCTCAAGCTGGCCGGCACCGCAACCGTCGCCGCGCAGAACAGCGCGCTTGGCCTGGGCGGCCTGCTCAACGGCGTCGGCACTGCGCTCAACGGCGTTGGCAGCGCGGTCGGCAGCCTGCTCAATGGTGACCTCAATGGCACCGTCGGCAACCTGACCGGCGCCGTCGGTGGCCTGGTCGGCAATACCCTGGGCAGCCTCGGCCTGACCTCGCCGTCGGCCATTCCGCCGACCAGCCCGAAGGCGCCCGCCGCTGCCGACCCGAACGCGGGCCTGGTGATCGGTACCGGTGGCCTGGTGGGCGGTGTCACCGAACTGGTCGGACCGACCACCGCCAGCCTGTTCGGCGGCACCGGATACCTGTCCAACGGCAACCTGAAGCTCAGCACCGCCAACGTCATGCAGACCTATTCCACGGTCAACGTGCTCGGCCTGCCGGTGGTCAATGCAACGCCGGTTGGCACCACGCTCAACGGACTGGGCGGCGCGGTCACCGGTGGCAGCTCGCACCTGACCCTGATCGGTGGCGTCACCTCCGACAGCTACATCTACAACATCAACAACGGCAATCCCGGTGGCCTGCTCGGCCTGCTGCTGCCGACGGACTCGCCGGCCTGGGCGGCCAAGTGCCTGGACATCGCGCTGGCGGACATCTCCTGCTGGGCGGTCAACGCAGCTCAGGACTACCAGGTGCTGATGGGCGATGGCGCCTATGCCAACGGCTCCAAGGAAGTGGTGATCGGTGCCAACGCCCGCCATGAGCTGCCGAAGGTCGATGCCAACGTCGCCTTCCCCGGCGCGGGTGCGAATGATCCGAGCGATCCGACCGGTGTTCCCACCGCCGACTATGCAGCACGCATGGGGCACTCGGTTGTGGTCGGCGACAGTGCCAGCGGCACTGCCAACGGGCAGACCCTGCTCGGCGCAGAGAGTACCTCCAACCAGGCCAACTCGGTGGCGCTGGGCTACCGCTCGGCCGCACTGCGCGGCGCGCAGGCCAGCTACAGCGCCTATGGCCTGACCACGGCACAGGTGTCGGCGGGCGAAGTGTCGGTGGGCACCGCAGGCGGTGGCGAGCGGCAGATCACCAACCTGGCGGCCGGCAGCGCCAACACCGATGCCGTCAACGTGGCCCAGCTGAAGGGCGCGATCAGCCAGATCGATGCGGTCGGCGCGGCGGCGGTCACCTATGACCTGGATGGTGCAGGCGACCCCGACTACCGCCGTGTCACCCTCGGCAATGGCACCGGCACCACCACCATCGGCAACCTGGCCGCCGGCGCGGTCAACGCCACCAGCAGCGAGGCGGTCAATGGTGCGCAGCTGTTCGCCAGCAACGACACGATGGCAAAGTTCTTCGGCGGACGCGCAGCGTTCGATCCGCTCACCAGCACTTTCACTGCACCGCTGTTTGAGATCAGCACCATCTCCACCGGTGGCGCCGTGGCCCCGGGGCTGTATGACAACGTCACCGACGCCTTCGATGCGGTGGATGGTTCGCTGGTCAACCTCAACACCCAGATCAACGACATCCGCAACACCGGCACCCGGTACCTGCGGGTGAATTCGACCGGTGCCGACGCCGTGGCCAGCGGCGCCGAAGCGATCGCCGTCGGTGCCGGTGCCAGCGCAACCGCCGCCAACAGCATCGCGGTCGGTGCCGGCAGCCTGGCCGACCGGGCCAACAGCGTGTCGATCGGTGCCGCGGGCGCCGAACGCCAGGTCACCAACGTCGCCGCCGGCACCGCCAGCACCGATGCGGTCAACCTGGGTCAGCTGCAGGCTTCCGAAGAGGGCGCGCTGCGCTACGACCTCAACGGCGACGGCAGCGTCAACTACGCAAGTGCGACGCTCGGCCAGGCCGGCACCGCCACCACGCTGCGCAACCTCGGCCCGGGCCAGATCAGCGCGGCCAGCAGCGAAGCGATCAACGGTGCGCAGTTGTTCGCGGCCAACCAGACGGTGGCCACCCACCTCGGCGGCGGCGCTGCAGTGGATGCCAATGGCGTGGTCACCGCACCGACCTACACGCTCAACAACGTCGCCGCCAATGGCACGGTCAGCCAGGGCAGCTACAACGACGTCGGCACGGCCTTCGATGCGGTCAGCAATTCGCTGGCCAACGTGGCCGAGCAGACCGATGACCTGGACGCACGCGCCGTGAAGTACGACGTGGACGGGAGTGGCAACGTGGTCGATACCGTGACCCTCAGCGGTACCGGCGGTGCTCCGGTGAAAGTCACCAACGTGGCCGCCGGCAGCATCCTGGCGGGCAGCAGCGATGCCATCACCGGCGACCAGTTGTTCAGCACGCACCAGACGGTGGCCAGCTACTTCGGTGGCAGCACCGTGTACAACGGCAGCACCGGGCTGTGGACCGCGCCGACCTTCAACATCTCCACCATCGCCACCGATGGCACCATCACCGGCAACGACTACAGCAACGTCACCGCTGCGTTCTCTGCAGTGGACGGTTCGCTGCGGGTGCTCAACCAGCGCATCAGCAGCGGCGGCGGCAGCCCGTACCTGGCGGTCAACTCCACGGCTGCCGCAGCCACGGCCACCGGTGCCGAAGCACTGGCGGTCGGCCCGCAGGCCAGCGCAGCCGGTGCGGGCAGCGTAGCGGTCGGCAACGGTGCCAATGCCAGCGCGGGCAACAGTGTTGCTCTTGGTGCCGGTTCGGTGGCCAGCGTCGGTGCGCAGACCGGCTATACCGGTGCCTATGGCCAGGCCGGCGCCAGCAACTCGTCCGGTGAGGTGGCGGTGGGCAGCAGTGGCAGCGAGCGCAAGATCACCCACGTGGCCGATGGCTCCGACGACCACGATGCGACCAACGTCGGCCAGCTGAAGAACGGCGTGAACTACGCCATCGACCAGTCCAAGGCCTACACCGACCAGAAGATCCAGAACATCACCAACGTTGCCGGCAGCTTCCGCGCCAACAACAGCAACAACCTGGCCGACCCGGCCGCCACCGGCGCCAACTCCGCCGCAGGCGGTGCCGGCTCCACTGCGGCCGGGGCCAACTCGACCGCATTGGGCAACGGCTCGCAGGCGCAGGCAGACAACTCGGTGGCGCTGGGAGCGGGCTCGGTCGCCAACCGCGCCAATACGGTGTCGGTGGGTGCAGCCGGTGCCGAACGCCAGGTGGTCAACGTGGCCGATGGTTCGCAGGCGACCGATGCGGTCAACGTGCGCCAGCTGCAGGCTTCGCAGCAGGGCACGATCCGCTATGACACCACCACCAACGGCACCACCAACTACAACAGCGTGACCCTGGGCAGCACCAGCAGCGGCCCGACCACGGTGCGCAACGTCGCTGCCGGCACCGCCGGTACCGACGCGGTCAACGTCGACCAGCTGAAGTCGGGCATGGCGCAGACCCTGGACTGGTCCAAGGCCTACACCGATGAGCGCATGGGCGGCTTCGAACGCGACCTGCGCAAGACCGACAACCGCGCCTCGGCCGGTATCGCCTCGGCGATGGCAACCGCATCGCTGCCGCAGCCCAGCGAAGCCGGCCGCAACATGGCCTCGATCGCCGCCGGCAGCTACAACGGCGAATCCGGCGTGGCCCTGGGCATCTCCGGTGTCTCCGAGGGCGGTCGCTGGATCTACAAGTTCAGTGGTTCCACCAACAGCCGCGGCGAGGCCGGTGTGGCCGTCGGTGCCGGCATCCAGTGGTGATCGCCTGCGCCGGGTCGCATTCGCGGCCCGGCGCAGCGGGCAACGTCTACAGGGGGAATGACATGAAACCGCATCGCATCGCTCGCAGTGGCCGCGTCGCCGCCACGCTGGGCCTGATCCTGGCCGCGGGGCTGCTGGTTGCCTGCCGCAGCCACGCACCGGCCGCCGACGGCCCCGCCGACAGCACCGCCGTCACCTTCCCGGAGGCCAGCAAGGCATCGCTGAAGGAAGGCATCTATCCGGATATCGCCGACCTGCGCCGGTTCGCACCGGGCATGAGCAAGCGCCAGCTGTACACGCTGCTCGGCACCCCGCACTTCAACGAAGGCATGTGGGGCGTGCGCGAGTGGAACTACCTGTTCAACTTCCGCACCGCACAGGGCGCGGAGTACTTCACCTGCCAGTTCCAGGTGCGCTTCGACAACAAGGGCATCGCCCAGGGCGGCTACTGGAAGCCTGAATCGTGCGCAGCGGTCCTCGACCCGCCGCGTCCGCCGCCACCGCCGGCGCCGGCGCCCTTGCCGGAGCAGCCGCTGCGGCTGGCCGCCGATGCACTGTTCGGCTTCGACAGTGCCGTGCTCAGTGCCAGCGGCCAGCAGGCCGTGCAGGGTGTACTGGCGCAGGTGCGTGAGGCCAGCCAGGTGCAGTCGATCCAGGTGGTCGGCTACACCGACCGCATCGGCAGCGCTGCCTACAACCAGACGCTGTCGCAGCGACGTGCCGAGGCGGTGCGCATGGCGCTGGTACAGGGCGGCGTATCCGCGGCGAGCATCAGCGCTGAAGGACGGGGTGCTGCCGAACCGCTGGTGCAGTGCGACCAGCGCAACCGGCGCGAGCTGATCGCCTGCCTGGCGCCCAATCGCCGGGTGCAGATCGCAGGCGTGGCCCGATCGCACTGAATCCCCGCGCCGGGGCGTGCCCCGGCATCCCGAGTCCCCCCTGTTCCGCCGGCAGGACGTGGAAACGTCTCCCCCGTTTTCCACGCCTGCCGGTGGGCAGGTTTCTTCCCTGGTGCACCTGATGAATGCCCAATTCCTGCCCTTGTCCATGAAGACGGAAGCCACTCTCAGCGTGTACGGCCAGCTCGGCAACCATGCGGTCGTGCGCATTCCCGGGCGCCGGCTGCCGGGCCTCATCCTGCAGGCCGACACCGTTGCCGGCTTCCTCACCCAGCTGCAGGAAGCACAGGCGTGCCTGCGCAGCGGCCGCGCGCAGCGTGCCGACGCCGAGCTGGACATGCTGGTCGACATGCTCGAGCAGTGGTGCGCGCTGATCGAATCGCGCCTGGCCGATGCCGGCGAGGCCTTGTAGAGAAACAGGGGACGGCGGGGATCAAGTCGTTTCCCGCACAACCGGGGCATGAACGACTTGATCCCCTCCGTCCCCTGTTCTGTTGCTATGCGCGGGCGCGGATCATCCAGCAGGCGGTGTCCACCCGCACACGGTCACCTTCGATGAACGGTGCGAACGCGGTCAGCGCCTGCTGCAGCAGCGCTTCGGCGCGTGCGGCCGGCAACGCACGCAGGGCCAGACCCACAGGTCCGAGCTGGCCGACGTAGCTGGCCAGCGCATCACGGCTGAGGAAACAGGTCAGGTCCAGCGGCGCGATGTCCACGTCCTGCCATCCGGCACGCCGCAGCAGCCGGCGCACCCGTTCGCCATCGGCGAAAGCGAACTGCCCCGGTGCACCGGGTACCCGCGCCGGCAGCACCAGCTGGTCTGCAAGGGCGCGCTCGGCGGTGGTCATGAACGGATTCTCCTGCGCGCTGCGCCAGGCGATGCAGCGCAGGCCCGCGCCCGTTCGGGCAGCACGGTGCAGGTTGGCGAAGGCGGCCTGCGTGTCCTCGAAGAACATCACCCCGAAGCGCGACTGGATCCAATCGTAGTGCGCCGTTGCGAAGGGATGGCGCTGGGCATCGGCAACGATGAAGTCGATCCCGCGCCCGATCGCGGCGGCGCGCTGGCGGGCCAGGCCAAGCATCGGTGCGGAGATGTCCACGCCCGTGCAATGGGCGTCAGGGCGTGCTGCGGCGGCGCTCAGCGTACTGGCGCCGGTGCCGCAGCCCACGTCCAGCAGTTCCGTGACGGTAACCGGCAGCTCGTCGCGCAGGGCATCGGCCATCGGTTGGAACAGGCCGTCCAGCAGGGTCTGCTGCGCGACCCAGTTCTCGCCGGCGGCGCCGTTCCAGAGCGTGTTCTGATCGAGCGGGAGTGAATCGTCCATGGGCTTGCCTTGCGCGGGGAGTGCGACCATGGTGGCGCTTGAAGCCCACTTGAGGTCAAGCACGATGCAGGAACTGGATATCGGTGAGGTGGTCCGCCGCAGTGGCGTACCGGCCTCGACGCTGCGCTACTACGAGCAGCTCGGCCTGTTGCAGGTGCTGGGGCGTCGCGGCCTGCGTCGGCAGTACCACGAGCAGGTGCTGGATCGGCTGGCACTGATCGGCCTGGGGCAATCGGCAGGCCTGTCGCTGCAGCAGATCGGCGCAGCGATGCCGCAGGGGGCAGGGCTTGCACTGGATCGCACGGCATTGCTGGCCCGGGCCGATGCGCTGCAGCAGCAGATCCGCAGATTGCAGCGGGCGCAGGATCGGCTGCGGCGGGCTGCCGCCTGTCCACACGCCGAGGATGCTCGGCGCTGCGCCTCGTTCCGCAGGTTGCTGCGAGCGCAGCAGCGCGTAGCGCGCGGATGAACTGCCGACACCCGCTCAATCGCGGGTGCTGACTTCCCAGGTGGCATGCAGCACGCCCGGCACCTGTTCCATCCGTGCCAGCACCACGTCCAGTTCGTCGGCGCTGACCGCGGTGCTGACCAGCACTGCGATCACATCAGTGGGCGCATCGGCGTGCTCCACCAGTTGCACGTCGCCAACGGGGTACTGCGCGGCTTCCAGCGCATCGACCAGGCGCTCGCGCACGCGCGGCACCGCGTCGGCATCCACGCTCAGGCGCACTTCGTAGGTCGCTTCGCTGGCGGCTTCGTTGATCGGGATGCGGTTGATCGCGTTCACCAGTGGCCGCAGCAGGGTGTTGCCGGCGATGATCAGTACGGTCAGCAGCACGCCTTCGGCCAGCATGTCCGCGCCGGTGCAGCTGCCCACGGCAGCCGAGCACCACAGCGTCGCGGCGGTGTTCAGGCCGCGCACGTTCATGCCTTCCTTCATGATCACGCCGGCGCCGAGGAAGCCGACGCCCGAGACGACGTAGGAGATGACCCGCACGGCCTCGGCGCTGCCGGCGATGCGCATGCCCAGGTCAACGAAGGCGGCAGCGCCGACAGCCACCAGCACGTTGGTGCGCAGGCCAGCGGTGCGTTGCCGGTACTGGCGTTCGGCGCCGATCAGGGTGCCGAGCACGAACGCCGCCAGCAGGCTGACCACGGTGTCGGCGAAGGGGCCGGGCTGGAAGGTTTCAATGAAGCGCATGGCCGCAGTCTACCTCCCGCAGGTGACAGTAGAACCACGCCACGCGTGGAGGGGCAGGGGGCATCATCCACGCATGGCGTGGATCTACTCGTCGACGCGCTCGCCCATCATTTCGCGCTGGCGCTTGTCCAGCTCCTCCGCATAGCGCTTGCGCACGAATGCTTCAGACACCACGCCCAGCACCTGGCCATCGTCGGCCACCACCGCCAGCTCGTCGGCCTGGGTCTGGTCGAACCGCTGCATCACGCTCACCACGTCGGCGCTGGCGGCAAGGGCCACGTCGCGGTTCTCGGCGAACGTACCCACGACGTCCTCGGGCTTCACGCCGTCGCCGAACAGGCGCGGAATCTGCACGATGCCGGCATAGTGGCCTTCACTGTCGATCAGGATCACCCGGCTGCCCGAGCCCAGCGGGAAGCGCTGGCGGAAGGCGGCGGCATCGAGGTCGGCCGGGGCGGTGGCCACACCCTTGCGCATCATCCGCCCGGCGTTGAGGTTGTGCACCCAGCCGATGTCACGCGCGCTCTTGATGGTTTCCCCGCGCAGGTGCATGCGCCAGGTCGAGAAGGAATAGCCGAACCACTGCCGCACCAGGGTGCTGGACACCAGCACGGCGCTCATCACCACGCTGGTCAGCAGGAAGTCGTGGGTGCCTTCCAGCACCAGCATGGCCATGGTCATCGGCGCGCCAACCACCGCCGCGGCCAGTGCAGCCATGCCTGCCAGCGCGGCCGAGGTGGCGTCGACCACCGGGACGCCGGTGGCCATCGCCAGCAGCCCGGCAAACAGCGTGCCGACCAGGGTGCCCATGAACAGCGAAGCGAAGAACAGGCCGCCGCGGAAACCGAAGCCCAGCGAAATGCCCGAGGCCAGGCATTTCAGCGTCAGCAGCCCGCCGATCCAGATCAGCGGCAGATGGGTGGTCAGGTCCAGGTGCAGCGCTCCGTGGCCGGACGACAGTACCTGCGGGCTGGCCAGCGCCAGCGGGATCAGCAGCAGGCCGCCCACCACCGGGCGCCCCCACAACGGCAGCGGGCTGCGCTTGACCGTGCCTTCGATGGAGGCGATCAGGCGCATCACCACGATGCCGACCATCGCACAGCAGCAGCCGAGCAGGCCGTAGATCGCATAGTCGGCGGCGCGCACGTCGATGGTCGATGCCGCCGGCAACAGATAGGCCTCCACGCCGGCCTGGTCGGCAACGAAGGCGCCGGCCAGCGCGGCCACCGCAACCGGCGCCAGTGCCGCCGGCGTATAGGCACCGATGACGATCTCGAAGGCGTAGAACGCCCCGGCCAGCGGTGCACCGAAGGCCGCGGCGATCGCACCGGCGGCACCAGCACCGACCAGGATGCGCACGTCGTTGCGGCGCAGGCGCATCACCCGCCCCAGCTGCGAACCGCTGCCGGCGCCCATCTGCGTATACGACGCCTCCAGTCCGACCGAAGCACCGCAGCCATTGGAGACCAGGGTCTGGGTCAACACGATCAGGTTGTCGCGCATCGACATGCGGCCGCCATGCAGTGCATTGGCTTCCACGGCATCCAGCAAGGGGCGTTTCAGGCGCGTGGCAGCCAGGCTGACCAGGCCCACCACCAGGCCACCCAGCGGCAGCACCAGCAGGGCAGTCCAGGTCAAAGCGGGCAGCGAGCTCAGGCGCATGCCCTCGTCCAGCCCATACAACGCCGTCTGCAGGGTACGTGCCAGCCCAGCCTGCAACAGGGTCAGGCCGCCAGCGATCAGCCCGACCACCAGCGCCAGGGCGATGAACCACAGGTCGCTGCCGCGCAGGCGCAGGCGCAGGCCCTGGAAGGCCAGATGCAGGCGCGATGGCGAAGCGGTGGAGGACATGGTGGCGGCATGATACGCCGCCACCGTGAGCGCTACCGTCACCGCATCAGGCGGTTGCCATGCTCAGAAGCGGTAGCGGCCCTGCACGTAGAACGTGCGCGGCGCGGCCACCATGCGCCCGGCGTTGCCATCCACGTTGCGGGTGTACCAGCGCTTGTCGGCCAGGTTGTTCACGCCCACCGCGACCTCGCTGTCGGCCAGCCAGGGCAGCTGCCAGGCGGCCTGCGCGTTCCACAGGCGTACGCCGGGTACACGGCCTACGCGCGCATCGGCGGTCTCGTTCCATGTGTTGGCGGCGTCGGAGAACTGGCCGCTCTGGTGGGTGCTGGACACGTTGAAGGTCCAGCCGGCCAGCGCATAACGGGCGCCGACGCTGTCGGTATCGCGCGCGTAGAACGGCACATCGAGGCCGCGGTTGTTGCCTGACTGCTGGATGGCCTTGGTCCAGGTGTAGTTCGCGTACAGTTCCAGCCCGGCCAGCGCGCTGCTTTCGGCAAAGCGGTACTCGATCGCGCTTTCCACGCCCTTGTGGTCGGTGGCGCCGATGTTCTGGAAGGTGGGCGGGGTGATGCCCGGCACCTGCAGGATCTGGTTGTCGAAGCGCATCTTGAACACGGTCACTTCCGCACGCAGCGCGGCATCCTGCCAACGCGCGCCCAGCTCGGTGGTCCTGGCGATTTCCGGGTGCAGCGGGTTGGTCGCGCTCTGCGAGTTCAGCTGGATGTTCTGCACCGGTCCGAACGAAGTGGTGTAGTTGCCGAACACGGTGAGCTGCGGGGTCAGCAGGTAGGCGACGTTGAGCGAGGGCAGGGACTTGTCGTTGCGGCTGCTGAAGGTCGCGCCACCGCCGGCCTGGCGGCGGTCCATGTCGATCCACTCCATGCGCACGCCGGGCGTGATCCGCCACTGGCCGATGGCGATGCGGTCATCAACGTAGAACGCGTGCGCATCGGTGGCGTTGTCGAAGCGGGTGGTCGCGCCGGTCGCACCGGTACGGCGGGTAACGGTGTAGCTGCGGTCGTTGCCGCGCTCGCGCAGGAAGCGGTAGCCGGCGGTGATGTCGTGCACGCTGCTGCCCCAGTGCAGGCGCTGGGTGTAGCGTGGCTCGATGCCGAGCACACGGTAGTCGCGCGGCTGCACCGTGATCTGTGTGTTGGCCGCGTTGATCAGCGAACTGGCCCGGTTGCTTTCGTTGTAATACGCCAGCACCTCGAACTCGCTGTTCTCCGACAGCGTGTTGGTGTAGCCCAGGTCGATGCCGGTGCGATGGCCCTTCCAGAAGTCGGACGGGCGGGTGTTCTGGAACGGATCGGCCTGGTACTGGGCGCGGGTCAGGCCGCCCGGAGTCAGAGAGCGCACGTCGTAGTACGACAGCTTGGCGCGCAGTTCCTGCTGTGCGTCGATGGCATAGGCGAACTTCAGCGCCAGATCATCGAAGCGGTCATCGCTGCCCTGGCGCCAGCCGCGGCCGTCCTGCCCCGAATACAGCAGGGCCATGCCCAGGCCGTTGTCGGCGGTGCCGCCGAGGAACGCGTTGTACTGGGTGCTGTCGCCGCCGCCGTGGTCGTAAGCGCTGTAGCGCACGCCGGCCTCGCCGTGCAGGCCGGCCGCAGTCGGAATCGCACGGGTGCTGAAGTTGATGATGCCGCCGACATTCTGCGGCCCGTAACGCACCGCGCCGCCGCCACGCACCACGTCGATCGATTCGATGTTGGCCAGGCTGGCCGGGGCGAAGGAGAGCTGTGGCTGGCCGTACGGCGCAACCGCCAGTGGCACGCCGTCCAGCAGGACGGTCGAGCGCGGCGAGTAACGGCCGGTCAGGCCGCGCACGCCGATGTTGAGCGAGACCGAGCTGCCAGCGGTGCCGGAGTTGTCGGTGACCTGCACGCCGGGAATGCGGCGCATGGCATCGCCCAAGCTGGCGGCGCCGCTGGCCTCGATGCGCTGGCGATCGACCACGGTACGCGCGCCAGCGAAGCTCTTGACGCTGTCGTGCAGGCCGGTGCCCAACCAACTGCCCGAAACCTGGATGCTGTCGAGCGTGGTGGCGCTGTCCTGCGCGAGCGCGCTGGCGACCGGAAACACGCACAGGGCGAGGGCGGCAGCCAGGGGCAGGCGGGCCGATTGCGGGGCAGGAATAGGCATCGGTGCGGGGCGTGGAAGGTCGTAAATGAGAATTATTGCTGATTCCATTCGCCATTGGAATCGGTCCGCCGTTCAGCGCTTTGGCCCGGTGGTAAAGTGGCCGATTGCCTCCTGACCCGCTGAGAACTGCCATGTCCACTGCTGCTTTCTACCCCGTCGGTACCCCTGGCCAGCCGTGGGGCGTTGCGGAAAGGGAGCAGTGGCGTGCGCGCCAGCAGCGCCTGCGCCGTTACGACGAGGAGGTGCTGCCGCGCATCGATGCTCTGGCCGGGCATTTCGACAAGGTGGCCTACGGCCAGCTCGACTATGCAGGCGAGACCTACACCCTGTTCGCCCTGCGCAGCCGCGACTGGAACCCGGCGTTGCCGGCCGCGCTGGTGACCGGTGGCGTGCATGGCTACGAGACCAGTGGCGTGATGGGCGCGCTGGAGTTCCTCGAAAAACATGCCGCCCACTACGCCGGCAAGGCCAACCTGCTGGTCGCGCCGTGCGTGAATCCGTGGGGCTTCGAGCGCATCAACCGTTGGAACTTCGATGCGATCGACCCGAACCGCAATTTCCGCGCGGACGGCCCGGCCCGTGAATCGACGGCGCTGATCGAACTGATCGCACCGTTGAAGGGCCAGTTCGTGCTGCACATCGACCTGCACGAAACCACCGACAGCGACGAGAGCGAGTTCCGTCCCGCACTCGCCGCGCGCGATGGCAAGCCGTTCGAACCGGGCCTGATTCCCGATGGCTTCTACCTGGTGGACGACAGCGGGAATCCGCAGCCGGCCTTCCAGCAGGCCGTGGTCGCCGAAGTGGAGAAGGTGACCCATATCGCACCGGCTGACGACAAGGGCGAGATCATCGGTTCGCCGGTGGTCGCGCATGGTGTGATCGAGTACGCGCTGGTGCCGCTGGGCCTGTGTGCGGGCATCACCGGGGCGAAGTACACCACCACCACCGAGGTCTACCCGGACAGCCCCCGCGCGACGCCGCAGCAGTGCAACGACGCGCAGGTGGCGGCGGTGTGCTCGGCGCTGGATTACGCGCTCGCCCATCGTTGATCGGTAGCGCCGGCCGCTGGCCGGCAACCATGGGGCAAGGGGATGCCGGCCAGCGGCCGGCAGTAGCTCACCCCAACGCCTCGGCCCACCACAACGCTGCCGGCCCCGGTGGCGTATCGCGGCGCCACACCAAGTCGCTGTGGATGCGCCTCGGCCAGCCCGGCACGCGCAGTTCCAGCAGGCGGCCCCGGTCGTAGCGCTGCACCAGCGCACGCGGCAGCTCGGCCCAGCCGATGCCGTCCTCGGCCATCTCCATCACCATCAGGTAGTCCGACGCGGTCCATGCCGGCCCACTGATCGGCGGTGCATGGTCGACCTGCGCACTCAGCCGCACCTGCCGATGCCGGGCCAGTTGCGCCGCCGCGCGCACGCCCGCCTGCGCAAGCGGATGGTCGCTGGCCACGTACACCGCCAGTTCGCTGTGGTGGGCCAGGGGCTGGGCCACCAGCGCATCGGGGTACTGCGCCTGTCGCGGCAGCAGTCCCAGCCCGGCGCGGCCAGCATCAACCAGTTCCAGCACGTCGCGCCCCTCGGCATCCAGCCATTCCAGCTCGATCTCGGGAAATGCCTCGGCAAACCGCTGCAGCACACGTTGCGCCGGATCGAGCTGGTAGACATCGGAGAACACCACGGTCAGGCGTGGCTCCACGGGTGCGGCCAGGCGCACGCTCAGTTGCTGCAGGCGCGCGTCGGCGGCAAGGATTTCCTGCGCGTGGCCCAGCACCTGCCGGCCGGCGTCGGTCAGCTGCGGATAGCGGCCGCTGCGGTCGAACAGAGCCATGCCCAGATCCGCTTCCAGATGGGCAATGGCAGTGCTGACCGTGGACTGGGTCTTGCGTAGCCGGCGGGCGGCCGCCGAGAACGAGCCCAGCGCGGCGGCCTCGACGAAGGCCTGCAGGGATTCGGGAGAATAGGGCATTGATCCATCGCTCCTGTCGATGGAATCCATTTTGATACCACCGTAAAAGACGATGATACTGACCGCCGTCGCCCCTGTCTGCGGGGGCGTTCCGGATCATCCACGCACGGCGTGGATCTACTGATGACGGGGCGCGGTCCCCGTCGCGCAAGGAGCTTCACATGTCCCGACCTGTTCCCGCCCGTGGCGCCTTCGTCGCCTGGGCCTGCCTGACCGTGGCGATCGTCGCCGAAGTGGTCGGCACGTCCTTCATGGCCCATGCCGCCCGCGATGGCGGCTGGACCGGCTATGTGGTGATGGCCGCCGCGCTGGCGCTTTCCTATTACTTCCTGGCGCTGTCGGTGCGCCGCATCGCCGTCGGCGTGGCCTACGCGGTGTGGGAAGGCCTGGGCCTGACCCTGCTGACCGTGGTCGGCATCAGCGTGTTCGGTGAGAGCCTGTCGCTGCAGCAGCTGGCCGGCCTGGTGCTGGCGGTGGTCGGCATCGTCTGTGTCACCCTCGGGGAGGCGCACTGATGAACTTGATGGCCTTGTTTTTCGTGATCTGCTCGGCGCTGATCGATGTGGCCGCCAACATGATGGTGGCCAGATCCGATGGCTTCCGTCGCTGGCGTTGGGGTGTCGGCGCCATCGTGCTGGTCTGGATCGCCTTCGCCCTGCTGGGCCAGGCCGTGCGCTACATGGACCTGGCGACCGCCTATGCGATGTGGGGCGCGATCGGCGTGATCGGTACGGCCACCTGTGGTCGCCTGCTGTTCGGCAACCGCCTGCGCCCGATCGGTTGGATCGGCATCGGCCTGGTCACGGCGGCGGTGCTGCTGCTCAGTACGGCGTGAACCCGGCTTGATTGCGGCGATCAGTGAGGTGGCCGACACTTGGGCTTTCCCGCAACGGAGTGCCCGCATGTTCAGTCACGTCACCGTCGGAACCAACGACATGGCGGCTTCCCGCCGCTTCTACGATGCCTTGTTCACTGCCATCGGCGGTCGCGCAGGCGTGTTCGATGACGAGGGCAAGCTGGTCTACGTCAAGGATGGACGGATGTTCATGGTCATCCCGCCCATCGATGGCCAGGCGGCGTGCCACGCCAACGGCGGCACCATCGGCTTTGCGCTGGCAGACCCGCAGGCGGTGCATGCCTGGCAGGAAGCGGGGGTCGCCCACGGCGGTACCGCGGTGGAAGACCCGGCCGGCGTGCGGCACAAGGCCGGGCGCCAGTTGTACCTGGCCTACCTGCGTGATCCCGACGGCAACAAGCTGTGCGCCGTGCATGTGATGGGGTGAATCGTCGGTGCCGGACGCGGCGTGTCGTAATCGGACCAAAGTGACAACGCCGCCCAGCACGCCCGCCGGTCTGCAGGCGCGCGCGTAGCACGGAAATCCAGCCGATCGTGCCTGCGCGATGCCACGACTTCATCCTGCGTCCACTGCGATTCAGCCAGAATCGGTCGGCTTACTCTTTGATCGATCCGGAGATGGCTGCCCATGGAAGCACTGGAGCCTCAACATCAGCCGGTGCGAACCCTGCGGCCCGTCTTCGCCTTCGCGGCGATCGTTGTCGTTGCCTTCGCACTGTTCGTCAGCCTGTATCCGATCGGCGCCGGTCGCCTGCTGGTCAAGGCGCAGGACTGGGCCGCGCTCAACGTCGGCTGGTACTACCTGCTGGCGATGACCCTGTACCTGGTGTTCGTGGTCGGCGTGGCGCTGTCCAAGTACGGCGGCATCAAGCTCGGTGCCGACCATGACGAACCGGAGTTCAGCTACCTCTCCTGGGCCGGCATGCTGTTCGCAGCAGGCATCAGCATCACCCTGTTCTTCTTCTGCGTTTCCGAGCCGCTGACCCACTACCTGCAGCCGCCGCAGGGTGATCCGGCCGCGGGCGAGGCCGGTGCGCGCCAGGCCATGCAGCTGCTGTTCCTGCACTGGGGCCTGCATGGCTGGGGCGTGTTCGCGCTGGCGGCGATGGCGATGGCCTATTTCGCCTACCGGCACAACCTGCCACTGGCGCTGCGCTCGGCGCTGTATCCATTGATCGGCAAGCGCATCAACGGCCCCATCGGCTACACCGTCGATGCCCTGGGCATTGTTGCCACCGTGTTCGGCATCGGTGCGGACATGGGCTTCGGCGTGCTGCACCTCAACGCTGGGCTGTCGCACCTGTTCAACGTGCCGCACTCGAACATGGTGCAGATCCTGCTGGTGGTGGCGATGATGGGGGCGGCGGTCGCGGTGGCCGTGTCCGGCGTGGAAAAGGGCGTGCGCTGGATGGCCAACATCAACATGCTGCTGGCGATTGCGCTGGTGCTGTTCATGCTGTGCGCCGGCCCCACCCAGTACCTGCTCAGCACGCTGATGCAGAACCTGGGCGACTACCTGGGCAGCGTCGTGGGCAAGAGTTTCGACGTGTACGCCTATGGTGGCCGGCCGGAATGGCTGGGCGGCTGGACGGTGTTCTACTGGGCCTGGTGGATCGGCTGGGCGCCGTTCGTCGGCCTGTTCATCGCGCGCATCTCGCGCGGCCGCACCATCCGCGAGTTCGTGTTCGGCGTATTGCTGATCCCGCTCGGCTTCACCCTGGCGTGGCTGTCGATCTTCGGCAACAGCGCGCTGGACCAGGTGCTGCACCACGGCCAGCAGCAGTTGGCGCAGCTGGCGGTGGATGACCCACCGACGGTGCTGTACGCGTTGCTGGACAGCTACCCGTGGAGCAAGGCGGTGATCGGGGTGACCGTGCTGGTCAGCTTCATCTTCTTCGTGACGTCGGCCGATTCCGGGGCGGTGGTGCTGTCCACGCTGTCCTCGCATGGCGGTGCGCCGGAGGACGATGGCCCGCGCTGGCTGCGCGTGTTCTGGGGCACGGTGATCGCGGTGCTGACCGCCGGCCTGCTGCTGGCGGGCAGCATCGATGCGCTGAAATCCGCAGTGGTGCTGGCCTCGTTGCCGTTCTCGGCGGTGCTGCTGTTGATGATGTGGGGCCTGACCCGCGCCTTCAGTGACGAGTCGCATCGCAAGCGCGCGCAGCAGTTCAGGCCATCGCCGCTGATCGGCGATGACCGCCACCACCAGGGCTGGCGCCAGCGCCTGACCCAGGCCATGCACTTCCCGGTACGCGACCAGGTGTACCGCTTCATGGATGACACGGTGAAGCCGGCGATGGAGGCGGTGGCCGAGCAGCTGCGCGAGCAGGGCTGGGACGTGCAGACGCGGTTCGAAGCGGGCGACATGGAGCTGTCGGTCAACCACGGCGAGCAGCAGGACTTCCAGTACCGGGTGATCCTCAGTGGCTACCTGACCCCGTCCTTCGCCGCGCAGCAATTGCGCAACCAGCGCTACTACCGCGCCGAAGTGCATCTGTACGAGGGTAGCCAGGACTACGACCTGGTCGGCTACAGCCGCAAGCAGATCATCAACGACATCATCAGCCAGTACGAACGGCACCTGCAGTTCCTGCACCTGAGCCGTTGATGCAGCCACGCCGGGCATGGCCCTTGCCTTTGGAGGGTGCGGACCGTTGGTCCGCACCCTCCTGTTCAATCAGAACCGGTAGCGCGCGCCCAGCGAAACGAACTGCCCGCGCAGGTTGTACTGGCTGATGTCGAAGCCGTTGGAACCGCCGGCGGGGTCGAACGGCGGGTCCTTGTCGGTCAGGTTCAGCACCGACAGCGACAGCGTGGTCTTCGGAATGCCTTCATAGGCCACGTACAGGTCCAGCTGGTGGTACGGCTTGACCCGGTCGCGCAGGCCCGGATTGCTGGTGGCCGTGACTACGCGCTGGTCATAGCCGCTCACGTACTGCAGGCTCAGCGTGCTGCTCCAGTCGCCCACCGCCCAGTTCAACGAAGTGGTGCCGCGGGTGCGTGGCAGCGCGCCATGGCGGTTGTTGCCGGCGCCGTCATAGGGCGCCTGGCCGGCCACCAGCGGCTGCTTGAAGCTGAGCAGGTGGGTCCAGCTGCCGGCCACGGTGAAGTTGCCCCAGCCGTCGGTGCGGAAGGTACGGTTGGCTTCCAGGTCGATGCCCGAGGTGGTCAGCTCGCCCTGGTTGGCGTACTGGTTGGTGATGATCTGGATGCGGCCCTGCCCATCGCGCTGCACGCGACCGGGGAACAGGCCCGGGTTGTCGACGATGAACTGCGCGCTGTCCGGCTTGACCAGGTTGTCCTGTTCGATGCGGTACCAGTCCAGGCCGATGCTGGAATCGGCATCGGGTGACCACACGGCGCCGACGTTGAGGTTGCGCGAGCGTTCGGCCTTCAGGTCCGGATTGCCGGTGCGCAGGTTGGTCACGCCGCGGCTGCCGCCCGGCTGCAGCGGATCGAACGGATCGACCACCGAGCCGTAGCTGATGGTCTGCCCCGGTGCGATCTCCGGCAGCGACGGTGCACGGAAACCACGCGAGAACGAGCCACGCAGCAGCAGGCTGTCCAGCGGTTGCCAGCGCAGCGCGAACTTCGGCGAGAATGCCTTGCCGAAGTCATCGTAGTGGTCACCGCGGCCGGCAACCTGCAGCTCCAGGGTGCGATGCAGCGGCACGCTGAACTCGGCATAGGCGGCACTGACCTGGCGCTCGCCGTCGACGATGTTGATCGCCGGGCGCAGTTCGGTACCGGACAGCACCTGCGCACTGGTGCGCGCGTCCAGCGATTCCTTGCGGAATTCCGCGCCCCAAGCGAAGCCGATTGCGCCGGCCGGCAGTTCCCACAACGAGGTCGATGCCTTGACGTTGAGCGAGTGCAGCTTGTACCAGCCTGGACGCTTGGTCTGCAGGCGCAGATCGTCCAGTGCGCCCGGCGTGCTGGATGGATCGAGGAAGTTGTAGCTGCCATCGCGCAAGATCTGCTGGAAGGCGTAGCGGTCCACGAAGTTGTCCACGTACTCGCGCTGCGCACTCTGCGAGGTCAGTGCGGCCACTTCCCAGTCCCAGCGTTCGCCGTTGCCACGTACGCCGGCCAGGGCGCGGTAGAACACCTGGGTGTTGTCCTTCAGGCGCGGGCCGAGATCGAAGAAGGTGTACTCGAACGGCAGTGGCGTGCTGCCCGGATTGTTCGGATGGCCGACCGGCAGGACAGCGGCGATATCGGTCAGCGTACCGGTGGCGGGATTGTAGGCACGCAGGCCCGGGCCGACCGTCAGCGGGGCGCTGAAGATCTGGTCGGCCTTGTTGTGGCTGTACAGCACGTCGGCGAAGGCTTCGACGCTGTCACTGAAGCGATAGGTCGCGCTCAACGATGCCTGCAGGCGCTCGGCGCCGGGCTGCAGGGTCTTGAACGGCTGCGCGTTGAAGGCGCAGGCCTGGCCGGGCAGGGTGCTGCCGAAGTCGCTGTAGGGACGCGGTTCGCTGCCGTCGGGGCAGGGCGAGAACGGCTGCGGTGCGCGCGGATTGGACAGCCAGTTGCCACCGGCGGTGGACCAGCCGGCCAGGCGGCCACCGGGCTTGTCGCGGAAATCGCCGTCGCGGGTGTACGCACGCTGGTCGGCGTCGAGGCGGTCGCGCTTGAGCAGGTCCAGCCCGAACAGCACGTTCCAGCCCTGCTGCTCGAGGTCACCGAAGCCGGCCAGCAGGTTGGCCTTGCGCTCGTTCAGGCCGCCCTGGGTGGCGGTGCCGAAACCAGCGCCGACTTCCACGCCCTGGAAGTCGCGACGCAGGATGATGTTGATGACGCCGGCGATGGCGTCCGAGCCGTACACCGCCGAGGCGCCATCCTTCAGCACTTCGATGCGCTCGACCGCGCTGATCGGCAGCGCATTGAGGTCGACGAAGGTGTCCTGGGTGTTGAGCGCGAAACCGAAGTTGGCCACGCGGTAGCCGTTGACCAGTACCAGCGTGTTCTTCGGTGACAGCCCGCGCAGGCCGATCGAGGCCGATCCCGCAGCGAAGCTGCCGGTGTACTGCTCGTCGAAACTGTTGCCGGCGTTGGCTGACAGGTTGCGCAGCACGTCGGTAAGGGTGGAGCGGCCGGTCTGCAGGATCTGCTCGCGGGTGACGACCTGCACCGGATTGGGACCGGCGGTGTCGCTGCGCTTGATGTTCGAGCCGGTCACCAACACGGTGCCGAGGGTGGTGCTGTCCTTGCCGGTGTCGGCGGTTTCAGCGGCGCCGGCGGTGCCAGCGACGAGGGCCAGCGCGACCGCGCTGGAAAGCAGGGTGGTGCGGTACATGGAAGCGACTACGCCAAACGGTGGAGGAGCCGTCAGTACCGCACGCGGGTGAGTGCACCTTCCAATGACGAAAGCGCATTCAGTTATACATCACAGGTTCTTAACGAAAGTCGGCGGCCTTGGTGGGGCAGACCATCCCGGTGGGTGCGGACCGTTGGTCCGCACCCTCCTGCACGGTCAGAGCCCTTCCCCTTCGGAAAGGGATCCGACCCCGTGGGCATCACGCGCGCAGCAGCACCTTGCCATTGCGGCCCGAGCCGGCGCCGGCTTTCGCCGCCTGGGCGATGTCGTCCAATGCGAAGATCTGCTCCACCGGCAGGGTCAGTTCACCCCCGGCCGCACGCTTCAGCAGTTCACCCACCAACCGCCGCTTGTCTTCCACCGCCATTGCCTGGCTGACCTTGCTGCCCCAGAAGCCCTTCACCGTGGCTTCCTTGTAGATCAGGCCGCCGGCGGGAATGCGCATCGGTTCGCCGCTCATCACACCGAAAGAGACCAGGGTGCCGTGGTGGCCGAGCAGGTCGACCAGGTCGCCGCTGGCATCGCCACCGATGGAATCGACTGCAGCAGCGGCCTGCGCTTGCCCGGTGGCTTCGCGCACGCGGTCCTTCCAGCCGTCCACCGAGGTATCGAACACGTAATCGATGCCCAGTGCCTGCAGTTGCGCCACGGCCTCGGCATTGCGCACCAGGTTGGCCACGTGCACGCCGCGCGCCTTTGCGAGCATCGCCAGCGATTTGCCGACGGCACCGTTGGCGGTGTTCTGCACGATCCACTGGCCCTGCTCGACGTGCAGGAATTCCAGCAGCATCAACGCGCTCAGGGGCATGGCGATCAGCTGTGCGGCCGTTTCATCGGCGATCGCGTCCGGCATCGGGATCACCATCCGCGCCGGTGCGATGAACGCCTCGGCCCAGGTGCCGTGCACCGAGGCGGCGGCAACCCGCTGGCCGATCTGCAGGCCGTCGACGCCTTCGCCGAGCGCATCGACCACGCCCAGTGCTTCGCTGCCGCCGATCGCCGGCAGCGTCGGCTTGAAGCCATACAGGCCACGCACGGTCAGCAGATCGTGGTTGTGGATCGAGGCCAGCACGGTGCGGATGCGTACTTCGCCGGGACCGGGTTCGGGCAGGGGGGCATCGGCAACGGCAAGGACCTGGGCTGGATCGCCGAAGGAGGAGTACAGGGCAGCGCGCATGGGCGGTGTTCCAATGAAAGTTGACGTTGTACCGAACTGGGGATGCGCCCGGCGTCGACAAGGCCGCGCACGTGCAACACGGCATCCTGCGACCGATGGTCGCGTTGGCGCACGATCACCGCATCTTGTGTTGACGGCTCGGGATATCCCCACTATGTTGGGGCTGTCACTCCCGGTCAGCCGCCGCCGCCGGACATGCAGCAAACGTCCCGCGGCCCGCCCCTGAAGGCTTGCCGTGTCGACGCGGCCGCCACCGTGCGGACGCAGGTCGCCCCCACGGCCCGGATACCGGCCGCAGGCGCAGGCAGATGCCGACGACCTGTGTTCCCGCCCCTTGGCACTTCACCCGTTCGCCCCGTGCGCCGGTATCGCGTGCAGGGCCGCCATGGCATCGGGCGCCGACGCGCGCACGAGCCTGGAGTTCCACCACCATGACCGACAGTACCTTCCGCGTGGCCGACCTGGCCGGCGCCGGCGACGCCATGCGCGCCAGCGGCGAGCGCGTGCCGACCTGGATCACCAAGGAAGCCGGCAATCGTCGCCTGCCGTTCGATGCGGCGCGCCTGCTGCGCAGCATCGATACCATCCACGCCGAGCTGCCGCAGCTGGATGCGGCCGACTATCGCCGCGTGGTGCTGGCGATGGTCGAACGCAAGCCCAGCATCAGCGCCGATGATCTGGTGGATCTGCTGATCCGCGAAGCGGAATCGCGCGTCGACCTTGTCGCGCCGCAGTGGGAACAGTTCGCTGCACGCCTGTACCTGCGCCGGCTGTACAAGCGCGCCAGCCGCAACCGCTTCTACGATGTCAGCCTGAAGTACGGTTCCTACGTGGGCCTGCAGGAAAGCCTGGCCGACCGCGGCATCTACAGCAATGACATCCTGCGCTGCTATTCGAAGGAAGAGCTGCAGCAGGCCGGCGAGATGATCGACCCCGAGCGCGATCGTCTGTTTGCCTACAACGGGCTGTACCTGCTGGCCACGCGCTACCTGGCTACCGATCGCAGCCGCGAGGTGTATGAGCTGCCGCAGGAACGTTGGTTGACCATTGCCCTGTACCTGATGCAGAACGAGGGCGGGGCTGGTGAGAGCGGCCGTGTGCGCCGCATGCAGCTGGTGGGCGAGGCGTACTGGGCGTTGTCCAACCTGTACATGACCGTGGCCACGCCGACCCTGGCCAATGCCGGCAAGGTCGGCGGCCAGCTGTCGAGCTGCTTCATCGACACGGTGGACGACAGCCTGCAGGGCATCTACGACTCCAACACCGATATCGCCCGCGTGTCCAAGCACGGTGGTGGTGTGGGTGCGTACCTGGGATACGTGCGCAGCAGTGGCGCGCCGATCCGCGGCGTGCCCAACTCGTCCGGCGGCGTGGTGCCGTGGATCAAGCAGCTCAACAACACGGCGGTGTCGGTCGACCAGCTCGGCCAGCGCAAGGGTGCAGTGGCGGTGTACCTGGACATCTGGCACCGCGACATCGAGGCGTTCATGGACCTGCGCCTGAACAACGGCGACCAGCGCCTGCGTGCGCATGATGTGTTCACCGCCATCTGCGTGCCGGACCTGTTCATGGAGGCCGTCGAGCGCCGTGCCGACTGGTACCTGTTCGATCCGCACGAGGTGAAGCAGGCCAAGGGCTGGTACCTGCAGGATTTCTACGACGAGAAGCGAGGGCAGGGCAGCTTCCGCGACCGCTACGCCGAGCTGGTGGCCGACGAACGCATCAGCCGTCGCACGGTGAAGGCGATCGACCTGTTCAAGCGGATCATGCTCAGCCAGCTGGAAACCGGCAATCCGTTCCTGTTCTACCGCGACGAAGTGAACCGGAAGAACCCGAACAAGCATGCGGGCATGGTCCATTCCAGCAACCTGTGCACCGAGATCCTGCAGAACATGAGCCCGACGCGGATGATCCAGGAGATCGTCAGCGGCGACCAGATCGTCACCACCCGCCGCGCGGGCGACTTCGTGGTCTGCAACCTGTCGTCGATCAACCTCGGCCGTGCCATCGCCGCCCCCGAGGATCTGCTGGCCAAGGATGTGCTGGAACGGTTGATTCCGATCCAGGTACGCATGCTCGACAACGTGATCGACCTCAACGCGCTGCCGGTGCCGCAGGCCACCATCACCAACCGCAAGTACCGCGCCATCGGCCTGGGCACGTTCGGCTGGCACCACCTGCTGGCACAGCAGGCGATCCATTGGGAATCGCCCGAGGCCGAGGAACTGTCCGATCGCCTGTTCGAGCGCATCAACTTCCTGACCATCCAGGCCAGCGCGCAGCTGGCCAAGGAGAAGGGCAGCTATCCGATGTTCGCTGGCAGCGACTGGCACAACGGCAACTATTTCCGTGACCGCGATTACAGTGGCGCGGCCTGGGACAGTCTTGCGCGCGAGGTGGCCACCAACGGCCTGCGCAATGGCTGGCTGCTGGCGGTGGCGCCGAACATGAGCACCGCGCAGATCGCCGGCTCCACCGCGTCGATCGATCCGATCTACAGCGCGTTCTACTACGAGGAAAAGAAGGACTTCCGGCGGCCGGTGGCCGCGCCTGGCCTGTCGCTGGAAACCTGGCCGTACTACGAGAGGGGTGCCTACAAGGTCGACCAGTTCGCCAGCGTGCGGCAGAACGCGCGCCGCCAGCGCCATGTCGATCAGTCGATCAGCTTCAACCTGTACGTGCCCAGCACGATCCGCGCCAGCACCCTGCTGGAGCTGCACCTGAGCGCCTGGCGGGAAGGGTTGAAGACCACCTACTACGTGCGCTCCAACGACATCGACATCAGCGAATGCGAGTGGTGCTCGAGCTGATCGCTGCGCTCCAGCCGCGGTAGCGCCGGGCCATGCCCGGCCAGCGCACTGCGCGGCCACCGCACCTCACCTTCCGCCGGGCATGGCCCGGCGCTACCTCTGCAGGAAAGACCATGGCAACACCCCTGGACCGCATCAAGATCCTCGAACCGCGCCACCCCAACCGCAGCACCGGCATCATCAACGGCCGCACCAGCGGCATCCTGAACTGGAACGACATTCCGTACCCGTCGTTCTATCGCGCCTACAAGGAACTGTCGACCAACTTCTGGATCCCCGACGAAGTGGACATGAAGGTGGACGCACGCCAGTACGGCGAGCTCAACGCGCGCGAGAAGAACGCCTACGATTCCATCATCGGCCTGCTGGCCACGCTGGATTCGCCGCAGACGCGCTTCATCTACAACGTCGCCGAGTACATCACCGATCCGGCCGCGCACGCCAACGCGGCGATCATCGGCCAGCAGGAGGTGATCCACAACGAGAGCTACAGCTACGTGCTTGCCTCGATCACCGACCTGCCCAACCAGAACCGCATCTTCGAGATCGCCCGCACCCATCCCACCATCATCAAGCGCAACGCACCGATCATGGGGGCCTATGACGATTTCATGCGCGAGAAGACCGCCGAAACCCTGCTGAAGTCGCTGATCCAGTCCTCGATCCTGGAAGGCATCAACTTCTATTCCGGCTTCGCGTACTTCTACAACATGGTGCGGCAGAACCGCATGAACGGCACCGGCAAGATCATCAGCTTCATCAATCGTGACGAACTGGCCCACACCAAGTTCATCAGCGAGCTGATCCGCGCCATCATCGGCGAGAACCCGGAACTGCAGACCAACGAGCTGACCGCCTACGTGCACCAGTCGTTCGAACACGCCATCGATCTGGAAACCCAGTGGTCGGCGGAGGTGCTCGATGGCATCGATGGCATCGACGTGGACGAGATGGTGCGCTACGTGAAGTACCGCGCCAACAAGATGGCCGGCATGCTCGGCATCGAGCGCCTGTACAGCGACACCACCGACAACGTGATGCCGTGGATCAAGGCCTACGCCGACAACTTCACCGAGACCAAGACCGACTTCTTCGAGATGCGCAATGCAAGCTACAAGAAGACCAACGTCGACAACGGCTTCGACGACCTCTGAGCGCGGCCCGGCGCTGCGCATCCTGATCGTGGTGGCGTCGCTCAGCGGCAACACCCGTGAGCTCGGCCGCCACATCGCCGCGCGTTGCCGGGCCGCAGGCCACGCCGTGCACTGGCAGGAGGCCGACGACCTGCGCCAGGGCCCGCCGTTGCCGGTGGATGAGGCCGACCTGGTGCTGCTGGGCTGCTGGACCGACAACGCCGGGCGCACGCCATCGGAGATGAAGGCCTGGGTGGCAGGCATCGCCGAGCGCGGCCAGCGGCCGCGGCAGGTGGCGGTGTTCGGCACCGGTGAAACGCAGTGGGGGCAGGAGTACTACTGCGGTGCGGTGCACCGGCTGATCCGCTATTTCCACAGTGGCTACCCGCCGCTGGAGATCGAACAGATGCCACATGGTCGGCGGCATGCCGCGGCCATCGATACCTGGACCGATGCGGTCCTGGATCACTACTGGAGTACCACCGATGCAGATCATCGACGCCACCACGCCTGAGCAGTTCCAGCAGTTGCTGGCCGACCATCCACGCGTGCTGGTGGACTTCCACAAGGACCAGTGCCCGGGCTGCCGGATGCTGGACATGTCGCTGCAGCGGGTGGCCAGCGGCACTGCAGGCCAGGGCACGACCCTGCTGCGGGTGCAGCTGGAGGTGGTGGGCGAGGCGTTCTTCCGCGAGCTGGGCCTGCGGCAGACCCCTACGTTGTCGCTGTTCCTGGACGGTGACGAGCGCATGCGCATGCCGGGTTTCCAGTCGCCGCAGCAGATCGAAGCGGCCATCGCGGAGTTCCTGTAGCGCCGGTAATGCCACATCCACGCGTGGCGTGGATCTACTGCAGGTCGCCAGCGGTAGCGCCGGGCCATGCCCGGCGGATTCCCACCGCGCGGATCAACCGGCTGCGAACGTATCCACCAGCAGCTTCACGTTCAGCACCACGATCACCAGCGCGATCACCCACGCAATGCCGCCCAGCCAGCGCGGTGCCACCAGCGCGCCCATCGTCACTTTGTCGGTCACGATGCGTACCAGCGGGATGATCGCGAAGGGCAGCTGCATGGACAGCACCACCTGGCTCAGCACCAGCAGCTTCACCGCGCCCTGGTCGCCGAACAGCATGATGACCACCACCACCGGAATGATCGCCAGCGCGCGGGTGATCAGCCGCCGCAGCCACGGTGGCAGGCGCAGGCGCAGGAACCCTTCCATCACGATCTGCCCGGCCAGTGTCGCGGTCACCGTGGAGTTCAGGCCGGAGGCGAGCAGTGCCACCGCGAACAATGTCGAGGCCAGGCCGACGCCCAGCATCGGTGCCAGCAACTGGTGCGCCTGCTCGATGTCTTCCACGTCGAAGCGGCCGTTGGCATGGAATACCGCCGCCGCCAGGATCAGGATGCTGGCGTTGATGAACAGCGCCAGGGTCAAGGCAAAGGTGCTGTCGGTCACCGCCCAGCGCAGCGCGCTGCGACGGCCTTCATCGGTGCGTGGATAGGCACGGGTCTGCACGATGGAAGAATGCAGGTACAGGTTGTGCGGCATCACCGTGGCACCGATGATGCCGATGGCGATGTACAGCGCGTGCGGATCGGTGACCACCTGCGCGCGCGGAATGAAACCGCCCAGCACCTGCATCACCGGCGGCGCGGCCAGCGCGATCTGCACCATGAAGCAGCCGAAGATCACCAGCAGCAGCGCAATCACGAAGGCTTCCAGCGCGCGGAAACCGCGGTTCATCAACAGCAGCACCAGCAGCGTGTCCAGCGCGGTGATCACCGCGCCCCACAGCAGCGGCAGATCGAACAACAGTTTCAGCGCGATGGCCGTGCCGATCACTTCGGCCAGGTCGCAGGCGATGATCGCCGCTTCGCACAACGCCCACAGCGCCAGGTTCACCGGCTTGGGGTAGCGCGCACGGCAGGCCTGCGCCAGGTCCATGCCGGTGGCGATGCCCAGCCGTGCCGACAGCGCCTGCAGGATCACCGCCATCAGGTTGGAGATCAGGATGACCGACAGCAGCAGATAGCCGAAGCGTGAGCCACCTGCGAGATCGGTCGCCCAGTTGCCCGGATCCATGTAACCCACCGACACCATGTAGCCGGGGCCCAGGAAGGCCAGCAGCCGGAACCACCAGTGGCCCTTTTCGGGCACGGCGATCGACGCGTTGAGCGCACCCAGGCTGGCCGCGGTGGAGGCCGGAGAGTCGGTGGGCGCGACAGTGTTCATGGCTGCCAATATAGCCACTGCTATATCGCATAGCAATGTGAAACAATCGTCTTTACTGCGTCACTGGTCCAGAATTCAGGTTCGCACCCGGATGACAACTGCAGGACAGGCACACGCGTGGGCAAGACGGACGATTCGACATCGCTGAAGAGCACCCCCTTGATCGAGGCCGAGCGCCAGGTCGAGAGCTTCCGGCAAGTGCGCGAAGCACACCGGATGGAGCTGGTGGAGGATTATGTCGAGCTGATCTCCGACCTGCTGGCCGACGGCGGCGAGGCCCGCCAGGTCGACATCGCCACCCGCCTCGGTGTGGCCCAGCCGACCGTGGCGAAGATGCTGCGCCGGCTGGCCCGCGATGGCTGGGTGGTGCAGCGCCCGTACCGCGGCGTGTTCCTGACCCCGGAGGGCGAGGCGCTGGCCCATGCCAGCCGCCAGCGCCACCAGACCGTGGAGCGCTTCCTGCTGGCGCTGGGCGTGGACCCGGATACCGCGCGACGTGATGCCGAGGGCATTGAGCACCACGTCAGCGAACAGACGCTGGCACTGTTCGACGCATTCGTGCGCAAGGCCGAGGGCGGTTCCGCCGAACGGTAGCGCCGGGCCATGCCCGGCGGAGGCGTTGCCGTCTCACGCATTTCGCCGGGCATGGCCCGGCGCTACCAGGGTTGAACGCCTGGCGCTGGGCTTGGACCCGGATACCGCGCGACGTGATGCCGAGGGCATCGAGCACCACGTCAGCGAACAGACACTGGCACTGTTCGGCGCATTCGTGCGCAAGTGCCGAGGGCGGCTGAACCAGGTTTGCTGGGGAGACCAGCCAGGCGCGGCCTGGCTCTACGTTACAGCTGACTCGACATTACACGGTGCGCACACAGGTGTGCCGGTGGTCATGCACCGGAACGGGATCAGCCGCGGCGGAAGGCGGCGGGAGTGCGCGCGCCGACGATGATCATGCGGATCATCGTGGAGATCTGTTCGACCAGTTCCGGGTCGTTCTCAGGGGGCTGGTCCATGGCCGAAGCGCCCATCGCAAACACCAGCCGGGTGATCGCCATCGACACCAGTTCCGGCTTGTACAGCACCGCGCCATCCAGTGCGGCCAGGCGAACCAGGTCATGCTGCAGTTCTTCTTCGAAGTAGTGCAGTTCGCGTTCGACCGCGTGCTTGAAATCGTCCGAGCCGACCGCGCCTTCGCGCAGCAGTACGTGCAGCAGCTTGTCGTCGGCACGCAGCTGTTCCATGAAGGTTTCCACCGACACGCGCACCACGCTGGTGGCGCTGGACGTAGCGCGCTGGCGGGCTTCGCCGATGATGGTGCGCAGCGATCGCCCAGCCACGTCGATCAAGGCGACGGCCAGTTCGTCCATGTCGCGGAACTGGCGGTAGAAGCTGTTGGGTGCGATGCCCGCCTCGCGCGCGACTTCGCGCAGGCTGAGGGTGGAGAGGCTGCGATGCGGGCCGATCAGTTTCAACGCGGCGGCCAGCAGATCCTCGCGGCTCACCGTACGGCGGGCCGGGCTGCTGGCATCTTCAGGCGGAGACAGAACGGTGGCGGCGGCCATGGTACTTCCGGAGGGGCAAGGCTGAATCATACCCAATCCGGTGCAATATACACATGTATACACAGCTGTGTGTGCGGCCGTATAGTGCGTCCATGAGCGCTGTCGTCCGTCCTTCCCTGTTTTCCCCGTACCGCTGGCTGTCGCCGTCGCTGTTCGACTTCTGGGCGGGCCAGCTGAATCCGTTGTGGACCCTGCGTGAGCCGATGGCCCGCCTGGTACGGCGCGAGCCGGCCGGCGAGGGCGCCACCACCCTGGTCCTGCGCTGCAACCGGCACTGGGCCGGGATGCGCGCCGGCCAGCACGTCACCCTGGGCGTCGAGCTTGAGGGGCGTGTCTTGCGCCGCAGCTACAGCCCGACCCGCCTGGGCCGTCGTGAGCTGGCCATTACCGTCAAGGCGGTGGAAGGCGGCAAGGTCAGCCAGCATCTGGTCGCGCATGCCAAGCCGGGCGACCTGTTCCGACTGGATGCGGCCTTCGGTGATTTCCACATGCCCGCCGCAGCGCCGGTACTTCTGCTGGCCGCCGGCAGCGGCATCACGCCCATGCGCAGCCTGCTGCGCGACGCCTGCCAGCGCCCGCTGGCGGCGCCGGTAGACCTGTTCTACTGGGAGCGCAACGCCGCGGCGTTCCAGTTCCGTGATGAGCTGCAGGCGCTGGCCGCAGCGAACCCGAACCTGCGCGTGCATCTGCTGACCACCCGCGAAGGCGAGGTGCCGGCCGCGCGCATCGACAGCCACACGTTGGCCGTTGCCGGTGACGATACCCCGCTGGCGCAGCGCCATGTGCTGGCCTGTGGCCCCGATGGCTTCGTTGCCGCTGCGCGCACGCGGCTGGCGCAGCAGGTGGCCGGTTTCCAGGCTGAAGCCTTTACGCCGCCTGCGGCACTCAGTGATGCCGACAGCCTGGGGGAGGTCGCATTGACCCTGGCCCGCAGCGGCCGGCGGCTGATCGTGCCGCGTGGCCGCTCGCTGCTGGAAAGCCTGGAGGCGCAGGGCATCGCGCCCAAGCACGGCTGCCGCATGGGCATCTGCAACAGCTGTACCTGTGAACGCGTCAGTGGCACCACCCGCCACCTGCGCACCGGCGACACCCAGTCCGAAACGGCCGTGCCGGTGCGGATCTGCGTGAGCGCGCCGACCACCGACCTGACCCTGGATCTCTGAGGACTCCGCTGCCATGACCCGCGCTACCGACCGTGCCCTGAGCCCTGCCGAGATGCAGACGTTTGGTGAGGAACTCGATGCGATCCGCGACCGTGTGATCGGCAGCCTCGGCGCCTCCGACACCCGTTACATCCGCCGCGTCGCAGCGGCTGTGCGCTGGTCCGGCGTGCTCGGCCGCAGCCTGCTGTTCCTGGGCGCGTTCTCTCCGTTGTTCTGGGCGCCGCTGCTGTGGCCGGCCTGCATTGCCGGCACGCTGCTGCTGGCGCTGGCCAAGATCCTGGAAAACATGGAGCTGGGCCACAACGTGATGCACGGCCAGTACGACTGGACCGGCGATCCCAAGCTCAACGGCAACACCTACGAATGGGACATCGTTGCCACCGCCGACAACTGGCGCAAGACCCACAATTTCCGCCACCACACCTACACCAACGTGCGTGGCATGGACGATGACATCGGCTATGGCCTGCTGCGCATCTTCCCGGAACAGCGCTGGAAGCCGTTCTACCTGCTGCAGCCGATCATCGCCCCGATCTTCGCGCTGCTGTTCCAGTGGGGCGTGGCGGCGCAGGACCTGCGCCTGGGGCGCTGGTTCAAGGGCCGCATCAGCAGCCGTGCGATGTGGCTGCAGACCCGTCCGGTGGCCCGCAAGATGATCCGCCAGGTGCTGAAGGACTACGTGTTCTTCCCGCTGCTGGCCGGTCCGTTCTTCCTGCCGGTGATGCTGGGCAACATGGTGGCCAACGGCCTGCGCAACATCTGGACCTATGTGATCATCTTCTGCGGCCACTTCACCGCCGAATCGGAAACCTTCCCGAAGGAATGCCTGCGCAATGAATCGCGTGGCCACTGGTACCTGCGCCAGCTGCGCGGTTCGTCCAACATCAGCGGCGGTTTCGTGATCAACGTGCTGTCGGGCAACCTCAGCCACCAGATCGAGCACCACTTCTACCCGGACCTGCCGGCCAACCGCTATGCGGCCATCGCCAAGGAAGTGAAGGACATCTGCCGGCGCTACGGCCAGCACTACAACAACGGCTCGCTGCCGCGGCAGTTCACCCAGGTGGTCTGGCGCATCCTGCGCCACGCGTTCCCGAGCAAGCCGCGCCGCCTGCCGATGCCGGACATCATGCCGGCACCGGCGTCGGCCAACGCCGGCTGAGTCTTCAGCCGGCCTTCGCCAACAGCGCAGGTGAATCGCGATCGAGCCTGCGCAGGAACACCTGCATTTCCCTGCGGGCCTGCTGGTCGCCCTTGCTGCCGGCCACGCTGAGCCCGCGCTGCCACGCTTCGCGCGCCGCCTGCGGCTGGCCACCAGCCAGCCAGGCCTTGCCCAGCAGCTTCCACGCCGCCGAATAGTCCGGGTCCAGCACCACGCAGCGGCCCAGATGGGTGGCTGCGCGCACCGGGTCGCCGGCATCCAGCCAGCTCTTGCCCAGGCCAAAGCGCAGCAGTGCGCTGTCCTTGCCGGCGGCAAGCATCCTCTCCAGCGTTTCGATGTCCATCAGCGCACCTCCAGCAGGGTTTCCACCGGTCCCGCCTGGAAGCGGCCGCGATGGAACAGCAGTGGTGCACCGCCTGCTTCCTGCACATCGACAATGCGCCCGGCCAGCAACAGGTGATCGCCGACCGGCCACTGCGCGTGGCGGGTGCAGGTGAGATGGATCACGGCACCGGCGATACGCGGTGGCGCATCTTCGCCGTCGTCCAGCAAGGGCACATCGGTGAATCGATGGCGCACCTGCGGATCGGCGAATCGGCGCGCCAGGGCTTCCTGGCCAGCGCCGAGCACGCTGATCGCAAAGCGGGTGGCGCGCTGGAACGTGGACAGGCTCTGCGCATGCAGGGCGAGGTTCCACAGCACCAGTGGCGGCTGCAGCGAGATCGGCACGAACGAGTTGATGGTCAGCCCCTGCGGTTTTCCCTGTGCGTCGCGGGCGCAGACGATCGCCACGCCGGTAGGGAAATGGCCGAGCAACCGCCGCAGCGCACGCGGTGGCAGGCTGACCGATGGCACCGGTGCCGGAGCGGGGAACACCCCCGCCCACGGCCCGGCGTATGCACCGGAGTCCGCGTTCATGCGGCCCTGGCCTGGCGGTAGCGCCGGCCGACCTCGGCCCAGTTGATGAGGTTGAAGAACGCGCCGATGTAGTCCGGGCGACGGTTCTGGTAATGCAGGTAGTAGGCGTGTTCCCAGACATCCAGGGCAAGGATCGGGGTGTTGCCGGAGGCGCCCACCGCCGCGCCCATCAGCGGGCTGTCCTGGTTGGCGCTGCTCTCGACCTGCAGGCGGCCCTGGTGATCGACGGTGAGCCACGCCCAGCCGCTGCCGAAACGGGTCTGCGCCGCTTTGCTGAATGCCTCCTTGAAGGCGTCGTAGCCACCGAGGTCGCGATCGATGGCCGCGGCAAGCTCGTCATCGGCGGTGCCGCCATTGGCGCTGAGCACGGTCCAGAACAGGCTGTGGTTGGCGTGGCCGCCGCCGTTGTTGCGCACTGCACCGCGGATCGATTCGGGCAGGGCGTCGAGGTCGGCGATCAGGATTTCCACCGGCTGTGCCGGCAGGCCCGCCTGTTCCAGCGCGGCATTGAGGTTGTTGACGTAGGCCTGGTGATGCTTGCTGTGATGGATTTCCATCGTGCGCGCATCGAAGTGCGGCTCGAGGGCGTCGTAGGCATAGGGGAGGGCGGGAAGCGAGTACGGCATCGGGACAGTCTCCGTGGGGAAGGCCAGGGGTATGGCCGTGGGGAGACTGTTATCGCACCTCAACATTGGTTGAGGTCAAGCGGGGTGATGAAAAGAGGGCGCTGCCGGCGCGTTGACTGTCCCGGGATCGCGTGGGCGGATGGGCCCATGCAGGACGGGTCCACGCGCCGGCGCGGAGGCGACGTCAAAGGCGAGAGCAGAAGCAGCAGGGTAGTGCCGGCCAGCGGTCGGCACTACCGCCATCCGTCGAATCCTGCGTCTGGCGTCAGCTCAACCATTCCTTGCAGCCGCTATCAACCTGCTCACCACAGGCCGCCTGCATCCGCTGCTGCAGCCGCGCCAGCGTGTCCGCACCCTTGTGCTTGGCGCTCCACGCCTGCAGCTGTCCGGCCAGCCGTTCGAAGCGCTGACGCGTGCGCTGGTGGTAGCCGGACGGCTGCTTGTCCAGCTCGGCGATCAAGGCCTCGGTGGCCTGCTCGATACGCGGTGCATCATCGGGTGCCAACCGCAGCAGGCCTTCCACGTACAGCACGCCCCACTGCACGCGCGTGGCAGGGCCCTGCGCGCCTTCATAGGCACGCTTCAGCCATTCCAGGGCGCCGGCGGTATCACCACGCTGCTCGGCCAGTTCGGCCAGCTCCGGCATGTAGTAGTAAGGCTGCTCGCTGCGCTTCAGCTCTGCCAGCAGCAAGGCCTCGGCGCCTGCATCATCATCGACCTGACGCAGCGCGTAGACGGCACTGCTGATGGTGGCCTGGCGCGCGTGTGCATCGGTGGCTGCGGCATCGGCGGCGGCCACGCGCTGCTTTACGCGCTGCACCAGTGCTGCCGACAGCGGGCCTTCAGGCTGCTGCTGGCGTGCCAGCGCCAACTCGGTCAACGCACGTGACAAGGCATCGTCTGCGCGATCACCACGCGCGGCGTCGGCACGTTCCAGCGCGACCAGCAACTGCTGGCCAAGGGCATTGCTGCTGGCCGGACCAGCGCTGGCCTGCTTGACCAGCCCGGCGCCGGCATACCCCAGCAGCTCGCGGTTGCGACGTACCTCCGCCGGTTGTGCCAGCACCGCCTGCAACAGTTCGCGTACCTGGGTGGGCGCTGCCGTCGGTTTCCCGGCGGTAGCCAAGGCGAGCAGCGCGAAGCGACGCTGCAGCGCAGGCTCGGGTGCGGCCTTGGCCAGCTGCTGCAGCACGTCTTGGGCGCTGCGCTTGCCAGCCAGGCGGTTGGCATCCACCTCCCAGCCGTAATCGCCCAGTACCTGCCAGTCTTCGGCGCCAAGCGTGGCCGGCGTCGCCAGCGCGGTCGCAAGTGTTTCGGCGACAGCGCTGCGGCGGCTGGCGGCGACGGTCAGGGCCCGGGTCAGTTCGGCCGCGTCGTTGCCGCCGGCCACGCGGGTGATTTCGTTGCGCTGCGGGTCGAGCACGATCAGGGTTGGATAGCCGCGCACGCCGAAGCGTTCGCCCCATGCCTGCGCGCCTTCTTCGTCGCCGTCCAGGTAGACCGGCACGAATTTGCCGGTCAGTGCGATGAAGGCCGGATCCTTGAACAGCCCCGCCTTGAGCTGGTTGCACGGCGGGCACCACACCGCGCCCCAGTACAGCAGCACCGGCTTGCCACTCTCGGCGGCTTCGTTGAAGGCATCATCCACGTCGCCCTGGCGCCAGGCGATGGCGGAGGCCGGGGCGGTCGATGCCGCCTTCGCCGTCGGTACCGGCGCGGACGCGGGGGAGCAGGCGCTCAGGGCCGAGGCCAACAGCAACAGGGAAAGCGCGACGCGCATCGGCAGCATCTCAAAGGGCAGGGTGGTGGGCCATTGTAGGAACGGTCGGGGTGCTGGCTGATGCAGTTTGCTTATGTCGCACGCGCAGCACGGCATGTGGGCGGGGTATCAGTGCGGACCAGGGGGCGCAGCCACCGCAGCGGGCACCGCCAACACCAGCGGCTGGTAGATCAGGCCGTGGTACTCGCCGACGTCGCCATCCAGCACGAACCCATAGTGTTCGTAGGCCGGCACCGCGTTGAGCGAGGCGCGCACGGTCATCTGCGGGCCGCGTACCTGCGGCAGCACCGACTGCAGCAGGGCACGACCGATGCCTTGCCCCTGCAGCTTCGGCGCGACGAACAGCATCGCCAGGTGCTGGCCCGCCTTCAGTTCCACCACGCCGACCACACGACCCTCCTGTTCGGCCACCAGGATGTGGTTGTCACCCTGCAGGCGCTCGGCGAACGCGCTGGCTGCGGCCACGTTGCCGAAGGTGGCGATGCCCTCGGCGGTAAGCATGGGCGCAACGGCTGCAGTGAAGGCCGCCATGCACACCGCGCTGATCGCGGGCAGGTCATCGACGTGGGCGGGACGGATCCTGGGCATGCGCTGTACTTCCTGTTGTGGGACGCCATCAATGCCCCACGCTAAGCTGGCGGCATGACTGATTTCAATCCTGCCCATGCACGTCTGTTTCCAGAGCAGGGCTTGAGCCTTGGCCTGATGACGCCGGTGGCCGCACGCGGCCTGGCCGATCCGCATGAGGCGCGCCGCGTCGCGCGGCTCGCCGACGATCTGGGTTTTGCCGCGTTGTGGACCCGCGATGTGCCGTTGATGGTGCCGCAGGGGCCGGATGCGACCGCCAGTGCGCTGGATGATCCGTTCCTGTGGCTGGGGATGCTGGCCGCGGCGACCGAGCGCATCGTGATCGGCACTGCGGCCATCGTGCTGCCGTTGCGGCAACCGCTGCAGGTGGCGAAATCGGCGCTGACGCTGGACCGGATCAGCGGTGGACGCTTCGTGCTGGGGCTGGGCTCGGGTGATCGACCAGAAGAGTTCGCGGCCTTCGGCGAGGACCTACAGGGCAGGGCGGGCACCTTCCGCGAGCGCTGGTCGCTGCTGCGTGCGGCGCTGTCCCCCGAACCCTCCGAGCGCGCGCCGGTGTTGCAGGCAACCGGTGGATACGACGTACTTCCCGCGCCGGCAAGGCGCATTCCGATGCTGGTGGTCGGTACTGCGCGGCAGAGCCTGCAGTGGATCGCACGCGAGGCCGAAGGCTGGGCGACCTATCACCGCGAAGAGACCGCGCAGGAAGGGCGCATCGGTCTGTGGCAGCAGGCGCTGGCCCAGAGCGGCGGCGCGCCCAAGCCATTCGTGCAGTCGATGCTGCTGGACCTGCAGGCCGATCCAACTGCGCCGGCGGAGCCGCTGCCGCTGGGCCTGAAGGTGGGCCGCGATGGCCTGCGCGCGTACCTGCAACGCGTACACGCGCAGGGTGTGGCGCATGTGATGTTCAACCTGGTGGACAACGGCCGGCCGGTGGACGACGTACTGGGCGAGATAGGCGAGCACGTCCTGCCCGATACGCTTCGGTAGGTGTCCACCTTGGTGGACACAGCTCTACCGTTCGCCGGGCATGGCCCGGCGCCACCCTCGGTGTTCGGATCGTTCGCATCTGCGTATCATTCGCATTTGATATCCAGCGCTGGAGCCCTGCGTGACCCACCGTAACCCGCTGCACCCGACCGGGCGCCTGTTCGCCGTCGTCGCCTTCATCGAGGCCATCACCTGGGCCGGGCTGCTGGCCGGCATGTGGCTCAAGTACGGCCCGCAGGCCAACGTGGCGCTGGTGAAGCTGTTCGGGCCGCTGCATGGCGTGGCGTTCCTGGTCTACGTGGCGGTGACTCTGTTTGCGGCGCTGCGCCTGCGCTGGCCATGGTGGGCAACGGGGCTGGCCTTGCTGGCTGCGATTCCGCCGCTGGTGACCCTGCCGCTGGAGTGGTGGTTCAAGCGTCGCGGCCTGCTGTCGGTGCGCGCAGGGCAGTGATGCACCCGCAGGTGCGTGCCCGTTAAGCGAATGGGTATCAAATGCAAATGCGAGCCGTTATCATTTAAGGATGGTGTCGCCGCCTGACAGGGCGACGTCGCGCGGGGTGCGGATGCGCCCGGCGTTCCCTCCCTGGTTACGGTTGGTGTTCCATGCATGCACGTCCCGTGGTTCCCGGCTTGCCGGCGCTGGTGTTGGCTGCCCTGATCGGCACCATGGCGATGATGTCCTTCGTCGCCGTCATCGGCCCGGTGGTCCGCCTGCTGGGCCTGTCCGAATGGCATGCCGGTCTATCGGTTACGGCCGCGGGCGTGTTGTGGATGCTGGCCGCGCGCCCCTGGGGCCAGCTCAGCGACCGCATCGGCCGCAAGCGCGTGCTGATGCTGGCGATGAGTGCCTACACCGTGGTCTACATCGCGCTGGCGGTGTTCATCGATGTCGCGCTGCAGACAATACCGCCGGTGCTGGTCTCGGTGCTGGTGCTGGTCGGTGCGCGTGGCCTGATCGGCCTGTTCTACGCGGCCGTGCCGCCGACCGCTGCCGCGCTGATCGCCGACAAGGCACCCACCGGCCAACGTGCGAAATTCCTCGCCCGCCTGGGCAGCGCCAACGCGCTGGGAATGGTGCTGGGTCCGGCTGCTGCCGGATGGCTTGCCTACAAGAACCTGCCGCTGGCGCTGTACGTGGCTGCGCTGTTGCCGCTGCTCGCGCTGGGCCTGCTGGCATGGCGCCTGCCGGCCACGCCGCCGGTGGCAGCCGCACACAGCCGCAACCGCGTACCGCTGTCGCGCCTCGACCCGCGGCTGCGCCTGCCGCAGATGGCCGCGTTCGTGGCGATGGTGTCGGTGACCATCGCCCAGGTCACGGTCGGCTTCTTCGCCATTGATCGCTTCGGCCTGGATGCAGCCGAAGGTGCACGCATGGCCGGCATCGCACTGACTGCAGTCGGCGTGGGCCTGATCCTCGCGCAGGGGCTGGTGATGAAACTGGACGTTCATCCCCGGCGCTGGATCATCCTCGGCGCACTGATCGCAGGCATCGGCTTTGCGTCGGTGGCGGCGGTGCAGCAGACCTGGCAGTTGCCGGCGGCCTACGCGCTTGCAGCGTTCGGCATGGGCTTCGTGTTCCCCTCGTTCCAGGCGTTGGCCGCCGACGCGGTGCAGGCGCACGAACAGGGGGCGGCGGCCGGCACCGTCGCGGCGGCGCAGGGGCTGGGCATGGTGGCCGGGCCGATGCTCGGCACCCTGTTGTATCGCGGCGGCGCCAGCCTGCCTTACCTGCTGGTCGGCGTGCTGCTGCTGGTGCTGTGCGTGCTGGCCGCAGCGTATCGGATGAAGGAGACCCCATGAACGATTCCCTGATGCAGGGCGCGTGGCCGGAGGCTGCGTCGATGCTGCCCGAGCCCGCCGCCGAAGCGTCGCTGTTCCTGCTGCGGCAGGCCGATCAGCAGATGCACGCGCGCGGCTGCCGCGCACCCTTGCCGACCGGTGTGCTGGCGACGCTGGCCGAGCGCGTGGCGACGTTCTTCGCGCAGCAGCGCGGTGGGCCGGGCCTGCTGGTCGGCGCGGTGCCGTTCGAGCCGCGCGCCGATGATGCGTTGTACCAGCCCGAGCGCCTGCTGCCGGCGTTGCCCGTGCAGTCGCAGGCGGCGCCGGCGCTGTCCGGAGCGCTGACTGCCGAGCCCTCGGCGCAGGCGTATGCAGCGGCCGTGGCCGACGCGGTCAGCGCGATGCGCGCGCCGGACCCGGAGCTGCACAAGGTGGTACTGGCGCGCAGCCTGTTGGCGCACACGCAGCAGGCGCTGTCACCGGAAATGCTGCTGGCCCGCCTCGGCACCGATCCTTCGGTGGCGACCTACGCCGTGCCGCTGCCGATGGACGTTGGCCAGGCGCCGGCATGGCTGGTGGGGGCGACACCGGAGCTGCTGCTGCGCAAACGCGGGGCGCAGGTGCTGTCGCATCCGCTGGCCGGTTCGGCCAGGCGCAGTGCCGATCCGGTTGCGGACGAGCGCGCCGCGCAGGCGTTGCTGGCATCGGCGAAGGATCATGACGAACACCGGCATGTGGTCGATGCCATTGTCGCTGGCCTCTCGCCCTGGTGCAGCCATATCGAAGCGCAGCCACGCCCGGTGCTGCACGCCACCGCCAGCATGTGGCATCTGGGTACGCGCATCCACGCCACGCTGAAGGACGTTGCCACGTCGGCGGCGACCCTGCTGGCCGAGCTGCATCCCACCCCGGCCGTCTGCGGTACCCCGCGGCTGCAGGCACTGCAGCGCATCCGTGCGCTGGAACCGGTGCCGCGCGGCTTCTATGCCGGCGCGGTGGGCTGGCTGGATGCACAGGGGGACGGCGACTGGTATGTGGCGATCCGCTGCGCGCGCCTGCAGGGCACCCAGCTGCGCCTGTATGCCGGCGCCGGCATCGTCGCCGACTCGCAGCCCGAGGCCGAAGTGGCCGAAACCGCCGCCAAGTTTGCTGCCCTGCTCAACGCATTGGGTGTGCAGGACCCGCTGTCCCTGATCGAGGTATCCGCATGACGCCGTCCACCTTTGATTCGCGCCTGCCGCTGCAGCAGCAATGGCCTGAAGCGCTGGTCGCTCGCTATCGGGCCGCAGGTCATTGGCGTGGCGAAACCTTCCCGCGTTTCCTGCGCGAACGCGCCGAGCGCCATGCCGATGACATCGCGGTGGTGGCTGGCGATGTGCGCCTGAGCTATGCGCAGCTCTGGCATGAGGCCGGGCGCATCGGCGCCGGGCTGCTGGCGCTGGGCCTGCAACCCGGCGAGCGCGTGCTGGTGCAGCTGGGCAATACGGCCGGTTTCATCGCAACGGTCTGTGGCCTGTTCCGCGCCGGGCTGGTGCCGGTGTACGCGCTGCCCGCACATCGCATCACCGAGCTGGCCCACTTTGCACGCAAGGCCGAGGCCAGTGCCTACATCAGCACCGATGTCCATGAAGGCTTCGATCATCGTGCCCTGGCGCGCGCGCTGCAGGCAGAAGTGCCGGCGGTACGCCACGTGCTGATCGACGGCGATGCGGCCGAGTTCGTCGCGCTGGAATCGCTGCAGGGCGATCGCTGCCAGCTGCCGGCCGATCCTGATCCGCAGTCGGTGGCGTTCCTGCAGATCTCCGGCGGCAGCACCGGGCTGTCAAAGCTCATTCCGCGCACGCACGACGATTACATCTACTCGTTCCGCGCCAGCAACGAAATCTGTGGCATCGACCGCGACAGCGTGTACCTGGTTGCGCTGCCGGCAGCACACAACTTCCCGATGAGCTCGCCGGGTTTCTTCGGTGCGCTGTACGCCGGCGCCCGCGTGGTACTCAGCCCGGGCCCCGGCCCGGATGCGGCGTTTCCGTTGATCGCGCGCGAGAAGGTGACCTGCTGTGGACTGGTGCCGCCCCTGGCGCTGCTGTGGGCGCAGGCCGCGGCGACCAGCAGGCACGATCTGTCCAGCCTGCAGGTGCTGCAGGTCGGGGGAGCGAAGCTGGTGCCGGAAGCCGCGCGACGGGTCATCGATGGCCTCGGTTGCACGTTGCAGCAGGTGTTCGGCATGGCCGAAGGCCTGGTCAACTACACCCGGCTGGATGACCCGCAGGACCTGGTCGTCGCCTGCCAGGGCAGGCCGATCAGCGAGGATGATGAAGTGCGCGTGGTCGACGACCACGACCAGCCCGTTGCCGAAGGCGAGGTCGGTCATCTGCTCACGCGCGGTCCGTACACCATCCGCAGTTACCACAATGACGCGGCGGCCAACGCGCGCTCGTTCACCGACGACGGCTTCTACCGCACCGGCGACCGCGTGCAGCAGCTGCCCGGCGGCTATCTGGTGGTGCAGGGCCGTGCCGGCGACCACATCAACCGGGCGGGCGAGAAGATCTCCGCCGAGGAGATCGAAGACCATCTGCTGGCCCATCCCGGCGTGTTCGACGCCGCCGTGGTCTCCATTCCTGACGACTACCTGGGCGAGCGCAGCTGTGCCTTCGTGATCCAGCAGGGCGAGGCCATCAAGGCGCCGGCGCTGAAGGCGTGGATGCGCGGGCGTGGCCTGGCCGCGTTCAAGGTGCCCGATCAGATTGTTTTCGTGGACAGTTTCGACACCACGGCGGTTGGCAAGATCAGCCGCCGCGAACTGCGCGCGCAGCTGCGCGCGCGTCATCTGCAACAGACAGGAGGAACGCGCTGATGGCGCTGCCCCGCATTACCCCGTATTCCCTGCCGACCGCTGCGGAACTGCCGCAGGCGCGAGGCGCCTGGCGCCCCCAGCGTGATCGTGTTGCCTTGCTGGTACACGACATGCAGCGCTATTTCCTCGCCGCATTCGACGCGGGCAACGCGCCGCTGCAGCCGGCGGTGGACAACATCGCGCGCCTGCTGGGACATTGCCGTACGCACGGCATTCCGGTGTTCTACACCGCCCAGCACGGCGACCAGGACCGCCGCGACCGCGGTCTGCAGGCAGACCTGTGGGGCCCGGGCATGGGCCGGCGTGCCGACCACGAGCCGATCATCGACGCACTCGCGCCGCAGCCGGGCGAGCATGTGCTGGTCAAGCACCGCTACAGCGCGTTCCAGCGCAGCAATCTGGAAACGCTGATGCGCGTGCGCGGCCGCGACCAGCTACTGATCACCGGCGTCTACGCGCATATCGGATGCACCGCGACGGCGGTGGAGGCGTTCCAGCGTGACATCGAGACGTTCATCGCTGCCGATGCCGTGGCCGATTTCTCGCGTGCCGACCATGACCATGCGCTGCACTGGATCGCCCGCACCTGCGGCGTACCGATGACCACCGACCAGCTGCTGGAGGCAATGTGATGAACGCGACGACCGAAACCCTGACCCTGGAGCGCATGCGCGCCGACGTCGCCCGCGTGCTGGACTGCCAAGCGTCTGACATCGGCGATGATGACAACCTGATCGATCTGGATCTGGATTCGATGCGCATGCTGGGGCTGGTGCTGGCCTGGGGCAACACCGGGCTGCCACTGGAGTTCGCGCAGCTGGCTGAGCACACCACGCTGCGCCAGTGGTGGGCGGTGGTGCAGCAGCTGCAGGCTGCGCAGACGGCATGAGCGGATCGCCGCTGCCGCTGACCGAGGCGCAGGCAGGGTTGTGGTTTGCCCAGCGGCTGGCACCGCAGAATCCTGCATTCAATACCGCGCACGCGGCGTGGATCGAGGGTTCGCTGGATGTGCCGGCGTTCACCGCTGCCGCCAACCAGGCCGCCGTCGAGGCCGAGGCGCTGGCGTTGCGTTTCGCCGAGGCCGAGGACGGCCAGCCCGTGCAATGGCACGATCCCGCGCGGGTGCCATTGCTGCAGCTGCGCGATGTCGCCGCGGCCGATGATCCGCAGCAGACGGCGCGTGCGACGATGCTGGCTGACCGCTGCAGCGCGGTCGACCCGACCCGCGACCGGCTGAGCCAGCAGGTGCTGTTCGACCTGGGTGGCCAGCGCTGGGCCTGGTACCTGCGCGTGCATCACCTGGCCACCGATGGCTATGGCATGGCGCTGTTCACTGACCGCGTCTGCGCCCTGTATGCGGGCCGAACCGGTAGTGCGCTGCCAGGGTTGGCGGGCGTGCTGGCCGATGATGCCAGCTACCGCAGTGATGCGCGCCGCGACGTCGACCGGCAGTGGTGGTTGCAGGCATTGCAGGGCGCCCCGGCCTCCACCGGCCTGGCCGGCACCGCCGCGGCCAGTGACGATGCAATGCGCTGGGTGCAGCCGGTGGACCCCGCGTTGCGCGAGCGCCTGCTGCAGGTCTCGGCATCGTGGCTGCAGCCGTGGCCGGATGTGCTTGCCGCGTTGGCCGCCGAGTATGTGCGTCGCATGAGCGCGTCCGAGGAAGTCGTGCTCGGGGTGCCGTACATGGCGCGGCTTGGCAACGCGGCGGCGCGGGTGCCGGCGATGGTGATGAACGTGCTGCCGCTGCGGGTAGCGGGCGGCGAGGGCGGCGTCGAGGAATTCTGCCGGTGCATCGGGCGCCAGCTCAGCCAGAGCCGCAAGCATGGGCGCTATCGTGGCGAACAGCTGCGTCGTGACCTCGGCCTGGTCGGTGCACAGCACCGTCTGCATGGGCCGTTGATCAACGTGCAGCCGTTCTACAAGCCGCTTGCGCTGCCGGGTGTGCAGGCCTCACTGGAAGTGCTGAGCACCGGCCCGGTCGACGACCTGACACTGGGCTTCCGTGGCGATGGACAGACCCTGCTGGATCTGGAGATTGAAGCAAACCCGGCCCTGTATGGCCTGGATGACATGAAGGCGCATGCCCGGCGGCTGCTGCATTTCGTGTCGGCCGCGCTGCTGGCCGAAGACATCGCGACGGTGCCACTGGCCACGCCGGAAGAATCCAAGCAGGTCGTGCATGGCTTCAATGCCACCACGCATGCGCTGCCTGGCACCACCCTGGTCGAACTGTTGCAGCAGGGCATGGACCGCGATCCGTCGGCAGCGGCGCTGGTGTTCGGCGATACGACGCTGGACCATGCTGCGCTGGAGGCCCGCAGCTTCGCCCTGGCCGCGCAGCTGCGCTCGCTGGGCGTGGGCCCGGGCACGGTCGTTGCCGTAGCGCTGCCGCGTTCGCTGGAACTGGTGGTTGCGTTGCTGGCGGTGCTGCGTGCAGGCGGCGCGTACCTGCCACTGGACCTTGCCCATCCAGCGGAGCGCCTGGCGCGCATCCTGGCGTCGGCGCAACCGGTCTGCGTATTGGCAGAGGCCGGCGTGCAATCCCGTCTTTCAGATGTGCCGGTGCTGCCGCCGGAGCAGTGGACCGACCTGAGCTTTGCCGCACCCTGGCCGGGCCCGATGGGCGACGATGCGGCCTATGTGATCTATACCTCCGGTTCGACCGGCGAGCCCAAGGGCGTGGTGATCGAACACCGCGCCATCGTCAATCGCCTGCTGTGGATGCGCGAGCACTATGGCATTGGTGCCGACGACCGGATTCTGCAGAAGACCCCGGCAACGTTCGACGTATCGGTCTGGGAATTCTTCCTGCCACTGCTGTGCGGCGCGACGCTGGTGTTGGCGGGGCCGGACGCACACCGCGACCCGACCGAGCTGGCGCGATTGATCCGCGTCCATGGTGTCACCACCGCACATTTCGTACCGTCGATGCTGGATGCGTTCCTGGCGGCACCGGCCTCACAGGACCTGCGGCTGCGGCGCGTGTTCACCAGTGGCGAGGCGCTGGATGCCGCGCTGCGCGACCGCTTCCACGCGAGAATGCAATCCGAACTGCACAACCTGTACGGGCCGACCGAAGCGGCAGTGGATGTGAGCTGGTGGCCGGCGTCGGCCGATGACCGCTCGCGCCCGGTGCCGATCGGTTTCCCGGTCTGGAACACCCGCCTGTATGTGCTGGACGCACGGATGCAGCCCTTGCCGGTGGGCGTGGCCGGTGACCTGTACCTCGGCGGTGTGCAGTTGGCGCGCGGCTATCTCGGCCGCGACGACCTGACGGCCGAGCGCTTCCTGGCGGATCCGTTCCTGCCGGGTGAGCGCATCTACCGCACCGGCGACGTGGCACGCTGGCGGGCCGACGGTGCGGTCGACTACCTGGGGCGCAGCGACCATCAGGTAAAGCTGCGCGGCCTGCGCATCGAACTTGGCGAGATTGAAGCCGCGTTGCGCGAGCTGCCTGGAATGGACCGGGTGGAAGTACTGTTGCGCGATGATCTACCCGGCGAGGCGCGGCTGGTCGCCTATGTGCCGACGGTGCTGCTCGATGCAGCGGCGCTGCGCAGCCATCTGCTGGCGCGGGTGCCGGACTACATGGTGCCGTCTGCGTTCGTGGGCGTGGATCAGTGGCCGGTGACCGCCAATGGTAAGCTGGACCGGTCTGCGCTGCCGAAACCGCCGCAGCAGGACGTTGCGGGGCAGGCGCCGCGTACGCCGCTGGAGCAGGAACTGGCCGGGCTGTTCGCACAGGCGCTGGGGCGCGAACTGCCGGTGGCGGTTGATGTGGATTTCTTCAGCGTCGGAGGCGACTCCCTGTCGGCCGTGCACCTGCTGCTGGCCATCGAGCAGCGCTGGCGTTGCGAGCTGGGGCTGGGCGCGCTGTTCGCGCAGCCGACCGTAGCCGCGCTGGCGGCACGCATTGCCGAGCCGCCCGCACGCGCCGATCACGCGCTGGGGCCGGTGATTGCGCTGTCGGCATCCGACGAGGCAACCGCAGCCCCCCTGTTCGTGCTGCACCCGGCAGGCGGCATTGCCTGGAACTATCGCGCACTGGCCCGGGCGCTGCAGCCAACGCGCGCGGTGTACGGGCTTCAGTCGCCCGCGCTCGATGCCACGCAATCGCTGCCAGGCAGCATCGAGGCCATGGCCAATGACTATGTGCAGCGGGTGATCACGCTGCAGCCACAGGGGCCGATCCATCTGCTCGGCTGGTCGGTGGGGGGCATCCTCGCCCAGGCGATGGCCGTGCGCCTGCACGAGATCGGTCGCGAGGTCGGCGAACTGGTGCTGCTCGATGCCTATCCCAGCGAATGCTGGCGTGCCGAACCGGAGCCCGACCCGATCGCGGCGCTGCGGGCGCTGTTGGCCATCGCCGGGCATGACCCGGACGCGCATCCGGAACTGGACGATCGCGAGCGCATCCTCGCCTTCCTGCGGCGCGGCGGCAGCGCGCTGGGCAGCCTGCCCGAGGTGGTGCTCGACGGCGTGGTACGGGCGGTGACCGGAACCAATCGACTGATCCGCGAACACCAGCACCGACCCTTCGTCGGAACGCTGGCGCATGTGCGGGCCGGACGCGATCATCAGGCACGGCCGCAGTTGCAGTCCGCGCTATGGAAGGCACATGCGCTGCAGGTGGATGCCATCGAGCTGCCGTTCCTGCACGCCGAACTGACCGGGCGTGATGCGGTGGCGCAGCTGGCACCGTGGTTGTCGGCGCGGCTGCAGCAGTGGGACAGGCAACAGGAGAGCGCAACATGCAGCTGACGGGTTTTGAAGGAAATGTGGCGCTGGTGACCGGCGCAGCCGGCGGTATCGGTGCGGCGCTGGTCGGGCAACTGCTGGACGCGGGGTGCCGGGTCGTGGCAACCGATCGCGAGCGACCTGCGCTGGCAGCCGACGATGGTCGCGTGCAGGCTTTCGCACTGGACGTCACCGACGGCGCGGCCGTGGACGCGCTGGTAAACGAGGTGGAAGCCACGGTGGGACCGATCATGTTGGCGGCCAGCGTGGCGGGCGTGCTGCATGTCGGCGAGGTCGTGGACACTCGTGACGCGGATTGGCGCAGGGTGTTCGCGGTCAATGCCGATGGTGTGTTCCATGTGGGCCGCGCACTGGCACGAGTGATGTCGCCGCGCCGGCAAGGTGCCATCGTGACCGTCAGTTCCAACGCGGCGGGCGTGCCACGGCATGGCATGGCCGCCTATGCCGCGTCGAAGGCGGCGGCGACGATGTTCACCCGTTGCCTGGGCCTGGAGCTGGCACCGTTGGGCATCCGCTGCAACATCGTTGCGCCGGGCTCCACGCTGACCCCGATGCAGACCGGCATGTGGGAAGACGAGCAGGGCGCGGCACGGGTGATCGCCGGCAATCCGGCCACCTACAAGGCGGGCATCCCCTTGCGCAAGCTGGCCACGCCGGAGGACATCGCACAGGCAGTGATGTTCCTGCTGTCCGAGCAGGCCGGGCACGTGGCGATGAGTGACCTGTATGTGGACGGTGGCGCTACGCTGCGCGGGTGACGGGGCCGGGCGCCGCCGGGCGGGGTTCATGGGTTGCCGGCCAGCGGCCGGCACTACCAAGGGGAGTTCCTTGTCCGGTAGTGCCGGCCGCTGGCCGGCAACCCCAGCAGACTGTCAGCAACATCCTCATGCAATGCTGCGCTGTTCCCCGACAGCCAGCGATGTCTGCCTGATCCACGATGGGCCATGAGCAGCGATCTCCTGCGCCACGGGCGGCGCTCCATCATCGGTCAGGTATATGTGCTGGCCACGACAACATGCCAGCGCCGCCGACGCTTTGAATGCGGCGCTACGGCAGGTTGCGTCTCCAGCCAGTTTGAGGAACTGGAGCGACAAGGCCTGGTCCAGTCACTGGCATGGGTGGTGATGCCGGATCATGTGCATTGGATGTTGCAATTGCATGCGTCGGAGCTGTCGGGCATCGCCCGTCGGTTCAAGTCATCCAGCGCGTTGGCGTTGAATCGGCTGACCGGTCATCGTGGCGCGGTCTGGCAGTCCGGGTACTTCGATCATGCGGTCAGGGCAGAGGAATCGTTGCATCGCCAGGCTCTGTATATCCTGGGAAATTCCATTCGAGCGGGCCTGGCCAGGGCGATTGGCCAGTATCCCTATGCGTGGTCGATCTGGTAGTGCCGGCCGCTGGCCGGCAACCAGGCGGTGTTTCCGGAGATTCATGAGGCTGCCGGCCAGCGGCCGGCACTACCACCGGTCGGGGTTTGTGAAGTTGCCGGCCAGCGGCCGGCACTACGGCAGGGTGAGCCGATACACCAGCACCCGGTTGTCGTTGTCGTACGCACTGTCGCAGTGCTCGCCCTGCATGCGGCAGTTGCGGGCGGTGAAGTCGTTGTCGTTGCCGATCAGCAGTAGTACGTCGTTCGGGTGCTCTGGATCAAGCGCCGGCAACACGTCCATTGCTTCCCACTTCTCCGACAGCAATCCCGGGTGAGGGCCACGTCCTGTATCCATGTCCAGCCCGGCCCGGGCCAGCTGCGGCCGGTCGAGCAGATTCAGCACCTCTTTGACGTTGGCGGGCACGATGCCGGTTTTCAACATGGCGTCAGCCGGATCGGCCAGCACCGATGCCGTGCCGGTCTCATAGGCCGTGTCCACCAGATTGGAGGCCTGCGCCACGTTCACCAGCAGCACCGATTTATAGACGATCGGGTCGTCGCCATCCTTGCCCAGGCCATTGCCATCGCGCGCCAGCATCAGGAAACGCTCGTTGTCCAGTGCACGCAGCTCGCTCTGCGCAGCGGTACGGTCGAGCTTGCCTTTGCCGTCGTGGGCGTAGGCAGGCAGGATCATCACATGGTGGCCTACCGGTTGCGTCGGCGTCGGGTTGCTGGACACGTCGTAGACCAGCACGCGGGTGTTGATGCGGCCGGCGGCATTGCCTGCCGCGCTGTCCTGCATCAGCGCGCTCTGCAGGGCAACGAACAGCCGTGTGCCGTCGGGCGACAGGCCCATGCCTTCCACGCCCTGGTTGTTGCGGCGCCCGGTCTGCGGCGGAGCCAATGATCCAAAGGCAGGCTTGCCATCACGTTGTGGCTGGATCGCCTGCGGCGGCACGATCACGCCCTGCAGCTGCCCCTGTGCGTCGAAGTAGTAGACATTGGCGGTGTACTCGTCGCCGATGTAGAAGTGACCGTCTGCGGTGAACTGCAGCGATTCGGCATCAAGTGCGACCTTGCCGGCCCCCGCGCCCACGGCCGGCGAGGGCAGCACCACGCCACGCTGGATGATGGTGTGGTCACCGGGGTCGGCACCGGTGAATGGCTGGCCGTTGTAGTCCTTCAGCACCAGCCCCTTTTCCGGCTTCATCGTCAGCGTGCCGAAGCTCTCTGGCTTGTCCGCCGGCCAGTCGATGCGCAGCTGCATGCGCTCCAGGCGGCCGGCGTAGTCGTAGAACAGGCCGGCCTCCGGATCGTTGCGACCGCGGTCGGGCAGGGTCCACAGCACCCCTTCATAGCCACGCGCGGTACGCCGCCACGTGCCCGGCTGTACCGCCAACGACGAGAACGAGCCCAGCGTATCGCCGAGGAAGTCCACGGTGCCGGCCGGCAATCGTCCGGCGGCGACCAATCCCTTGTCCACGTAGGCAAAGCCGGCCACCTGTACGATGCGGGGCGGTGCACCGGTAGCTTCATGCGGTGCGTTGTAGCCGCTGGCCGAGAGCGCGGCCAACAGCAGGGCAGTAACGGACATCAATGGACTCCTCGGCCGGCGATCAGAAGCGGACGTCGATGGTACCGAACACCTGGCGCGGTGCCGACGCATGGAACACATACAGTTTGCCGGCCGGGTCGCTGGGGGCGAACACGCTCGAGTCCAGGTTGCTGGCGTAGCGCTTGTCACCCACGTTGGTCACGTTCAGCGACAGGCGCATGCCCTTGGCGAAGCCAACCTGACCGAAATCGTAGCCACCGGCCAGGTCGAACACGGTGAAGCCACCAAAGCCCTGGTCGTTGGTATAGGTGTAGAAGCGTTCGCCGGTGTACTTGCCGCGCAGGCTGGCGAACCAGCCGTTGTCGCGCCAGGTGATTTCGGTGGCCAGCAGCTGCTTGGGCGTGTCGGTCTGGATCTTGCCCTTGATCTGCTGCTCGACGCCGGCCTGGGTGTAGTTGGAGGCATACGTCGAGCGGTTCAGCGACGCCGAGGTGTACCAGCTGAAGTGCTCGTTCGGTGTCCACAGCACGGTCAGTTCGGCACCGCGGCTGTCGACGCCGCCGACATTGTAGAAACGGTTGCCGCAGGTGGGGCCGACCGGCTGCCGGGAATCGCAGGGGTTGTACTGCAGCAGGCGATTGTCAAAGCGCACGCTGTAGGCAGCGACCGATGCCTGCAACGTATCGGTGACGAAGCGATAGCCCGCCTCCAGCGAGCGTGATTCTTCCGGCTTCAGGTTGCCCTGCGCGTTCCAGGTGGCCTGGCTGACCGCCTGCGGGCCGAGTTTGAAGCCGCCCTGGAACATGGCGATGTTCTCGGCGTAGCTGGCGAACACTTCGTGATGCTCGCTGAGGCGGAAGTTGGCGCCCACGCTGGGCAGGAAATTCCTGCTGGCCTTCAGCGATCCGGTGGCGAACTGGTTGTTCGAGCTCGGCAGGATCGGTGTCTTCGCATCGCCCGGCAGCGCCTGTGCATCGGAGGTGGCGTGCGGGCTCTTGGCGCCGAACTCCAGGGTCAGGCGGTCATCGAGCAGGCGCCAGGTGTCCTTCAGGAAGAACTGGTGGGTCTTCCAGCGCGTACGCTGGGCGAACACGCCCACATCCGAGGGCAGGGTGTTCATGCCGCTCAGGTCGCGTGGACCGTCCACCGCCGTCTGGTAGCGTTCGGCGCTGCTGGTGTTGCGTTCGTACCAGAGGCCACCTTCGAGGCGGTGTGCGCCCAGCTCCCAATCGAAGGACAGCGTGCCGCCATCGCGGTCGATGGTGTAGATGGTGTTGCGGAAGATGATCGGGATTTCCTGCGCGGTGCCTTTGTTGGACCACGCACCGCTGTTCCAGTTGTGGCCTTCGCCGCGGTCATCGTGGTGGTAGGCCAGTGCCCGCAGGCTGAAGCCATCGGCCAGGAAGAAATCACCGGCCAGGTAGTACAGGTTGTCATCGCGCAGGATCTGCCCGGCGGTGAATGCGCCGTCGGCGTCCTTGTCCGGACCGCTGTTGTCGCACTTCTTCGCGTTGAGGCTGGCGGTGTTGCAGTAGGCCTTGGCCACGGCCTTGTTCCAGTCCGGTGCGTAGCCGCCCCAGTCCCAGCCCAGGCCGCGGGACATCTCGTCCTTGGACAGGTAGAAGTAGTCTGCCTGGCTGGTCCGCGAGGTGTCGACGAAACCTGTGATCTGGCCGCTGCCGAAGTTCCACACGCCCTTGGCGTTGAACTGCTTGGTAGTGGATGTGTTGTACGCGGTCTGGTCGTTCCACAGGTCCGAGACCGCGTTCATGCCCGATACGTAGCCGGAGAATCCGTTGTACTCGCCGCTGTCCACGCGCACGAAGGTGCGACGGTTGGCATCGCTGCCGAAGGTCTGTACCACGCGGCCGCCCAGTTCCTGCGCCGGGCGGTCGGAGGTATAGGAAATGGTGCCGCCGAGGTTGCTGGTGGACGGCGTGCCGAGGCTGCCGATGCCCACCGCCAGTTCGGCGCCCGCCATGTTCTCGCTGATCAGCGCACGGTTGATGGTCAGGCCGTTGTAGTTGTTGTACGCACCATCGCCCAGCGGCACGCCGTCCAGCGTGTAGCCCAGGCGGGTGGAGTTGAAACCGCGCAGGCTCAGGGTCATCGACTGTTCGTTGGTGCCCAGCGCGTCGGCCGACTGCGCGTTGACGCCGGGCAGCAGGTTGAGCGTCTTCTGCAGGCTGGTACCCGGCGGCAGGATGTCCAGGTTCTCGCGGGTGATGCGCTGCACTTGGCGCGCCTCGCCACTGCCGATGACTGACACCGCATCGAGTTCGGTGGCCGACGGCGCCTGCTGCGCCCACGCGGTCGATGCAAGGGCCAAGGACAACGCAGAAGCCAACAGGGTCTTGGTCATGGAACAGGCACTCAGGCAGGCGCGAGCCGCCGCATGGAAGCGGAGCTCAGGCAGATGAAAGGGGAAGCACGCGATGCGATCACGGGCGCGTTGGGCGCCGCGCGATCAACGTGAAAATGGTGCGCTAGACAGATGACTGTCTGGTGACATGGTCAACTGCGGACATCACGCGCGGGTAGTGCCGGCCGCTGGCCGGCAGCTGCGGGATGCTGCGGAGGGTTCATGAGGCTGCCGGCCAGCGGCCGGCACTACCGCTATCCGTCAACCTGCGTTGCGCGGCTTGCGTGTGCGTTTGGGCTTGGCTGCATCACCGCTGCTGGCGGCACCATCCTGCAACGCCTGCAGCCACGACAGCGTATCGACATAGTCGATGAAGTGGCGCAGATACCCGGGGCTGGTCGCCTGCATCGTGTCCAGCATGCGCTGCACCAGCACCGCCGAGTTCAGCGGGCCACCATCCGCCGGGGCTTCGGTGCGCAGCGAGCGGCGCACCTGAAGTTCGCTGCGCAGCTCGGACCACTCGTGCCGCACATCCTCCAGCATCGGTATCTGCGGGTAGTGCGGCAGCGCGCGCGAGCCAGCATCCAGATCGCGCACCAGGGCACGCAATCCCTCCAAAGGCGCGGACTCAGCTGCCATTGCCGTTCTTCTCGCCCGGCGCAGCAGCCTTGGGCTTGGGAATAGGCGCGATCTCAACGCGGCGGTTGCGCGCGCGGCCATCTTCGCTGGCATTGGAGCTGACCGGCTGCTCGCTGCCGAACGCCGCGGCGAACACCGCATCGGCCGGTACGCCGTCGGCGATCAGGGTACGGGTCACCGTCAGCGACCGCTGTGCGGACAGCTCCCAGTTGTCGGCGAAGCGGCGGTTGCCTTCCCGCACCGGTGCGTCATCGGTGAAACCGCTGACCATCAGGATCTCTTCGCGCGTGCCGAGATAGGCCGCCAGCGGCGCGGCCAGGCTGCGCAGCAGTTCCTGGCCTTCCGGCTGCAGCTGGTCGGAGTTCAGCGCGAACAGAACGCTGCCGCTGATGCCGATGCGGCCATTCACCAGCGTCACCCGGCCGGCGGCGAGCGGGCCGGCCAGCGCCTGCTCCAGTGTCTGCAGGCGCTTGGCTTCGGCCTGGCGCTGCTTGACCTCCTGGTCCAGGCGCTGCGACAGCTCCAGCTGCACGGCGACCACGCCGACCAGGATCAGCACGAACGCGCCCAGCAGCACTGACATCAGATCGCCGAATGCCGCCCAGATCGGGGCGTGTGAGCCGCCGTTGACCTCCAGCTCGTCGCTCATGCGCTGCCGGCCTTGCCGCGGCGCGCGGCCAGCTGCTGCAGTTCTTCCATCACCTGCTTCTGCGACAGCAGGCTGAGGTCGACCACCTCGCGCGCCTGCGCCACGTAATACGCCAACTGCTCATCGCTGCGCGCCAGCGAGGCGTCCAGCGCACCGCCAATCTGCTCCAGGCGCCCGGAGAGCTCTGCTGAAGCGGTGCCGAACTGCGCGACGGCAGAACCGAAGGTGCCGGCCAGCTGGCCCACTTCACCGGCACTGCCATTGAGCAACGTGGCGATTCCATCGAGCTTGCCGGTCTCGGCCGCGATATGGTCGCTGAAACGGTTACCGACGCGTTCCAGCAGTTCGGCCGAGCCTCCGACCAGTGCATCTACAGCGGTGCGCTGCTCGTGCGAGGCGTGGTTGATCGCGTCCAGCAGGGTCTGCACGGTGGCCAGCAGGTGGCCGCGTTCTTCCAGCATCTTGTTGTCGCGCACCAGGCTTTCGGACAGGGTGCTGCGCAGTTCGTTGATGACCTCGGCGGCGGCCTTCGGTGCCGCGGCCGCAGTCTGCAGCAGGGTGGACACTTCGGCCAGCGTGGCGCTGGCCTGGGCACGGCCGTTCTCGCCGATCTGCTGCGCGGTCTGTGCCAACGTGTCGCAGACCTGCTGCTGCTGTTCGGCAAGGCGCTGGCCATTGGCCTGCAGGCGCTCGGCCAGATCGGCCGAAACGCTCTGCAACGCATCGCTCCAGCGCTGCAGGCGCTGTTCATCGCCTGCCAGCAGCTGGGCCTGCAACGCCGCGTGCGCCTGCTGCAGCTCGGTACTTACCGCGTCCCAACGCAGCTGGCGCTGCTGTTCGCGTGCATCCAGGCCCGCCAGCAGTTCGGCATGCGCCGTGGCGGTGGCGGCCTGTGCGGCCTGCCAATCCTGCAAGCGCTGTTGCTCGTGTTCCTGCAGCAGCGACTGGCCGGCGGCGTGGCGTTCATCCAGTGCCTGCAGCAGCGCCTGCGCACGATCATCCAGGTGGCTGCTGGCATGCTGCAGCGCCTGCTGCTGGCGCTCGACAAGTTCACTGTTCAATGCATGCTGCTGTTCGGCAGCAGCGCGCCAGGCCTCGGCGTTGCTGCTGGCATCGGCCTGCAGGCGCTCGCCGATGCGTGCCACCAGGGCTTCGCCCTGCGTGCTCTGGCCTTCGCTGAAGGACTGCAGATGCTGGCGCAGTTCGGCAACCAGCGCCTGCTGCGCGCCGGTCTGCTCGGCCACTACCTTGGCCCAGCTCGCTTCGGTCGCCACGCGGCTGCGCTCGAAGCCCTCGGCCAGACCATTCAACTGCTGCTGCACTGCCTGTTCGACGCGCGAATGCAGCGCCTGGCCGTGGCTGGCCAGACCGGCCAAGGTGGTTTCGGCCATCGGTTGCAGCGCGCCACCAATGGCCGCGGCACTGGCTTCTGCACCTTCGCGCAACGACTGCTGCAGCGAGGTGGCCAGGCGTTCCTGCAACGCCTGGCTCTGCGTCAGGAACTCAGCCTGACCGGCCAGCAGGCGCTCATTGGCGGCCGCGCTGTGCTGTTCGAAGGTGCTGGTCATCGCCTGCAGGCGATCGATCAGCGTAGGCAGCGCCGCAGACTGCGACTGCAGCAGGCGCAGCGACTCGGCACGCTGCCAGGCTTGCGAATACGGATGCAGGTCAGTGGCGATGGCGCGGTCCAGCTGCTGCACCACCTGCAGGCGGTCGCGGCGCAGCAGTGCCGACAGCAGGCCCAGCATGGCCGAGCTGGCCACGCCGGCGATGGACGTGCCGAAGGCCACCGCCAGGCCCTGCACCGGCGAGGCCAGCGAGCCGCGGATGGCTGCCATGTCAGTAGCGCTCTGCAGCGCCAGGCCGGTGCCGCGCAGGGTGTCCATCATGCCCAGCAGCGTGCCGAGCATGCCCAGCAGCACCAGCAGGCCTACCAGATAGGGCGTCAGCACCGGCGAGGGCAGGGCGGTGCGTTCGCCTTCCACGCGCAGGCGCACGGCATTGCGCAGGCCCAGCGGCACACGCTCCAGCCACGGTGCCAGGCTTTCCTTGGCCAGCGAAAGGTCAGCCAGTGCGGCGCGCAGGCCATTGCTGGCCTGCCGGTAGCGGTACAGCTCCACGCCACCGGCGATGTAGCAGGCTGCGATGATCGCTGCCACGGCTGCACCCAGCGGGTGCACCGAGACATAGCCGACGCCGATCCAGCACACGGCCAGCAGGCCAGCAAGGAAGACAAGGACGTGGAAAACAGTTCTGGACATGGTGTTCCGGTCAGTGTGAGCGCAGGGCGGCAAGCAGCCCCTGGATCGGGTGGAAGCGCAGTTGCAGCTCGGCGAGCAGCAGCGTGCGCATGTCGTGGCGGAAGGACGCGCGCCAGCCGGGCTGGCCGTGCACGCGTTCGAATCGGGCACCCAGCACCGCCGGGGCGGTGGCAAGCAGGCTGTGTTCGCGCGGGCTCAAGGTCTGTTCCATCACCGCATCGACCTCGGCCAGCCGCGCCAGCTCCGGTGACGCCTGCACCAGCTGGTCGCGCAGGCGGCCGCGCAGGCGGCCGGTAGCGGTCTGGATGGCCTGCTGCAGCACCCGGTAGCGCTGCCGCAACGAAGCGAAGTTCGGCGCGGCGGCGGCCTCGGCCAGGTCCAGCAGACGCTCGGCCTCGGCATCCTCGCTCAGCGAGGCCAACAGGCTCGCTTCGGCCTGGGCGCAATCGGCCAGCAGGTCATCCAGCGCTTCGGCGGCCTCGGCCGGTTCAGCCAGGCGGCCATCCAGCGCCCCGGCAAGGGCCACGGCACGGCTCCAGTCCACCCACTGGCCGAGGCGATCGGTCAGGGCGGGACTGGAGGCCGGCATCGCGCCGTCGCTGAGACGGGCGAGCAGACGGAGGAAGTCCGGTCCATCCACGACCGGCTGCGCTGCGTTCGCCATCAAGAGAGTGGGGGCCAAAAACCGTTGATTTTACAACCAGATGAGGCCGGCCGTATGAAGGCGGGGGCGAGGGGCAGCACCGATCGGGCCACAAGGCTTAAAATGGTCGGCTGTACCACCGCACCCCGACTTCTGGAGCTTGAGATGACCGTTGCGCAGTTCTACCCGATCGGCACCCCCGGACAGCCCTGGGGCGATGCCGAACGCGCGCAGTGGCGGGCCCGCCAGCAGCGGCAGCGCAGCTACCACGAAGACGTGGTGACCGCGCTGGAACGGCTGGACGAGCGCTTCGACGTGGTGCAGTACGGCCAGTTGGACTACGCCCCGGACCACTACCCGCTGTTTGCGGTGGTGAACCACGACTGGAACCCGGCCCTGCCGACCGCGCTGGTCACCGGCGGCGTGCATGGCTACGAAACCAGCGGCGTGCATGGCGCCCTGCAGTTCCTGGAGCAGCACGCCGAGCGCTACCTGGGCCGCTTCAACCTGATCGTGGCCCCGTGCGTGAGCCCGTGGGGCTATGAGCGCATCCAGCGCTGGAACCCCAACGCCATCGATCCCAACCGCAGTTTCCGTGACGGCGGCCTGATCGAAGAAGCCGCCTCGTTGATGCGCTGGGTGGCCGAACGCAAGGCCAACATCCGGGTACATCTGGACCTGCACGAGACCACCGACAGCGATCTGCACGAGTTCGACCCGGCCCGCTGCGCCCGCGACGGCAAGCCGTTCGAGCGCGACACCATTCCCGATGGCTTCTATGTGATCGGCAACAGCGAAGACCCGCAGCACGAATTCCAGAAGGCGCTGATCGCCGCCGTGGCTCCGATCACCCACATTGCCCCGGCCGACGCCGAAGGCAATCTGGTGGGCATGCCGCTGCAGTCGCTTGGCGTGGTGTGGGGCGAGTCGCGTTCCATTGGCGCATGCGCTGGCTTCACCGATGCGCTGTATGCCACCACCACCGAGGTGTACCCGGACAGCCCGCGCACCAACCCGCAGGAATGCAACGACGCCCAGGTGGCAGCGGTGTGCGCGGGGTTGGATTTCGCCCTGGCCAACTGATCGGGTGTCGCATTGCGGCGCCGAGCCTTTGCTCGGCCGCTGCGGTGCGCAGCCGGGCCAGTCAGTTCCTTCTGCCCGCCGACGACGGCTGTTGGGCGCGTCGACCAAGCCGGGCGCCGACGGCAGCCGGCCATCGCGCACAGGTGCCGTCTTCGCCACGAGCATGGCTTCACGGCCCGCGAGCGATGCAATCGCGATGATGTTCTCTCCAGCGAAGCTGCGTGAGACACCATCGGGAATGCTCCAGAATCTGCTTCACCTTGCACCTCTGATCACCGCTGCCATGACCTGCGTAACGGCGCTGATCTGGGTGGTCTATCTGAGCGTGTTCCTGCGCAGCTACCGCCGCCAGCAACGGCCATCCATTCTGATCACCTCCGGTGCGGGCAAGCATCTGGATGCGCACTGTTTTGTGACCAACCTTGGGTTGGAGCCGGTGTATCTGCTGGATGTGGTCATCGATCTGATCGAGCCTGGCGGCAAGGTCGTCCGCGCAGTCATTCCCGAGCGCACTGAACATTGGAACAACGCTGTCCCCGGAGAGGAGGAGGACATCCGGCGCGCCACCAACGTGGGGCCCCTCAGCAGCGGCGGAGAACGCGACCTGGGTCGCTTCCGCACGCTCATCGACCGTGCCGGCACTGAGAACCCGGACATCAAGGCGGATATCGCCTTCACCAGCCTGGAGGTGACCGTGGTCATCGTGACCGCCAGCCAGGCTGAGCTCTGTGGCGCCTCGCGCTGCTACCGCATCGACCACGCTGTGGAAGGCGCGCCCTGTCTCATGGCCAAGACCATCAAGGCCAAGCAGCTGCAGGGGTGGTTGGCACGCAGGACCCTGACGCGTCTGTTGAGTGCCCAGCTCAGGGCCAGCGGCGAAAGCTGAAGCGCCGCCCGTCCACCTGGAGGCCCGATCGCGGCAACTCTCCGCCGTTCAGTGCATCACGATCCCGTGAACATCCTCGCGACGCGGCACGCACCTTGTTGAACCGTTCACTGCCCCAGCGCCAGGCGATGCATCCGGTCATCGGCTTGCGGCGTATGTCCTCATGCACGCAACGCTGTTGCCCTGCTGCTACCGATGCCCTGCATTCCCGCATGGCTGCAAGGCGGTGCAGTGACGGCAGCGAACGTTGCGCACTTCCCAGCCCGGTTGGGCTATCAACGAGGACACGAACATGCGTACCCAGATCCAGCGCCTGACCCTTGCCGCCACCGTCGCGGTTGCCTGCGCAACTGCTCCGGCCGCCTTTGCCGCCGACAACCCGATGGTCGGTGGCGTGCCGATGTACGCGAACAAGACCATTGTTGAAAACGCCTCCACCGCCCAGAACCTGAGCACCCTGGTGACTGCGGTGAAGGCGGCCGGGCTCGTTGACACGCTCAGCGGCAAGGGCCCGTTCACCGTATTTGCTCCCGACAACCAGGCCTTCGCCAAGCTGCCCGCAGGCACCGTGGAAACGCTGCTGAAGCCTGAGAACAAGGCCAAGCTGACCCAGGTCCTGACCTATCACGTGGTGCCGGGCACCTACACTTCCACCCAGCTGACCGCCGCAGCGCGCAGCCACGGCGGCAGCAGCACGCTGAAAACTGTGCAGGGTGAAGCGCTGACGGTGAAGCTGCAGGATGGCAAAGTCTGGGTGGTCGACGCCAAAGGCGGCAAGTCTGCAGTAACCACCGCCGACGTGAGGCAGTCCAACGGCGTGGTGCATGTGGTCGATTCGGTGCTGATGCCGAAGTAAGCCCAGGGCCACAGCATCGATGGCAGTGCGGGAGCGGCTGGTTTCACAGGCCAGCCGCTCACGATGCCGGCGCGGCATCGGCGTTGTGCCCGCCTGGATCCACCCGTGGCGGGGTTGCGCGGCGGTCCGGCCACGATACGTGTCAGCAGCGGACCGAGAGATGCGCTGACACGGTCGTTGCTCAACAGCTGCTTGAATGAACCTGCTTGGTGGATGTTTGGTGGCACAGCAACGCGCGTCCGTTGCAGTTCTGTACGCCTGGGTGCCGGTGATGGCGGACTACCACTTCAGATAGTGCATCAGCGACGGCGATGGCGAAATGTCCTTCGGCGCAGGCGGCTTCGATGCAGGTGGCACGGCGGGTTGGGTCAGGTTGCAGGTGTTCCTGTGCCGATACATCGCCAGGATCGGCCGTATCGCAGCGATGCGATAGAACGGCAGGCATTCCTGTGGGTAGGCCGGTCCCATGTCATCGAACCAGACCGCAATGCGGCCGTCGCGGGTGCGTGCATTGGGCACATAGGTGTGGCCAGCCACGGTGTCTATCGTGACCTCCAGCCTGGCGACCTTCATGCTGGATGTCAGCATTCCCATCTCCGAACCGGCGCGCAGTTCGGAGGTCGCCTGCACGCTAAAGGTATGCTGCCCCGGTGGCAGGTGGTAGCTGGGCGTGCGCAATCCGTTCACCGACGTACCATCGATGGTGAAGACATTCAGCGCCAACTCGCGTTCGGGGTAGATTCCCTGCCCAGAGATGACCACCTGTTGTTCGGCCGGAAGCCGCGCGCTCCCCAACATTGCCGGATTCTTCAACGTGCAGCCGGTGGCACCGAAGACCATGATGGCTGCGGCCACGCACAGAGGAACGGTACGGCCTTGCTTGGCGTACATCATTCAAGTGATCCCTGGTTGTGCCCAGCGCTCCCCGCCAGGTCCGCGCCACTCTACCGCAGGCAATGGAAATGCGGCAGTGTTCTATGGCGCGACAAGCGTGGTCGATTCCGGGGCGGCAGCCGGTCCCGCCCAGCCCCCACCCAGCGCCAGGAACAGATCCACCTGACGGTCCCCCAGCTGCGCGCGCGATGCTGCCAGCGCAGACTCTGCATCGGCCAGCGCGGCCTCGGCAGACAGCACGTCGATGAAGTCGATCCTGCCGAACCGGTACAACTGCCCGGCCTGGTCGCTCGCATGTGCCGCGTCGTCGCGGGCGAGGGCAAGGCTGTGCTCGCGATCGATCTCCTGCGCGTAGGCCGACAGCACGGTTTCGGTCTGCCGCAGCGCGTCCAGCACCACGCCATCGAACGATGCCAGCGTGGCATCGGCGTTGGCGCCGGCCGCATCGATCCGCGCCCGGGTTGCGCGACGGTTCGGCCAGCGCCACGACAGCAGCGGCCCGATGGACGCGCCGACGCTGTCGCTGCTAAGCAGCTGCTTGAATGAACCTGCCGTGCCGGCGGACGCGCCGATGCTCACCTGTGGGTACAGGGCTGCCGTTTCCACGCCGATCATCGCGGTGGCCGCCGCGAGGCTGCGCTCGGCCGCGCGGATATCCGGGCGGCGCTGGATCAGCTGGCCACCATCGCCGACCGGGACCGGTTGCTGCAGGCGCGGCGGCTGTTGGCAATTGGCGACGTCCTGCGGATAGTCGGCCGGTACGCGTCCCATCAGCGCCGCCAGCGCGAACAGGGCCGCCTGCCGTTCGGCAACCAGATGCGGCACCGCCGCCGCACTGCGGTTGGCCGCCGCGCTTGCCCGGCTGACGTCGAACTCGGTTCCGCGTCCGCCGGCCGCCAAGCGGGTGGTGGCGTCCAGCGTAGCGCGCTGCGTAGCGAGCACCCGCTGCGTCGCCGCCAGGGTGAGGTTGGTCGAACAGATGCCGACATAAGCGCGGGTGACGGCGGCGGCGACCACCACCCGCACCTGGTCACGTGCCGCAGCGACGGCCTCTGCATCGGCGCTGGCTGCTTCGATACCGCGGCGGATGCCACCCGCCAGGTCCAAGGGGTAGGACAGATGGATGCCGAGCGAATATACCTGCGGTGGCGAGGTGGGCGAGGTGTATCCCCCGGCATGGTCCAGCGTGGCCGATGCATCTGCGTCGGTGCTTGCCGAGCCCTCGGCCCGGTACTGCAGCACCATCGCCGTGGCGCGGCGCAGGTTGGCATCAGCCGCGCGCAGATCGGTGTTGGCTCGCAGTGCTTCGCTGACGTAGGCATCAAGCCGTGGATCGTCATACAGCTGCCACCAGCGGTCCGGCAGCTCGGCCTGTGCGTAGGCCGCCTGGTGGCTCGATACGAATGCGCGGCGGGCTGCCGGGGCGGCGGCAACCGCGTTGGCCGGCAGCGTGTAGTCCGGGCCGGACACGCAGCCGGCCAGCGACAGCGCACAGGCGAGCACGCTCACGCGTGATGCGGTGCCGATCACTTGCAGGCTCCCTGCGCGCGCGGCGTGATGGTCACGCTGGCGGTCCTGCCGACGATCAGGCGCGTATCCGGTGCCACGTCGTCCAAGTGGATGCGCACCGGGATCCGCTGCGCCAGCCGCACCCAGGTATACGTTGACGCAACCGATGGCAGCAGGTTGTGGGTGCTCGCGCGCTGGTCGTCGGCAATGCCGGCGGCGATGCTCTCCACATGCCCATGCACGTCGCGGCCATCGCCCATCAGGCGGGCGACAGCGGCATCGCCTTCATTGATGCAGTTGAGCTTGGTTTCTTCGAAATAGCCTTCGACCCGGAGGCTGGCGCCGTCGATCAGCGCCAGCGCTTGGGCACCTGGCTGCAGGAAGTCGCCCGGGTGCAGGTCCAGGTTGGTGACGATGCCATCGGCGCTGGCGCGCACTTCGGTGCGCTGCACGTTCAGCAGCGCCACCCGCCGCTCCGCTCGGGCCTGTGCAAGACCGGCCACTTCGGTATCGACCTTGGCGGCATTGCGTTCCCGCGTTTCCGAAGCCACCAGGTTGCCCAGCGCGATGTCCCGCTTCGATTCACGGCGGGCAAGGGCAAGCGTGGCCTGCGCGCTGTTCACTGCGGCATCGGCCTTGTCCAGCGCGGCGGCGTAGCGTGGCTGGTCCAGCACCAGCAGCAGCTGCCCGGCTTTCACCCGCTGGTTATCCTGCACCAGCACTTGTGTGACCAGCCCGCCCATGTCCGACGCCACGCGGATCACATCGGCGCGCACGCGGCCGTCGCGCGTCCACGGCTGCGCTTCGTAGCGGCTCCACAGGGACAGCGCCGCGATGACGGCAACGGCGAACAGGCAGAGCGTTGCGCTCCAGCGGCCAATGACACTCAACAGGTGCTTCATTTCAGTTTCTCAAGCAGGGGCGCGAGCTGGATCAGCAGCTCCGCCAGGATCACGAACAGCGAAAGGCCCACCAGCGGGCGATAGGCGAACATCCGGTACAGGCCGAGGCTTGCCAGCAGCCGCGAGGCCACCATCGACAGCGCCAGCGCGACGAGCGCCACCGCCAGCAGGCCGGGAACGAATACGCCGTCAATGGAGATATCGGAGAACATCGACTCAGTCCCCATGTACGATCAACGGAGCGATCAGGTCGCGGCGCAGGCCGCAGAGCAGCGGAAGAACACGTTCGGATGCGCCGTTGTTGCCAGCGATGATCACCTCGCGTGTGCGCTCGAGTGATTCCAGCAGCGGCGTATCCACTGTGCGGCATGTGGAGGCACGGATACGGAAGTGGGCGGACGCGCTGTGCAGCAACTGGGCCAGGCAGTCGTGGCTGCGGCGATCATTCAACGCCCCGCCAATTACGCGCAGTTCGGCCACGGCACTGGCCGCGCGCATGTCCGCAAACAGCGTCCGCAACGTGGGGGCTGCGTCCGGATGGCCGCGCAGGCGAGGGGCAAGCAGCGCAAGCCGATCCACCATGCGGCTTGTCCAGTCGCTGGCATTTCGCACCTGCCCGGCGGCGCGGCGTGCGATGTCCCGCCGGATGACATCCTGCAGGCGCGCGCGGCTGCGATTGCTGTCCAGCGTCTGCAACAGCGACATGCTGCACAGCGCCGCCGCCGTGCCCACGAACAGCGCTACGCTGCTGTTGAGCGCGCCCGCGATGTGGGTGGCATTGGTGGCGCCCAACCCGGCGATGAGGGGGAAGGTGAGCACTACCCCCAATGCGCCCATGATGAACGGCGGGCGGGCGAGGAACGAGCCGCACACCAGCAGTGCCGGCGCCAGTGCCACGGCCAGGCCGACGAAATCGGACAGACCCGGAAAGATAACCAGCGCGTAGAACAGCCCGATGACCACGCCGATGGTCGACCCGATCAGATAGCGCATGACATGCCCGGCAGGTGCCTCGGTGGTCCCGAACAACACGCAGGCCGTGCCGATGATGGAGACGGCGGTTGCACCATCGGACCACGCGGTAATGATCCACAGCGCGCAGGCCAGTACGATGCCAACGAAGGCACCCAAGGCGCTGCGCAGGGCGATCCGGTGGTCACGATGCAGCACATGACCGCTCGCCTTCCTGGCAAGGTGCGCGGGCACATGCCGGCGCCAGTCCGGGCGGGCAGCGTGCAGCTGCTCTTCCAGCAGCCGGCAGTCGTGATGCGCAGCATCGAGTTCGGCCTGACGTGCGCAGAGATCTGCACGCATCAGTTCCTGCCATGTGGTGTGCGCTGTGCCAGCGGGCTGCGCGCGCAACTGGGCCAGTGATTCGTCCACGGCGCTGGACAGCATCAGCACATCGAGCATCCGGTCATGCAGTGCGCGCAGGATCTGCACCTGGGCGACGCCGTGCACACTGTCGAACGGCAGGTGGATGGACAGCGTGTGCAGGTCGAGGAGGTCCGCGGCTACCTTGGAGCGATCCGCAGCCAGTACCGTTTCGTTTGCGCCAGCGCGCATGTCCCGCGTCCAGCGCTCCGCATCGGCGAGGATCGATGCCACGCGCGCGTGCACGCGCGGCGAGACCCGGCGTGGCCACAGCAGGCCATGGACCAGCGTCGCCGCAAGAATGCCGATGGAGATTTCCTGCACGCGGGTGATGGCGATGGTGAAGACGTCATCGGGCACCATCACCGCCGGGAAACCAATCAGGCTGGTGGTGTACCCGGCAAGCAGGAAGGCGTACGCACGCGGTGTGCGGTCGAGCATGGCCAGGTACAGGCACAGGCCCATCCAGGCGGCCAGTACCACGCTCAACACCATCGGCGCGTTCGCGAACCGCGGCACCAGCAGCACCGTAGCAACCGCACCGCCGACCGTTCCCAGCAGGCGGAACAGGCCACGGCTGAGTGTCGCGCCGGACATCGGCTGCGACACCAGGTAGACAGTGCCGATCACCCAGAACGGGCGGGTCAGGCCGATGCGCAGCGAGACATACAGCCCGAGGATCGCGGCGAGCAGGCATTTGAGCGAGAACAGCAACGCTTCGCCGTCGCCCTTCAATGCGGGCGACATCAACAGCGCGATGGGGCGCGAAAGCCAAGGGCGGGTAGGGACGGGGATGTGCATGCCGCCATCGTATTCAGCGAGCCCCGCCGCCGAATTTCGCTATAATGTCAGTCTATCGCTGAATCCGGTCATTGAGAATGACTCGCATTTCACTGCCTGGCTTTGATCTGGACCCGGACGCGACGGATCGGCCGGCAGTGGCCAGCCGCCTGCAGGTGGCCGACCACGATGCCGAGATTCCAGTGCATGACCACCGCAAGGGACAGCTGATCCTGGCACTTCATGGCGCGGTGACCTGCGAGGTGGCCAATGCGCTGTGGATCGTGCCGCCGCAGTGCGGCGTGTGGATTCCTGGCAGCATGCCGCACAGCAACCGGGCCACCGCCAACGCCCGCCTGTGCTATCTGTTCGTCGAGCCGGGCGTTGTCGACCTGCCACTGCACTGCGTGACGCTGTCGATCTCGCCGATGGTGCGCGAGATGATCCTGCACCTGGCCGATGCGCCGCAGGACTACCCGCGCGGCGGGCACACCGATCGCCTGGCGCGAGTGCTGCTGGACGAACTGGTGCAGATGCCGGCCGAGCGGTTGTACCTGCCGGTGAGCGACCACCCCAAGATCCGTGCGCTGGCTGCGGCGCTGTCAGCCAATCCGGCCGATCGCAGCACCATCAGTGAATGGGCCAAACGCCTGGCGTTGGGTGAGCGCACGTTGACGCGGCTGATTGATCGGGAAACCGGTCTGTCGTTCGGGCGCTGGCGGCAGCAGCTGCATCTGCTGGTTGCGATTCGCGAGCTTGCCGGCGGCGCGGCGGTGCAGCGGGTTTCTGAAACCCTGGGCTATGAATCGGTGACGGCGTTCATCACGATGTTCAAGAAAGCGCTGGGGCAATCGCCTACGCGGTATTTTGCGGCGCGGTTGCGGAATCAGGATTCAGCTGCGCGTGGTGGTTGACGTTGACTGGCTGACGTTGACTGGCTGAAAGGAAGTATCAGCTCTCCGCAGAACTGCGTTTGTCACGTATCGAATAGATCACTGAAAAGATCTTCCAGCCCCGCTCGGTGCGGACCAGCTGCCACATTTCCCTGCCCCAGTTTGCCTTCACGCCGTTGGCGTGGAAGCTGTAGTCGAACGACACCGATGCCACATCGCCATCTGAATCGATTTTCGTGTTGAAGAACTTCTCCTCACGTGGCTCTGCCGTGGCCACCGCCTGATCGATGAGCGAGATGAAGTTGTTCGACGGAATATTGCGTGCCTTGATTGCATCAGGCTTGGTCCTGTGGATGTCCGCCAATCGCCGGTCCTCGGACACGAACTGCCAGCCGATGTCTTCCGGCTTGTCCGAAAAGAACAAGCTCATGTAGGTCGGTTTGTCCTTGTTGATCAGCGAGGTGCGGAAGGACTCGATCACCTGTTCGATCGCTTCCACATCGGCAGGCGTGTTTTGTTCTGCGTAGACCGGAAGGCTGGGCAACAGGCAAAGGGCGAGGGTGGTGACGATCGTTCGTGGAGTGAGCATCTGTAGTGTCGGGTTGCAGGGGAGGGCGGGCATGCGCATCAGCGAGCGTACGTGCGCCAGAAGAGCACATGATCGCCGGTCCTGCTTGTTGCGACGAATACCGACTTGTCGAACTCGGGCTCGCAACGGAAAAAGGTGTAGGCGCGCTTCAGAGCGGCCTCACTCGGCCACCAGCTCCGACTGAACAGTGCCGGCTGGACAGCGCTGTGGTTGACGGGCCGGCAACCCGACGGCAACAACAGCTGCTTGCTGCGTGGCTTGCTGAAGGCAAGCGCGCTCACGTTTGAATCGAGGTCGTGCACCTCACGCAGGTCGATCGCCTCCTGGGGCACCCACGCGGGAATCCAGCCCTTGGCAATCATCTCGGCGTCGACGGCTTCCTGCTTCGTGGCGTAGGAGCTGTCCATCACCAGATCCAGATCGCAGGAGATGAGTATCAAGCAGAGTGCGAAGAGGATGGGCAGCCTCATGATGGTGATTGGCCCTTCGTGGAGGGACCAGCCGAACGGCTCAGTTCATCAGTCACTCGCCTCAGTGGCCATTCGGATGTCCTGAAGCGTCTGGAACCGCGGCTTGTCGAGATATGGCTCTGGTCTGCTGCTGCCATCGGGATAGTAAAAGATGGTTTCACTGCCCTTGCGTTTCATCTTGGGTTGCACTGAGTGGGTCAGAAATCCGGGATGAAAAATGGGTTCGAAGTGGATGGCGCGTGCGTTAGGTGCGCGATATTTGATGTATATATCTGCATCCGTTGTCAGGTTGATTCGCTTTCGATGTCCGCCGATAAACCGTTCCGTTAGCCATGGATAATAGTCCTCTTTACTGAAAGGATGCCTTCAGCGCTCACGCTGGGTTCGGTGTAGGGGCCTCCATGTGTGGAATCGTTCTCATCAAACATTACAATGACGTTGCCTCCCATGCCAAACCTCACTTCATCTCCAAATCTAGATGGATCTCCGTACTTGACTCCAAAGGTTACGTTGCTGAGTTTCCAGCGGCACGCGCCGCCGCCATTGACTGCCACTGTGGCCTCGTAAACATCCGTTCCTGGGCGGCGCACAGGCTGAAGCTCAAGTCCCGCATAGTTGTCTCGTGTACGTTTTCCCCAGTCCAGCGTGGACCGATACGTCGTGGTGCATTTCGTCGAGCGGTAGATCACCTGCATGTCTTTGGCCGCAAGCTCCTCGGGGACCTTGATGGTCACTTTGACTGTGCCTGCCTCCGGCTTGGGTGACAGTGCTTGATTCCGGGTAAGGTGGCAGCCGCTCAGAAGCAGGAGGGCGAGGATTGCTGCTGGCATTGGAAGACTCATCTGCTTGAGTCGGGGCATGCTGACTCCTTCTGAATGCTGACGGTGCCATCGGCATCCTCTTTCAAGCAGAATGTGGTCTCATAGATTCCGGTCTGAAATATCGCCATGAATCGGCCAGCTCGGTACAGGCTGAATCGATAGGATTTGTTCGTTTCAAAGCTGAAATAATGCGCATCTTTTTTGTGTGGGCCGAGCTGGTAGCCCCTGGGTATCGAGCCGTATGAAATGCACTTGCCAGGCCTGAGTTTCATTGGCCTCGCGTCATCTTTGAGTGTTATCAACCACCTGTCTTTGCGGTGTGTATAGTTGCGGTGTGTATAGGGCTCCATCACGAGAAGGCTGCTCACCTGGTACGCCCCCCACGACCTTGATGGGATGCAGATTGCAGGGATGCCGTCTATCAGCTTGATGTCTGCCTCTTCTTTTATCAGTACATGCGCGTGCGTTTTGCTCGATGCCATGTAGAAGCCGGCTGCGACGAGCAATGCAAAAGCGCTCTTGACAATCTTCATTGGTTTTTCGATGTCTCCATCTGCACAACTCTGAGAGGGCGGGTGATTCAATTGCCCTGATCGCCCTTGCCGGTATTGTCGTGCCGCCGGTAATGATGGGCGCGCGCGCCAGTCTGGAGCGGCCATCGCACGGCGAGTAATGAGAAGGGCGTTGCATTTGTGTGGGCGAACGCCGGGCCGAAAAGAGGGCATAGACGACATCGAAAGATGCTATTGCTCGCTCACCTGCAATCGCCCCACAGCCTGCGCACTCAACGCCAGGCACGCCAGCATCAGCCCCTCCATCACCCGGTCGCCCACATAGTCCTCGGGCTCGCCGTTCTGCCGGGCCCGCTCTGCTGCCAGCAGCACTTCCTGTACCACCCGCAAGCCGGCCAATGCGCAATCGGCATCGGCCAGCGCCATGCAGCGCCCGGGCAACTGATGCCGCTCCGGCCAGGGCTGCCCGTCGGCGGCGGCGCCTTTGCCGATGCGCTTCAGGTTGGCAATCAGGGTGTTCGTACCCGCAGTGGGCACAGCCTCTGCCAGGTCATCGGCGTTGGCCGGGTCACTGTAGGCGTGCAGATGGGGCAGGTCAGATCCGTTCATGGCATGGCTCCGTGCAAGGCAATCGGTAGCCGCCACACAGAGGTGGCGGACGGTACGTGGTTCGAATCCCGGAGCTCTACGCATACACCGGCGGGCATCAAGCCCCCACGCACCGCCCGCCATAGCCGGCAGACGGATTGCCAGCCGGCGCCACGCAAGGTGACGCCGGCTGGCAAGCGTAAACAACGCATAGAGCATCACGGGGATTCGAAGCCCGGCCACCCGTTTTCGGTGGCACGCCATCTGAGCCCGCGTCGCTGTGCAATGCCAATCAGAAGAGTTGCAAATAGCTCACGATTGGAGACGCTTTCGGCATTGAACCACGCTGTTAAGTACCGGCACTGCTGGCTGCCGCGATGACCCACCGCGACCAGGTAATCTGCGACAGGTGTCGTGGTTGGGTGAAGAAGCGGGACGTAGCGGCCGGTTCGAAAACGACAGGGTTGAAGGCCGTACCCCCAGCGCCACCGCAGTCGAGCGCCGGGTTGACGCTTTCAGCGCCCCGGCGCACTCTGAGGGCTCGGGTCGACAACCTGTTCAGGCGCCCAGCGGCATGGTGGGGTCAGGAGTGAAACAGCCATGAGCCAACTCACCGACGGGTTCGGACGCCGCTTCCCGTATCTGCGTCTGTCATTGACCGAGGCCTGCAACTTCCGTTGCAGCTACTGCCTGCCCGATGGCTATCAGGCCGACGGCCGCCCGCGCTTCCTGGCGGTGGACGAGATCGCGCGCCTCGTGCGCGCGTTTGCCATGCTGGGGATGAGCAAGATCCGCCTTACCGGTGGCGAGCCCAGCCTGCGCAAGGACCTGGACGAGATCATCGCCACGGTGGCGGCCGTGCCGGGCATCCGCAAGGTGGCCATCACCACCAATGGCACGCTGCTGCCGCGTCGCCTGCCGGGCTGGCACCGGGCCGGCCTGACCGCGCTGAACGTAAGCATGGACAGCCTGCAGCGCGAGCGCTTCAGGACCATCACCGGCCACGACCGCCTGCCGGACATCCAGCAGGGGCTGGAGATGGCGCAGGCACTGGGCCTGCCGGCCATCAAGCTCAACGCGGTGCTGCTGCGCGGCCTGAACGACGACGAGTTGCCGCAGTGGATGGACTTCCTGCGCGATCGTCCCTTCAGCGTGCGCTTCATCGAACTGATGCGTACCGGCGACAACGAAGCCTATTTCCAGCGCCACCATCTGCGTGCCGATGTGGTGATCGAACAGCTGCTGGCCGCTGGCTGGCACGAGCGCCCGCGCGCGGACGACGCCGGCCCCGCGCGCGAGTTCAGCCACCCGCAGCATCGTGGCACGGTGGGCATCATCGCCCCGTACTCGCGTGACTTCTGCAAGGGCTGCAACCGCCTGCGGGTGACCGCCAAGGGTGACCTGCGGCTGTGCCTGTTCGGCGAATTCGGCGTGCCGCTGCGCCCGCTGCTGCAGAGCGACGACGACCAGGACGCGCTGCTGGCACGCATCACCACACAGCTTGGCCTGAAAGCGGCCGGGCACGGATTGCACCAGGGCCAGACCGGATTGATTCCGCACCTGGCTTCGATTGGAGGATGAGGAACACGATGCCGGGTGATCTGAAGGCGGCCTTCCACATGGCCGATGTGCGCGACAAGCGTATTACCCGCCGCCGCGCGGTAGCGGTGGGCGAACTGCATGCCGGCCCGGTGGCCTACCCGCTGATTGTCGAGCGCCGGTTGCCCAAGGGCGATGCGCTGGTGATGGCCGAGATTGCCGGGCTGCAGGGCGCCAAGATGGCCTCGATGCTGATGCCGCTGTGCCACCCGTTGCCGCTGGAACTGGTGCAGGTGTACTGCGCGCCGGTGCCGGAGCGGCAGGCGATACGTGTGTGGTGCGAGTGCGCCAGCGAGGCCCGCACCGGTGTGGAGATGGAGGCGCTTGCCGGCGTCAACGCGGCACTGCTGACCCTGTACGACCTGAGCAAGCCGGTGGAGCCGGCGCTGCGCATCGAGGGCATCCGCCTGTTGTTCAAGGAGGGCGGCAAGCGCGGCCTGTGGCTGCACCCTGAAGGCATGGACGAGGGTGAGCGCGAGCGCTTCAGGCCACGCCCGCCGAAGCGCCTGAACGGTGCGGCCTGCGCGGTGATCACCCTGAGCGATCGCGCCAGCGAGGGTAGCTATGCCGATGAGTCCGGCCCGAAGCTGGTGAGCGGGCTGCAGGCGCTCGGTGGCGAGGTGGTGGCTGTCGAGGTGTTGCCCGATGGTGTCGAACCGCTTGCGGGTCGCCTGCGTGCGCTGGCGGGCGAGGGCGTGCGCCTGTGCCTGTGTACCGGCGGGACCGGGCTTGGCCCGCGTGACCTGACCCCGGAGGCGCTGCGTTCGTTGAGTGCGCGACCGGTGCACGGCTTGGCGCAGATGGTGCGCGCGTTGAGTGCGCAGCACACGCCGATGGCCTGGCTCAGCCGGGCCGAGGTGGTGCAGCTGGATGACATGCTGGTGTTTGCGCTGCCGGGCAGCCCGCGTGCGGCCGCGCAATGCCTGGACATTCTGGCGCCGGTGCTGGGCCACGCGCTGGCGATGGTCGATGGCGGTGGCCACGCATGATTGCCTACAGCGAAGCGCTGCAGCACCTGATGGAAGCGGCTGCACCGCTGCCGGCCGAGCGGCTGGCATTGCATGAGGCTGCGGGTCGCATCCTGGCCACTGACATCATCAGTGGGCAGTCGTTGCCGCCGTTCGACAATTCGGCGATGGACGGCTTCGCGCTGTTCGCCGATGGCGCCCCGCTGGAAAGCGATACCGAATTTGTGGTGCAGGGCTGGCAGGCGGCGGGCGACGCCGGTACCGAGGGCGGCGACGGTGCATGGGAAATCATGACTGGCGCGCGCATGCCGGTTGGGCTGGATACGGTGGTGCCGATCGAGAACGTGGAGATCCTTGCCAGCGAGCAGGGTCGCCCGACCCGCATTGCGTTGAAGAGCGGGGTGAAACCTGGCCAGCACGTGCGCCTGCGCGGACAGGACGTGGAAGAAGGCGAGCGCGTGCTGCAGGCCGGGCAGGCCTTGGACATCAATGCACGCACTCTGCTGCACGCCATCGGCGTGGCCGAGGTGGCGGTGGTGGCACGGCCGAAGGTCGCGGTCATTGCCACTGGCAAGGAGCTGGTGACCGAAGCGGCGCAGGCGCTGGACTCCGGACAGATCCGTGACAGCAACCGGCCCTACCTGATCGGCCGCCTGCAGGCCGCCGGTGCCGAGGTGGTGTGGCAGGGCACGGTGGGCGATGACGTGGCTGCCTTCGATGCGGTGCTGGACGACGCGCTGGCTGCGGGTGCGAAGGTGCTGATCAGCACCGGGGCGGTGTCGGCCGGCCGCTACGACTTCATTCCCGATGCGCTGCGCGCCCGCGGCGCCCGCATCGTGTTCCACAAGGTGGCGATCCGCCCGGGCAAGCCGCTGCTGTTTGCAGTACTGCCCGATGGCGCGCTGTATTTTGGCCTGCCGGGCAATCCGGTGTCGGCGGCGGTGGGGCAGCGTTTCTTCGTTGAACCGGTGCTGCGTCGCCTGCTGGGCCTGGCCGCAGAGCCGCTGCTGCAGCTTCCGTTGCAGGCCGACGTGCGCAAGCCACCGGGCCTGCGCTTCCACGCGCGTGCGCGGGTGGACGTGGACGCGCAGGGGCGCTTGAGCGCGCGCGTGCTGTCCGGGCAGGAGTCGTTCCGTTTGAAATCCATGCTGCAGGCCAACGCCTGGGTGGTGCTGGAGGGCGAGGGTGACCTCGTCGCGGCCGGCACGCTGGTGCGCGTGCAGGGCTGGGGCCACCAGGACCCGCTGCAGCTGGCAACCCAGGAGTCATGATGAAGCAGGTGAATCTGCAGTTGTTCGGTGCGTTTTCCGATCTGGATGCCAGCCGCGAGATCGCGCTGGAGGTGGCCGGTGGCACGGTGGCCGATCTGCGCCAGGCGCTGCGTGAGCTGTTGCCAGTGCGCTTTCCCGGTTTCCGCGCCGGGTTGCTGGACTATTCTGCCTTTGCCGACCAGCAGCGCGTGCTGCGTGACCACGAGGCGCTGCCTGCCGATGGCAAGGTGGCGATTCTGCCGCCGGTGAGCGGGGGCTGAGCCATGAGCAGCAACGTGACCGCAAAGGTGGTGGACCGTGCGCAGCACGCCATCGACCCGGCCGAAGGCATCGCGGCGGTGTCCGCCCCGGCATTCGGCGGCATCGATGTGTTCATCGGCAAGGTGCGCGACTTCAATGTGGGGCGGCCGGTGACCGGCATCACCTATGACCTGTTCGAACCGCTGGTGCTGAACGAGATCCAGCGCGTGGCGGTGGAGATCGAGGCGACGTTCGGGCCGAGGCTGAAGCTGTATGTGGCGCATGCCAAGGGCCGCCTGGGCATTGGCGATGTGGCGGTGGTGGTGGCTGCGGGCAGCCCGCACCGTGATGAAGCGTTCCGCGCGTGCCGGCAGTTGATCGAGGCGGTGAAACACCAGTGCCCGATCTGGAAGCAGGAACATTACGAGGACGGCGACAGCGAGTGGAGCGAAGGCTGCACGCTGTGCCACGCCGATGGTGAACCCGCGCATGATCACCTGTGACGCCAGTAGATCCACGCCATGCGTGGATGGCGCCATCCCCTCGCGCCCGGCAGGAGCAGCCACGCACGGCGTGGTCGGGTTTCCCGCGTGAAAACGCCCATTGCCGGCATCGTGCTGGCCGGCGGCCTGTCCAGCCGGATGGGCCGCGACAAGGCGATGCTGCCCTGGCAGGGGCGCACCCTGTTGGAGCACATGCGCGGCATCTTGCGGCTGGCCGGGGCAGACCGGGTCTGGGTGAGTGGACGCTATCCGGCGTTCGGCGGTGTGCCGGACCAGATCACGCGCTGCGGGCCACTGGGTGGCCTGTACAGCGTGGCGATGCAGATGCCTGACGGCCCGGCCTGGGTGGTGCCGGTGGATACACCCCGGTTGACCCCGGAGCTATTGCAGCAGCTGCGTGAGCGCCATCGCGGCGCTTGCACGATCTTTGACGGGCATCCGCTTCCGATGCTGTTTAATGTAGGCAATGAAAGCCGCACGATCCTCGAAACCATGATCCACGACCCCCTCGGCCCGCGCTCCCTGCAGGCCCTGCAACACCGGCTGGACGCGCAGACCCTGCGCCTGGCCCATGCCGATGAAGGCGTCCTGGTCAACTGCAATACCCCCACCCAATGGGAGGACGTTGCCTCATGAAGGTGCAGTTGCAGGACCAGACAATGCGCTTGCGCCTGGACGAGGCCGAGCTGGCCACGCTGCTGGCCGGTGAAACGGTGGAGAACCTGACCCGATTCGGTGGCAGCGGCGGTTGGGGCACGGCCGTTTCGTTGCACGGCGGCGAAAGCGCTGTGCTGCTCGACAGCGGCACCGATTGCCGCCTGGTATTGCCCCGGTCTTCCGTGGAGGACCTGGCTGGGCGCCTGCCATGCCGCGATGGCCTGGCCTTTGCGCTGTATCTGGACGACGGCACCACGCTGCAACTGCAGTTCGATGTGGATGTGCGCGACAGCGTGCGCCAGCGCGGCGCAGGCCGGCGCGGCACGTCACCAGCGGCGTGACCCGTGCAGTGCACGGAAGGCGATGGGGCCGTGCCGTATGATGGAGGCTTCCGTTCGAGCGTTGCCGTGATGTCTTCGATTCCGTCCCCTCAGCCGCGCCCCGGCCGGGCCACGCCGAATCCTGCCGCCGCCGATGATGGCGACGCGCTGCATTTCTGCAGCACCTGTGCCTTCTCCGATGCCTGCATGTCGCAGGGCTATGACAAGACGGCGCTGGGCGAACTGCATGTGCTGGTCGACCACGTCGGGCCGTTCCATGCGGGGGAATACATCTTCCGTGCGGGTGAGGCCTTCGATTCCATCGCCGCTGTGCGCGCAGGCATGGTCAAGACCTTCGTCGACGACAGCCAGGGCAACGAGCAGGTGCTGGGTTTTGCTCTGCCGGGCGAGGTGATCGGGCTCAACGCGATTCACGGTTCGCGCTTCCCCTGCAATGCGGTGGCACTGGATACGGTGCACCTGTGCCGCATTTCGTTCCCCAAGCTGAGCCTGCTGGCCACCCGCATGCCGGGGCTGCAGGCCAAGCTGTTCAGCCTGCTCAGCGCGGAGATCGGCAAGGTCGCCACGCTGGCGGCCAACCACCGCACCGAGGAGCGGATGGCGGCGTTCCTGCTGGATATGTCGGCGCGTTATGCGCGGCGTGGTTTTTCCGCGACCCGCTTCAACCTGACGATGGCCCGCACCGAGATCGCCAACTACCTGCGGATGGCGCCGGAGACGGTCAGCCGGGTGCTGCGGCGGCTGAGCCATGAGGGTGTCATCGCAGTCAACCAACGTGAGATGCTGCTGCTGCAACCCGAGCGGCTGGCGGCGCTGGCCGTGGCCAGGGATTCCGAACCGGATTGAACACGGCCAAGGAGCCGATATGAAGACGCTGGGCGTGTTGTTGCTGGGGATGGTGGCTGCGCTGCCAGCGTGGTCGGCCGAACTTACGGTGTCGGCGGCATCGAGCCTTACCGAAAGCTTCCGCGAGCTGGGCGCAGCCTATGAGAAGGCGAACCCGGGCAGCAGGGTCGACTTCAACTTTGCCGCTTCCGGCGTACTGCTGCAGCAGATCGCGCGCGGCGCACCGGTGGATGTGTTCGCTTCGGCCGATGAGGCAACGATGGACCAGGCTGCGCAGCAGAAGCTGCTGGCGGCTGGTACGCGTGAGGTCTTCGCGGTGAACGCGTTGTGGGTGGTCGTGCCACCGCAGGCGAAGGCGCCGCCGCGCGCACTGGCCGATCTGGCGGGTGCCGGCGTGCAGCGCATTGCACTGGGCAACCCGGACAGCGTACCGGTGGGCCGCTACGCGCAGGGCGCGCTGCAGGCTGCCAAGCTGTGGCCGGCCGTGCAGGGCAAGGTGATCAGTACGCAGAACGTGCGGCAGTCGCTGGATTACGTGGCGCGGGGCGAGGTGGATGCGGGGTTTGTCTACGCCACCGACGCGCAGGCCATGCCTGATCGCGTGCGGCGCGCGTTCCAGGTTCCGGTTGCTGGACGCATCGCCTATCCGCTGGCGGTGGTGCAGGCCAGCACGCAGCCGGTGGAAGCCAGGCGCTTCGCGGCGTTCGTGCGCTCGGCGCAGGGCCAGGCGATCCTGCACAAGCACGGGTTTGGCAAGCCCTGACGGATGGACCTGGACTGGAGCGCACTGGGATTGTCGTTGAAGGTGGCCGGCTGGGCCACGGCGATCAATCTTGTTGCCGGCGTGGCACTTGGCGCGCTGCTGGCGCGACGGCGCTTTCCCGGTCGGGAACTGCTGGATTCGATACTGACCCTGCCGATGGTGCTGCCGCCGACGGTGCTGGGCTATTACCTGCTGGTGTTGATCGGGCGCAATGGCCCGATCGGCGCCTGGTTGCAGTCGTGGTTTGGCATCAACCTGGTATTTACCTGGCAGGCGGCGGTGATCGCTGCTGCGGTGGCGTCGTTTCCGCTGGTGTTCAAGCCAGCACGCGCTGCATTCGAGGAAGTGGATGGCCAGTTGGAGCAGGCCGCGCGCACGCTGGGCGTGTCCGAAGCGGCGGTGTTCTTCCGCATCACCCTGCCGCTGGCATGGCGCGGGATTCTGGCGGGCCTGCTGCTGGCGTTCGCACGGGCGATGGGTGAGTTCGGCGCCACGCTGATGGTGGCCGGCAGCATTCCGGGCCGCACGCAGACCTTGTCGATCGCCATCTATGAAGCGGTGCAGGCTGGGCAGGATGGCAAGGCCAATGCGCTGGTGATCCTGACGTCGGTGGTGTGCATCGTGATCCTGCTGCTGGCCGCGCGGCTGGTGGGGGGGCGCCGTCGGGAGCTGCGCGATGTGGCTTGACCTGCAGGTGCGGCGGCGATTGCAGGCGTCCGGCCAGACGTTCGAGCTGGACGTTGCACTGCAGTGCACGCAGCGGCAGGTGGTGCTGTTCGGGCCTTCCGGTGCCGGCAAGAGCCTGACGCTGAAAGCGGTGGCCGGTCTGCTGCGCCCGGAGCATGGGCATGTGCGCCTGCACGGGCAGACACTGTTCGATGCGGGAGCGGGGGTCGATCTGCCACCGCAGCGTCGTCGACTGGGTTACGTGTTCCAGGACTACGCGCTGTTTCCGCACCTGAGCGTGCGCCAGAACGTGGCGTTCGGGCTGCAGCGGGGCTGGTTGAATCCACCGCGCGTCACCCGTATCGAGGCAGTGGAGCAGTGGCTGCAGGCATTCCGGATCGAGCACGTGGCGGATCTGCTGCCGTCGCAGGTATCGGGCGGACAGCGCCAGCGCACGGCGTTGGCGCGTGCACTGGTGACCCGGCCGCAGGCGTTGCTGCTGGACGAACCGTTCGCAGCGCTCGACCACGACCTGCGCCAGCACCTGCGCCAGGAACTGGAAACCGTGCTGGATGAAACCGGTATTCCGCTGCTGCTGATCAGCCACGATCCGCAGGATGTGGCGGTGTTCGGCCAGCAGGTAGCGCGGGTGGTGGACGGGCGCGTCGTCGGCGGATGACGCGCGGCGGTCATGCCGGGCCATGCCCGGCGGACACCGGCACGCTGTGCATCCACGTGGGTAGTGCCGGCCGCTGGCCGGCAGCGTCGTAGCGCCAACAGCAGCCGGCCAGCGGCCGGCTCTACCCGAAGGACGGTTCAATACAGCTCGCAGTGGGTGCGGCCCTCTCCGCGCAGGGCATCCCAATGACCCTCACCGCCGATCGCGTCGATGGCTTCGCGCACCGCACTTTCCAGGTGGCTCTTGTTGCCACACAGGTAGATGTGGCCGCTACGGGCCAGCACATCCCGCAGCTGCGTGGCCTGCTGCTGCAGCACATGCTGCACGTAGACCTTCTGCGCAGCATCGCGCGAGAACGCCGTGTGCAGACCAGCCAGTACGCCACGCGCCTGCCAGTCCTGCAGCTGCTCGCGGTACAGGAAGTCATGCTCGCGGTGCTTCTCGCCGAACACCAGATGGACCTCCCGCGCGTCGCCGGTGGCCTGCAGTTCCTGCATCAGGCCCATCAGCGGCGCGATGCCGGTACCGGTGCCGACCAGCAGCAGGGGCGCGTCGCCGCCTTCGGGCAGGTGGAAGCCCGGATTGGAGCGGCAGTACACACGCGCCGTGTCGCCGCCGTGCAGCAGGCTGCCAGTGGCGGTGCCGAAGCGTTCGCGGCCACGCAGGGTGTAGCGCACTTCGCGTACACACAGGCTCAGCTGGTCATCGCGCGGATGCGAGGCAATCGAGTAGGCGCGCGGCAGGCAGGGTGAGAGCAGCTCGCGCAATCGCGCCAGCGGAACCGACTGCGGGGTGGCGTGGTCCTGCAGCACGTCCAGCAGGTCCAGGCCATGCAGGTAGGCGTCCAGTTCGCGTTTCTGGCTGATCTTCAGCAGGCTTTTCAGTGCGTCGCTACCCCCCAGCCTGGCAAGTTCGCGCAGTACACCCTTGCTGAGCAGGCGCAGTTCGCGGTCGCGCAGCGCGTCAGCGGCGCTGGAATCGGCATACCAGCTGGCCAGGGCCTGCAGCAACGCAGGATCGTTTTCCGGAACCAGATGCAGGGTATCGCCGGCCCGGTAGGCCATGCCGCTGCCCGCGATGTCCAGCTGCAGGTGCCAGGCGGCCGGGGTGCTGTGACTCAGTCGGCGCCGTTCGACAATGCCGGCGGCGAACGCGTTGTCTTCGCCGTAGGCCGTCACCTGCAGGCGCAGGTCCCGGCCCGCGGTCGCATCACCGCCCAGTACCTGGCCCAGCACCGGCCGCCACTGCTGGAAGAACTGTTCGTAGCCGAGGTCGGCGTCGACACGGTGCAGCAGTGGCTGCGCCTGACGATCACTCAACGCTGCATCCAGCGCCTTGGTGAAACCGCAGAAGCTGGGGTAGCCGGTATCCCCCAGGCCGAACACCGCGTAGCGCAGTCCGGGCAGGGCGGGCGCCTGTCGCAGCGACTCGAAGAAGCGCTCGCCATTGGCCGGTGGCTCGCCGTCGCCGAACGAGCTGGAGATGGCCAGCAGCACATCGCCGTGGCCGAGGCCGGCCACATCGATGTCATTGAACGGCAGGACCTGCGGTCCATGCGGCTGCAGTTCCGGGTCCGCACCCAGGCGTTGGGCCAGGGCGCGGGCGTTGCCCGACTCGGAGGCGAAACCCACCAGCAGCCGGCTGATGGGCCTGCGTGTGGGAATGGCGTTCACGCAGCCTCGTAGAAGTCGTCGAACTTTTCCTTGCTGAACTCGACCAGGTCGTAGTTCTGCATCAGGTCGTTCACCACGCGGCGGATGCTGATGTACGAGGTGATGTTGCCATCGGCGTCGAACAGTGGCTGCACGGTGGTGTCGACCACGTAGAGCACGCCGCCCTTGCCAAGGTTGGGGACGATGCCGGTCCAGGTCTTGCCGGCCTTGATGGTGTCCCACATGTCCTTGTAGACGGCCTTGGGTACGTCCGGATGGCGCACGATGCTGTGCGGCTGGCCGATCAGTTCCTCGCGCGCGAACCCGGTGAGCGTGCAGAACAGGTCGTTGGCATAGGTGATGTTGCCCTGCAGGTCGGTGGTGGAGATCACCATCACGTTCTGCATGGCGTTGAGCAGCTGGGCGTTGTCGGGGGTGTAGTAGCTCATCGCAGGTCCTTTGGATGCCGGTGACGCCGGCGTATTGGGTTCCTGCATAGAGATACGCGCCCGTGGCGTGGGGCGGATTGATATAGGTCAAGCGTGCGCCCGGAGGGGGCTGCGACCGGCTGTCGCAGGGAGGGGCGGCGCTAGTGGGCGATGGCGGGGAACCCGATGGTGTGGTAGCAGTGCCGTAGCAGTGCGCGCCCTTCTTCGTCATCGCGTTGGATACGATCCCTGCTGAAGAATGCCTGCAACGACTGGCCCATCGTGTTGCCGGCATTTCCAGAGCGCCGTGCTGCCGCCGGCAGCAGGCTGTCAGCGCGGGGATCATGGCGGCCGGGTAGCTGCTCGCGCCGAAGCTCACCTTCAATTGCCAGCAGCGCACATGCCCCGGCGAGGTAGGCCTCCGGTTCCCGGTGCGCTCCCCATCGACGCTGGCCTGCCATCGCCGTGGCGATATGGTGGAACTCGTGTGCGGTGGTGGAGACTACGCGCGCACGCAGTGCAGCAGCGTCGTCGCCAGCGGGAAACCAGAACGCCACCACCAGTTCTGGTCGGACTGGCCTGGCAGGTTGTTGCCAGATGCTGCCGCCGTCGCTGACGATCGTGACCTGGTAACGGACCGGTGTATCGTTCAGGCCTGCGGCATGGAGCGGTTGTCTCGCGGCGTGCGCGGCGGCAGTGCATAGATTCACTGCCTGGTCAGTGGATAGGCTGGGTTCAACCCAGCGCACCATCACGTCGATTGTTTCCCATTGGCAAGTGAGCGAGTGTGTCGTCTGCTCGGAACTCTCCTGGCCGCGCAGTACCGATGCGGTGCCAACGCTCAGCTGCGAGGGCGCTCCGCGCAGGCGCGTGGCAAACCCTCCGTCCGCGCCGACACTATCGCGCGTGGGAATATCGAGGGTATTGCACGCACTGGCGCAGAGCAGCAGCGCTGCTGCGCCCGTGGCGTGCCGCAACCAGGATTCCATCTACAGGAGATCACCCTTCCAAGGCGGTGGATGCATCCTTGCAGACGCCCCGGCGCACGCACAATCAGACGTGTTGCATAGGGAAGCCGACGGTCGGCGCCGGTTGTCCTCTGGCGCTCACCCCATCACATACCGCAGCACAGCCGCCGATACCACGCCGATCAGCACCGTCGGCAGCATCGACAGCCGTGTGGCCGCAAGCAACGTGATCGCCAGTGCAGCCAGGTCGGCCGGCTTGTCGGCCACGAAGTCCGGAGCGATCACCGAGATCAGCACGCAGCCCGGGGCGGCTTCCATCACCGTCACCGCGCGCTTGCCCAGGGTGCGGTTGCGCAGCGCGAGGAAACCGATGATGCGGGTGAGATAGGTGGCGGCGGCCATCAGGATGATGGTCAGCACCGAGGTCCAGTGGATCAGGCCGTTGAAGATCATGCGGCGTCCTCGGCCAGCAGCCACGCAGCGGCCAGACCGGCCAGCGCGCCGCTGGCGACGTACCAGGCGCCGGGCACCAGCAGGTAGGTGCCCGCTGCCACCACCAGGCTGACCAGCCATGGCCGGGCGGCGCGCATGCCTTGCCACATGCCACGCAGCAACACCAGGAACACGGCGGGGAAGGCCATGTCGAAGCCATAGGCGTGGATGTCACCGAGCAGTGGGCCGACGATCGCGCCCAGCGCGGTGCACAGTACCCACACGGTGTACAGGCCGGCCGACACGCCAAGGTAGTAGGACAGGCTGAAGCCCAGTGCGCGACGGCGCGCATCGGCCACGCCCAGTGCCCAGCTTTCATCGCACATGAAGAACAGCGCCGGCAGCACGCGACGGCGCGGCAGGTGCTGCAGCAACGGCGCCAGGCTGGCACCCATCAACAGGTGGCGGCTGTTGACCAGCGCGGTGATCGCTACGATCAGCGCGATGTGTGGCGGCGAAGTCCACAGTTCGACCGCGGCGAATTCAGACCCACCGGCAAAGTTGAGGCCGGTCATCAGCGGCACTTCCAGCGCCGACAGGCCCTTCTGGGCGGCTTGGGCACCGAGCACCAGGGCGAAAGGAATGAAGCCGATCATCACCGGCACGGCGGCGCGCAGGCCGCGCAGGAATTCGGCGCGCGGTGCGGTGTCGCACGCGGGATCAGGCAGGGGCAGGGTGGTTCGTGCGTCCATGGATCAACAACGGGTGCGGGTGGCCCATGCTAACGGTCCGATCACGAAATCGGGTTGCGTTGATGCCATTGAGTCGACGGAATGTGGAATATCATGCGGTCATAGGCCTGATGGGTGAAATTTCATGCAGTACCAGCTCGACAACCTGGATCGCCGCATCCTCGACGCCCTGCAGCGCGATGGTCGCCTGCAGAACCTGGAGCTTTCGCGACAGGTGGGGCTGTCGCCGTCCGCCTGCCTGCGCCGGGTCCGCCTGCTGGAAGAGGGCGGCTACATCGATCGCTACGTGGCCCTGCTCAACGCGGCCAGGATCGGGCGTGGGTTCACGGTGTTCGTCCGCGTATGGCTGCGCGGCCAGGATGAAGACACCACCAACCACTTCATCAACAGCATCAAGTCCTTCCCGGAAGTGCTTGAATGCCATCTGATGGCGGGCGACTGCGACTTCCTGCTGCGGGTGGCCGTGGCCGACCTTGATGCGTACCGGCAGTTCCAGATACAGCACCTCAACCGGATCGCCGGGGTGCAGAACACCAAGACCGAAATCCCCATGCAGCGGATCAAGCAGACCACTGAACTGCCGGTCTGAACGGCCCGGCGCGTCCCCTGCGCGCCGCCGTCATCGCAATGACACGTGACGCCGCTACGGTTTGACCCGCTTGCCGGCCGTGCGCAGGTCGACCCGCCTGGTCGCACCGCGCTGCGCCGCTGCAGCTGATGTCGCTGCCGAGGGTCATGTGTTCTACGTCAGGGGGCTGAATGGACAGCATGCGATCAGACGTTGGAGGGTGGCGGCCGCCGCCGGGTTGCTGTTCGCCTTCGCTGCCGCCGCACAGGACGACATCCGCGCCTATGACATTCCCGCGCAGCCGCTGGAACAGGCGGTCGAGCGCTTCAGCGTCGTCAGCGGCTGGTCGGTGATGTATCCCGGCGACCTCGGCACGGGACGCAGCAGCCATCCGCTGCAGGCCAGCCTGCCGCCACTGCAGGCGCTGCAGGTGGTGCTGCAGGATACCGGTGTCGAGGCCGAGCTGATCGGCGCGCAGCGCGTGGTCCTGCGCCGCGCCGCACGCGCCGCTGCCGAGGCCTCTGCGACCGGTGTGGCCAGCGACGTTGGGCTGCGTCGCCGTTTCGGCGACCTGCAGCAACGGCTGCGCACTGCGTTCTGTGGCGACCCTGACCTTGCGCCTGGCGCCTATGCGGCGACGCTGCGCTTCCGCATTGCCAACGACGGCCAGGTGCAGGAACCCGAGCTGCTTGCCGGCAGCGGCAGCACCCGCCGCAATGCGCGTCTTCTGAAGACGATGCAGGCGCTGCGACTGGACGCCGATGCTGCCGCGCTGCCGCAGCCGGTGACCCTGCAGATCCGTCCTTCCAGCGCGGGCCACGACTGTGGCCGGCGCCCGCCCCAACCATGACGTCAAGGAATCGAACATGAGCAACAGCACGGCTGGGGCGGTGGACCTGATGGACCATCTGCTGGGCGCGTACGACGAACTGAAGCGCCGCCTGGTGCGCAAGCTGGGCTCGGAAGAGCTGGCCGGCGACGCGCTGCAGGACACCTGGATGCGCCTGAGCACGCGTCGCGATCGCCTGGACCCGGTACAGAACCCCGCCGCGTACCTGCTGCGCATGGCGATGAACACCGTGATCGACCGACAGCGCGCCGACCATCGCCTGCTGAGCCTGGAAGAAGTGGATACGTTGATGGACATGGCCGATCCCGGCCCGGGGCCGGCACAGGCGGCCGAGCAGGAGATGGCGCTGGAAGACATGGTCGGCCTGCTGCAGCGGATGCCCGAGCGCCGCCGCCGGATACTGCTGGCGATCCGCGTGGACGGCCTGCAGCAGCGCGATGTGGCCGAGCACCTGGGCGTGTCGTTGCGGCTGGTGCAGCGTGAGCTGAAAGCCGCACAGGATTACCTGGCCGAACGCAGCGGGCAGGGACGGCAGGTGCGGTTCTGAGGCACGGCATCCGTCTACACTTTGACGCCGAGCAGAACCCCGCAGCGTGCGGGGACGGCAAGAGCCCTCATGGACGCTGACGATCAACCGCACCGCCCGCTCGACGCCGTGGAGCGCCAGGCCCACGCGTGGGTGGTACGGTTGACCTCGGGCGAAGCCACTGCGGCCGATGCCAGGAAATTCCGCCAATGGTGCGAGGCCGATCCCGGCCATCGGCACGCCTTTGCGCGCGCGAAACGGCAATGGGAACAGGTACGCCTGGCCGGTGAGCAGCTGCCTGCCGCTGCGCGCCAGCCGCAGCCTGCAACCCCGGCACAACGCTGGAGCCGGCGCGCATTCCTGGGTGCGGCCGTGGCGGCACCTGCGAGCCTGGCCGTGGTGGCTGCGCTGCACCCGCCACTGGGCCTGTGGCCTTCGGTGACGGCGATGACCGCCGATTTCCATACCGGTACCGGCGAGCGGCTGCAGATTGCGCCGACGCCGCACCTGAAGATCGAACTGGATACGCAGAGCAGCCTGCGCCGGCGCAGTGATGCCCAGGGTGAAGGCTTCGAGCTGGTGCAGGGACAGGCGGCGATTGAGGCCGCTGCGGGAGCGCGCCTGGCGCTGTTCGCCGGGCCGGGTTGCCTGGTGGCCGACGAGGGCGCAGCACGCCTGGATGTGCGCAACACCGACGGCCAGGTGCGCGTGACCTGCCTGCACGGCAGCGTGCGCATCGAGCATCCGCAAGGTCGCCTGCAGCTGCAGGCCGGCCAGCAGACGGTGTATGACGAGCGCCTCAGTGGTGTGGTGGCCGAAGCCGTGACGGCCGAAGTCAGCGCCTGGACCGAAGGCATGCTGGTATTCCGCCGCGCGCCACTGCGTGAGGTGGTGGCCGAGATCAACCGCTACCGGCGCGGCAAGGTGCTGCTGGGCGAATCCGCATTGGCGCGGGCGCCGGTCAGTGGTCGCTTCCGCATTGATGATCCGGATGCCGCACTGGAGCAGCTCGGGCAGACGCTGTCACTCGGCCTGCGTCGCTTTCCCGGTGGAATTGCCGTCTTGGGGTAAGACCCTGGCTGCGCGCGACGCGCACGCCCGATGCATGCATGGAGAAGCCAAGGATGCGCAACGAGACCATCGGTGTGTTGGATCTGCGCCGCAATCTGTCGGCGCTGCTGGAAACCACCCAGCGGCGGCCGCTGATGGTGCACCGCTATGGCGCGCCGTGGGTATGCGTGGTGTCCGACCCGCAGTGGCGGCAGCAGGCGGTGCTGCTGGAGTTCGAGCCACAGGACCATCCGTTGGCGATGCTGCTGCGGTTGCAGCGGCAGGCGCTGCCACTTTCGGAATCGGGAATGTTGCCTGCCGCTGCACTGGCACGTGCCTTGTTGCTGATGGCCATGCACGGCATCGAGGGTCTGGCGGCACTTCACGATCACGTGCGCTACCACCGGTTGTGGCACTGGTTCGTGGCCGCCAGCGATGCACAGATGGAGGGATGGCAGCTGCCACTGCTGCAGGCGACGACGGCGGCGCTGCTGGATGACGCGGACGCAATGCATGCGCTGGCGGCATTCGCGCAGCGCAGCGACGTTGTCGTGCTGGCCCGGCGGTGTGGCGGAGAGGCGCCGCGCCTGGACCTGCAAGCCTGCAGGCGGATGACGTTGCGGTGACATTCCCGCGATGCTGCCACGCACTGCTCAACATCGCATTCGTGCTGTCGCTTCGGCTGCCTTGCTGACGTCTTCTGCAGAGTACGACGCTCCCGCGTCGCGGAGCGCAGGCGACGCCGATGAACGACAGTCGCAGGATCAGCATGCTGGAGCTGGACCGCCACCTGAGCCAGTCGTTGGAGCAGGCACGGCATGCGCCAGTGAATGTGCAGCGCTATGGGCAGCCGTGGGTGTGGATGCTGTCCAGCGATGCCTGGGCCGATGCGGCAAGGTGGTCAGCGCTGGATGTCAGCGGCCATCCGTTGATGCTGCTGCGGCAGGCGCTGGACGCATGCCTGCAACCGTGGCCTGAAGCGGCCCTGGCCACGCTTGCGCAGGAGAGCGCGGAGGTGCGCATGGTGCAGCGTGCGGTGCTGCTGATCGCACTGTGCGCCCCTGGCAGCGTGCAGCGCCTGCACGACGATCTGCGCTATCACCAGGTGTACCGGCAATTCATCGGCTTCGATCATGGCATGGCCTGGTCGCCCCTGCAGTGCATGCGCCTGCTGCAGGCGTGTGCCGCGCCACTGCTGCAGCACTGCGTGGAGGAAACGCTTGCGCGCGTTCCGTCGTCGCTGCTGGACGCTGCCTGCGTGGCGAATGCGCGCGGTGTGGGTGATCGGCTGCAGGAACGGCCGATTTCCGCAGGATGTTTATCGTACTGACACATGCGCCGCTGACCATGGGGCGGCGGTCTCTTCCAGGATGATGAGGGCGGAACAATGGCAACGCAGATGGGTGGTCGCAGGGCTCGGCAGCAGGGCTTCAGCCTGATCGAGATCATGGTGGTGGTGGTCATCATCGGCATTCTGGCTGCACTGATCGTGCCCCGGCTGATGGATCGCCCTGACCAGGCCCGCGTGGTGGCGGCACGCCAGGACATCGCCGCACTGATGCAGGCCATGAAGCTGTACCGGCTGGACAATGGGCGTTACCCCAGTGCCGGGCAGGGGCTGCAGGCGCTGCTGAAACCGCCGCAGGGCAGCGGCGCGATGCCGGTCACGCCTTACCTCGACCGCCTGCCGGATGACCCGTGGGGGCACCCTTACCAGTACCAGAATCCCGGCACGCACGGCGATATCGATGTGTTCTCGCTGGGGGCCGACAGCAAGCCCGGCGGTGAGGCTGGCAACGCGGACATCGGTTCCTGGCAGTTGTGAGGCCGGACAATGGCACGCCGGAACATTCCAGGTACGATTGCCCGCCAGCAGGGCATGGCGGTGATCGTGGCGATGCTGGTGGTGGCACTGGTGGCGGTGATCGCCACTGCGCTGCTGACCCGGCAGGCCGTACAGCTGCGTGCGGTACGCAGCGACCAGCTGCGCATGCAGGTACGCATGGCGGTGGACGCCACGCTGGAGCGCGCGGCGCAGCAGCTGCGTGACGACGCGCGCGAGCAGTTGACTACCGTTGGCAGTGGACGCTGGGCGCGGCCGGTGCAGCTGCAGGCGCCACTGCCGGTGCACCTGCAGCTGGTGGACGCGCAGTCGAGGTTCAACCTGCGCACGCTGCTGGCTGACGGCCAGCCTGCCGCAGAGGCACTGCGTGCGTTCACCTCGCTGTGTGTGGGGCAGGGGCTGCCCCGCGCGGCCTGTGCCAGCGCCGCAACGCAGGTCCAGTCGCGCCTGCGCGATGGCGATCGGCAGGCGCGTGCACCGTTGCCACGTGAGTCGCTGATCGAGCAGGTGCTGGCAGGCGCCGATCCGGTGGCGATACAGGCACTGGCGCGGCGTACGGTGGTGCTGCCAGCGCAGACCCTGGTCAACGCCAATACAGGTGATATCGCCGTACTGCAGGCGGTTGCACCGGGGGTGGATGCCGGGCGCCTGCAGGCGCTGCTGGGCGAGCGCGATCGTGGCCACTGGCTGCTCAACCGCGGTGACATCGCCAACCGGCTGCAGCTGAGCAACGAACAGATGGCGCTGATGCCGCTGGGTATCCACAGCGAGTGGTTCCTGGCGGTAGGGCAGGTACAGGCAGACGGCGCATCGGTGGATTTCCGCGCATTGATCTGGCGCGAGTACCGTGACGACAGCGTGCGTGTGCAACGGGTATGGACAAGGATCGGTGCATGAGCCTGCAGCTGAGAGTGCGCCTGCCGGCGCTGGAACGATTGGATGGGGACAGCGCGGTTGAGTGGGCGCAGCTGCACAAGGACCGCGTGCTGGCCACGGGCAGCGACCCTCTGTCGACGCTGGGCCAGCGCTTTCCGCAGGCGAGGGTGCATGCGAGCCTTGACCCGCAGGACCTGATCCTGCTTGAGCTGCAGCTGCCGCCGCTGCCCGGGCGACGCCTGCAGGCGGCCCTGCAGGGTGAAGTGGAAGCGATGCTGCTGGATGATCTGCAGGAGGTGGCGCTGGGCCATGGCACCCAGGCGGCCGATGGCACGGTGGCGGTGGCGTGGCTTGGCCTGCAGGCGATTGCGCGCGTACAGCAGCAGCTGCAGGAGTGCGGGCTGCAGTTGCAGGCGCTGCACCCAACGCCCTTGCTGCTGCCGTGGGCGGTCGGGCAGGCCACCCTGCAGCTGTGTGGTGAGCAGGTACTGGTCCGCTGTGGCCGTGATCGTGGCTTCGTGCAGTGGTGCGGTGGGCGTGACCTGGCCTCTGTGATGCAGGTGCTGGCCGTGCGCTTGCAGCAGGCCGGGGTGCAGGCAGTGCAGTGGATCGATGCCGTGCCGCCCGCTTGGGCCGAGCGTCTGCCGGCCAGCGTGCTGACGCAGGCGGTGCAGTGCAGCGGTCCGCTGCCTGGCTGGTCACTGCCGTTGCCGGCCTCGGGTGCAGGTGCGCCACGCCTGGCCATCGGTCTTGCGCTGGCGGCGGCAGTGCTGGCTGCGCTGGGCCTGCAACTGCAGGTGTCGCGCTGGCACAGCGAGGGTGAAGCCCTGCAGCATGACATGGCGCGGCAGTTCAGCACGCACTTCCCCGAGATCGACGATGTGGTCGATCCGGTGGTGCAGGCGCGGCGGGCACTGGCGGTGCCGGCAGTGCCACGGGCACTTCCCGCCGTGCAGCAGCAGGTTGCCAGCGTGCTGCAGGCCATCCCCGAGTTGGCTGGCCAGGTTCGCAGCCTGCGCTATCAACCGGGCCAGATGGAATTGGAACTGGACGCTGACGCGCAGGTGTTGGCCGAGGACGCGCAACGGCTGGAGCGCTGGCAGCAGGCGATGCAGGCACAAGGGTTGCAGCTTGCGCACGAAGCCGGTGGCCGCTTGCGGATCAGCAGCGGGACTGCGCCGTGACCACACCGGAACTACGGCCGGCGGGCGTCATGCGCGGGCTGACGCAGCGTTGGCAGCGGCTGGCGGCGCGCGAGCGCGCGATGCTGCTGTTGATGGCTGCGGCGATAGCGGCGGCCGCACTGTGGCTGGGCTGGCTGCAGCCGCTGCTTAAGCAGCGCAGCCATTGGCAGGCTGAGCTTCCACGGCTGCAGGCGCAGGCGGCAGCACTTGCACCGCTGCTGCGCGCCCGTGAACAACAGCGGCAGGCGCAAGGCGGGCGGCCGACACTTGCCGGGCTGCGCCAACAGATCACCGCTGCCGGCCTGGCCGGCAGCCTGCATATCGAAACGCGCGACGGGCGCTGGCACCTGCAGGTACGCAGTGTGCCCGCCGATGCGCTCTGGAACTGGCTGCTGCCTCTGCTGGCCGATCCGGCCATCGAACTGCAGCAACTGCAACTGCAACGCACAGGGGACGCGAACATGCCGGCGGCACGGATTTCCGGAAACATCGTGATGGCCGCCCAGGGCGGTGGCCATCCATGAAGGCGATGCGCAGCCTGGGCTGCAGCGCGGCATTGGCACTGGTGGTGGGCCTGGCCCATCTTCCGGCGCCGGTGCAGGCGCAGGACGCCAATGGCGAACCGGTGCAGCTGAACCTGGTGGACACCGACATCGGTGGGGTGCTGCGCATGGCGGCACGCTTCACCGGCCGTCAGTTCCTGGTCGACCCCCGGGTGAGCGGCAAGATGACCGTGGTCTCCGATGGGCCGGTCAGCCGCGTGCAGGCTTACCAGCTGCTGCTGGGTGCATTGCGCATGCGCGGTTTTGCCGTGGTCGAAAGCGGGGGCGTCAGCCGGGTGGTGCCGCAGGCCGATGCCAAGCTGCTGGGCGGCCGCGTTGGCGCCGGTGGCGCGGGCGGCGAGATAGCCACGCGCACGTTTGCCCTGCGCTACGAGAGTGCCGCGGCACTGGTGGCGGTGCTGCGGCCGATGATCACCGCGGACAATCCGATCACCGCCAACCCCGGCAACAACACGCTGGTCATCACCGACTACGCCGACAATCTCGAGCGCATCGCGCGGGTCATCGCCAGCGTGGATACACCGGCCGGCATGGACACCGACGTGGTGAAGCTGCAGCAGGGCATTGCCGTGGACGTGGCGGCGATGGTCGCACCGCTGCTGGACGCGCAGGGCGCGGAGCCGGCGCAGAAGGTGGTGGTGATGGCCGACCCGCGCAGCAACAGCGTGCTGCTGCGTTCCAGCAGCCCGGGCCGCACACGCCTGGCGCGGCAGCTGGTGGAGAAGCTGGACAAGGCCCAGGACGAGTCCGGCAACCTGCACGTGGTGTACCTGCGCAACGCCCAGGCCACCCAGCTGGCCGGCGTGCTGCGGGGCGTGGTGGCAGGGCAGAGCGATGCGCCGGCAATGGGCAGCAGCGACGGCATCACTGCATTGCCGGGCGAAACCAGCCGCAATGCCAGCACACCGGCGCAGCCTGCGCAGGGCAAGAGCAAAGGCAATGCGCTGGAATCGCCGCGGCTTGATCCCGGCCGTCGCGAACCGATCGATGCCGGCAGCACCGGCTTCAGCCAGAACGGCATTTCGGTGCAGGCCGACATCGCCACCAACACCTTGCTGATCTCTGCCCCGGAGCCGGTGTACCGCAACCTGCGGCGGGTGATCGACCAGCTGGACCAGCGTCGGGCGCAGGTGCTGGTGGAGAGCCTGATCGTGGAGGTCAACCAGACCGATGCCGCCGAACTGGGCGTGCAATGGATGCTGGGCAACGGTCGCACCTTCGGTGGCACCCACTTCGGCGGCACCACCGGCGGCAGTGGGCTGAACACCACCGCGCGCACCACGCTCGACGTGCTGCCGAAAGACGGGCTGAACATCGGCGTGATCGACGGCACGATCAACCTGCCCGGCGTCGGCCAGATCCTCAACATGAAGGCGCTGGCCAACGCACTGCAGAGCAAAGGCGGCGCCAACATCCTCTCCACGCCAAACCTGATGACGCTGGACAACGAGGCGGCCAGCATCATGGTCGGGCAGACCGTGCCCTTCGTCAGTGGCCGCTATGTGACCGATGGCGGCGGTGGCAGCAACAACCCGTTCCAGACCATCGAACGCGAGGACGTGGGCCTGAAGCTGCGGGTGCGCCCGCAGATTTCCGAGGGCGGCACGGTGAAGCTGGACATCTACCAGGAAGTCAGCAGCATCGATGCGCAGAGCTCGGGCAGCGCCGGCATCATCACCAACAAGCGGGCGCTGGATACCAGCGTGCTGCTTGATGACGGCCAGATCATGGTGCTGGGCGGTCTGCTGGAAGACAGCGTCAGCCATGGCCGCGATGCTGTTCCGGGGCTGGGAAAGATCCCGGTGCTGGGCGCGCTGTTCCGCAGCGATACGCGCAAGCGGGCCAAGACCAACCTGATGGTGTTCCTGCGCCCGCACGTGGTGCGCGACCCGGCCGCCGGGCAGCGCCTGACGCGCGACCGCTACGACTACATGCGCAATGCACAGGCCGCCGCGCAGCCGGTACAGAGCTGGGCGTTGCCGGCGGTGTCGGCACCGCAGCTTCCGCCGCAGGACCTGTCGGTGCTGGGCCAGGGCAATGCACGCGATGGCCAGGGCCAGCCGCCGCAGAACGGCAGCCTTGCGGCGTTGTATCCAGCCAGCGAGAGCACTGTGCAGGTGGTGCAGTTCGCGCAGGGGCTGGATGCAGCACGTGCCACGCAGGCCGTGGCACAGGTGCGCGCGCTTGGCCTGCAGGCCTATGCCGAAACCACGCCGGGCGAAACCGGACAGCGACTGCGGGTGCGGGTGGCACGCGACCCGGCCACGCTCGACCCGGCGCTGCAGCAGCTGCGCGGGCTGGGCTACACCCCGGAACTGGTCATCGGCCCATGAGCATGGCCACGCCGCCGCCAGCGCTGCCGTATGCCTGGGTGCGCAGCCACGGGGTGATGCTGGCCGAAGCAGGCGGCGCGCCGGTCCTGCTGGGAACTGCCGAGACCGCCGCCTGGGCGGTGGCCGAACTGCGGCGCCGGCACGGGCCGCTGCCGTTCCAGGTGCTGGATGCGGCGGCCTGGCAGCAGCGGTTGGGCGAGCAGTATCGTGACGGTGGCGATGCCGCTGCGGTGGTGGGCGCGGCCGAAAGTGAAGTCGATCTCGACCGGCTGATGCAGGACATGCCCGAGGTGACCGATCTGCTTGATGCACAGGACGACGCGCCGGTGATCCGCATGATCAACGCCCTGCTTGCACAGGCCGCGCGTGACGGTGCAAGCGATCTGCACATCGAACCTTTCGAAACCCATTCGGTGGTGCGCTACCGCGTCGATGGCACCCTGCGTGACATGGTGCAGCCACGACGTGCGTTGCACGCGGCGCTGGTCTCGCGCATCAAGATCATGGCCCACCTGGATATCGCCGAGAAGCGCCTGCCGCAGGATGGGCGCATTGCGATCCGAGTGGGGGGCCGGCCGCTGGATATCCGCGTCTCCACCGTGCCCACCGGGCACGGCGAACGAGCGGTGCTGCGCCTGCTGGAAAAGGATGCCGGGCGGCTGCAGCTGCAACGCCTCGGCATGGCCGACGATACGCTGGCCACCTTCACCGGGTTGATCCGGCAGCCGCATGGCATCGTGCTGGTGACTGGGCCCACCGGCAGTGGCAAGACCACATCGCTGTATGCGGCACTGGGGCAGCTCGACAGCAGCACCAGCAACATCCTCACGGTGGAAGACCCGGTGGAGTACGACTTTGCCGGTATCGGCCAGATCCAGGTCAACGCGCGCATCGGCATGAGTTTCGGCACCGCATTGCGCGCGATCCTGCGCCAGGATCCGGACACCATCATGATCGGCGAGATCCGTGACCTGGAAACGGCGCAGATCGCGGTGCAGTCGTCGCTGACCGGTCACGGCGTGCTGGCATCGCTGCATACCAACGATGCGATTTCGGCGGTGACCCGACTGGCGGACATGGGCGTGGAACCTTTCCTGCTGGCCTCATCGTTGCGTGGCGTGCTGGCGCAGCGGCTGGTGCGCAGGCTGTGCCTGCAGTGCCGGCGTGCCGAAGTGGATGCCGAGGGCCGCACCGTGTGGCGGGCCGTAGGCTGCCCCGCCTGTGCGAACAGCGGCTACCGCGGGCGCACCGGTATCCACGAACTGTTCGTGGTGGATGAGCGCGTGCGGGCACTGATCCATGAAGGGCAGGGCGAACCTGCGCTGCGCGAGGCCGCGCGGCGCGCCGGCATGCGCACCCTGCGCCAGGACGGGCAGCGCTGGGTCGACAGCGGGGTGACTACGCTGGAGGAGATCCTGCGCGTGACCGGCGACGACTGAGGCGCGCATGGCACTGTTCGACTACCAGGCCGCCAACGCGCAGGGGCGCATCGAGAAGGGACAGCTGGACGCCGACAACGCGCGCGGCGTGCGCCAGCAACTGCGCGGGCGTGGGCTGACACCGGTACAGGTATCAGCCGCACGCAGTGCTGGCAGTGGCTGGGGCACGCGCAGGCTGTCGGCCAGCGAACTGGCCTGGGCCACGCGGCAACTTGCCAGCCTGCTGGCCGCCAGCCTGCCGCTGGAAAGCGCATTGAGCGCCGTGATCGAGCAGGCCGAACGCCCGCACGTTGCGCAGGCACTCACTGCGGTGCGTGCCGATGTACGCGCCGGCCAACGGTTGACCGTGGCGCTGGCGGCGCGGCCGCGCGACTTTCCCGCGATCTATCGTGCCCTGGTGGGTGCGGGCGAAGATTCCGGCGATCTGGCGCGGGTGATGGAGCGCCTGGCCGACTACATCGAAGAACGCAATGCACTGCAGGCCAAGGTGCTGACGGCCTTCATCTACCCGGCGGCGATCAGCCTGGTGTCGGTGGCGATCGTGATCTTCCTGCTCAGCTACGTGGTACCCCAGGTGGTGACAGCGTTCGTGCAGGCGCGGCAGACGTTGCCGATGCTGACCCAGGTGATGCTGGCGGCCAGTGCTTTCGTGCGCGCGTGGGGCGTATGGACGGGGATCGGTATCGGCGCGCTGGTGGTCGGCTGGCGGCTGGCCCTGCGGCGGCCGGAGCTGCGCCTGCGCTGGGACAGCCTGCTGCTGCGCGTACCGATGGTGGGCCGTTTCGTGCTGGGCGTGAACAGTGCACGCTTCGCATCGACGTTGGCGATCCTGCTTGATGCCGGCGTGCCCTTGCTGCGCGCCCTGGACGCCGCACGACAGACACTGGGCAATGCGCTGCTGGCGCGCTGTGCCGATGATGTGGCCGCACGCGTGCGCGAAGGTACTTCGCTTGGCGCTGCACTGAAGGTGCAGAAAGTGTATCCGCCGATCCTGGTGCATCTGGTGGCCAGCGGCGAGAAGACCGGTTCATTGGCGCCGTTGCTCGACCGCGCTGCACAGACCATCTCGCGCGAAATCGAACGCCGCGCGATGGCACTCACTGCATTGCTGGAGCCCACGATGATCCTGGTGATGGGGGGCGTGGTGCTGACCATCGTGCTGGCCGTGCTGATGCCGATCATGGAAATGAACCAGCTGGTGCAGTGATGCGCGAAGCGCATCACGGGTAGCGACGGTCCATGCCCGGCGAGCGCGCAGCGCGGCAGGCTTTCGATTCTCCACACAATCCTCCACACCTTTTCTCGATCTTCCACAGGTTTCTTAAGCGGCCTGTCATCGGCGACGGCCAGCATGTCCCTGTCGCCGCAGAGTGGGCTGGGAGGCCCTCGGCGGCAGCAGGCGTGTAGTGACCGTTCCTCCCTTGGTGTTTCACCTTCGCAGTAAACCCTTCAGGAGAAGATCATGACCAAGTACAAGACCCTGGCCGCGCTGGTTGCTGCCGCGCTGCTCGCCACTGCCGGTGCCGCTTCGGCGCAGACCGTTACCGGTGGTGGCGCTTCGCTGCCGGCCGACCTCTACAAGGGCCAGGCCGACAGCATCCTGCCGAGCAACTTCAGCTACGCCGTGACCGGTTCGGGCACCGGCAAGAAGGCCTTCCTGGAAAACAACTCGGCGCTGTTCGCGACCACCGGCACCGTGCACTTTGCCGGCAGTGACTCGGTGTTGAGCTCGACCGAACTGAGCACCTACACCACCAACTACAACCAGACCAGCAATGCCAACCGCTATGGCAACCTGATCCAGGTGCCGTCGGTGGCTACCTCGGTGACCATTCCGTTCAACAAGGCCGGCGCGGCGGTTGACCTGAGCGTGGCACAGATCTGCGGTGTGTTCTCCGGTGCGATCACTGACTGGTCGACCATCGATGCCAACCGTAGTGGCCCGATCCAGGTGGTCTACCGTCCGGAAAGCAGCGGCACCAGCGAGATGTTCACCCGCTTCCTGACCGCCGCCTGTGCACCGGAAGTGGCGGCCACCTCGAACCTGGTCGATGGCAAGTTCGCCATCAAGTCGACCTTTGCCGATCTGTACAAGCGTGATGCCAACAACAACCTGCCGGCTTTCCTTGTGGCCGCCCCGGCCACCGGTGGCAGCTCGCTGTACAACGCCGTGTACGCGCAGGCCGGCCGCATCGGCTATGTGGGTCCGGACGTGATCCCGAGCCTGACCGATGCCACCAAGGTTGCAAAGGTCAAGGGCTTCTCGCCGGACCAGGTGAGCGTGCAGGCCACCCTGGAAACCGTCGCGCCGCCGACCGGCACCGCGGCCGAGAACCCGGCCAACTGGGTGCCGGTGTTCGGCAATCCCTCGGCTGGCTATCCGATCGCCGGCTACACCAACCTGGTCATCGGCCAGTGCTACAAGGATTCGACCGTCGCCAACAGCCTGCGTGGCTTCCTGATGCGCCACTACGCCACTGACTACACCGCCACCCCGGCGCTGGTGGCCCATGCCACGGCGATCACTGACCACGGCTTCATCCCGCTGACCAAGGCTTGGCGCGATGCGATCCGCAACCGCTTCGTGCTCGCCGGCAACGCCGCCGGCCTGAACAACCCGAGCACCTGCGCTGGCATCGGCCGTCCGCTGTAATCGCGCCCGTTGCTTGCAATCTGTGTTGACCGACGCCGGCCCCTTGGGCCGGCGTCACTTTTTCGGCGAAGGTGCGGGTCGGTGCAGCGCATTGCTGTCGGCTTCATGTCACGGGAACCGTCTATCAGTGGCAGGGCACGCGTTGCGCGTGCCTCCCGCTCGCTGCCGCAGCTGCGGCCCACCAGGTTGAAGAGGTTCCGATGTCGCTCCCGCACACGTCCGCTGTTCATTCGGCTGCGCCGATGCGCCGCAAGCACCCGATGGCCTGGGCCATCGCGGTGGCATTGGGAACCCTGGCTGCCCCCGCCAGCCACGCGCAGCAGGCATTCAGCCCGGGCTGGTTCGCCGACCGCGGCGCGGCGCAGGGTGCGGCCGCACAGAGCGGGCGCATGCCCAATGGCGTGCCCATCCAGTTCCAGTTGCCCGCGCAGCAGCAGGACGCGGCGCGGCAGAAGCTGCAGCAGTCGATCGACAACCTGGGTACTGCGGCGCAGGCGATCGCCCTGCAGCAACGCATGCAGGAACAGGCCCGGCAGTCGCGTCGCGAGGCCGGCTTCGTGGTGGCCGATGGATTGGGCAAGGATGGACTAAAGGTCGACGAGAACCCCCTGACGCGCGGCTGGGTGAATGCGCGCGAGGCGATCCAGTTGCAGGGCAGCGATGGCCGCGTACAGGTCAGCATCGAGCAGACGGCTGACCAGGCGATCCTGAACTGGGAAACCTTCAACATCGGTGGCAACACCACCCTGAACTTCCTGCAGAACCCCGACTGGGCGGTGTTGAACCGGGTCAACGATCCCAGCGCGCGGCCCAGCCAGATCCTGGGCCAGCTGAAGGCCAACGGCACGGTGTTCGTTGCCAACCGCAACGGCGTGGTGTTCGGCAACAACAGCCAGGTCAACGTCCGCAACCTGGTTGCTGCTGCCGCACGCATCAGCGACGCGCAGTTCCGTGACAACGGCCTGTACAGCGCCGACACGAACACCTCGGCCCTCACCGATGCAGTGGGCAAGGTCATGGTTGAGCGCGGCGCGCGCATCACCACGCATGAACCAACCAGCGCAACGCGTGGCGGCGGCTATGTGTTGCTGGCCGGCCACAGTGTGGAGAATGCTGGCCAGATCGAGACGCGCAAGGGCCAGGTCCAGCTGGCGGCCGGCGACAGCTTCGTGATCCGCCGTGGCGTGGGTACTGCGGCCAATACCGCTTCGACCACACGCGGCAACGAAATCGCGCCGCGCCTGGTCAACGACAGCAGTGCCGGCAGCGTCCGCAATACTGGCCTGCTGCTGGCCCGCGAGGGCGACATCACCCTGGCCGGACGCAGCGTCGAGCAGGCCGGTGTGGCCGTGGCCAGCACCACGCTGGGCCAACGCGGTACCGTGCACCTGCTGGCCTCGGCCAGTGACACCCGGGCCAAGGTCACCTTGGCCGAAGGCTCGACCACAGCGGTGCTGATCGAAGACGATGGCAAGGCCCGCGCACTGGATACCCAGCGCGATGCACTGCTGAAGGAGTCGGCCGAACAGGATGCGCTTCGTGCAGCGTCGCGGACGACGACCTTCGACAATCTGTCCCTGCACGGCGATCGGCGCGACCAGTCGCGGGTGGAGATCGTTTCCGGGGGCGACATCCATTTCCAGGGCAGCTCGCTGACGGTAGCTACCGGCGGCCAGGTGATCGCCGATGCCGGTCGCCGCAGCCAGCTGGACAACGGCGCGCGTGTGGATGTCTCCGGCGCGGTAGGTGTGCATGTGGCGATGGAAAGCAACAACGTACAGGTGAAGGTGCAGGGCAATGAACTGCGCGATTCGCCCGACAACCGCGACAGCGGCAAGCTGACCAGCAGCGAAGTATGGATCGACCGTCGGCAGCTGATCCACGTGCCGGCGGGCACCGGCGGCCACGAAGGCGATCGCTGGTATGCCGCCGGGGGCCTGCTGGAGGTGGGCGGCTATCTGGACAACCAGGGCCACTCCATCAGCGAATGGGCTGCGCAGGGCGGCACCGTGTTGCTGGGCGGCAGCGAGGTGGTCGCGGCCGCAGGCTCGCGGGTCAATCTGGCAGGCGGTAGCCTGGATGTGCAGAGTGGGGCGATACAGCAGAGCTGGTTGCGCGGCATCGATGGGCAGGTATATCGGCTGGACGACGCGCCGGCGGAGATGCTGTTCGATGGTCTGTACAAGGGCTACGAGGTGAAGCAGGAGCGCTGGGGTGTCACCGAGGCGTTCCGCAATCCCATCGTTTTCGCCGCGCAGCGGACTGACAACGGTTATACCGTCGGCCGCGACGCCGGGCGCCTTGTAGTGTCCGCACCGACCGCGGTGCTGGACGGCCAGGTGGAGACCACCACCTTCCAGGGCGCGCAGCAGGGGCGACGGCCGGATGCTGCGTTGGAAGGCTATGCGCAGGCGCAGACGGCAGTGGCGCGCAACGCCGGGCTGTATCTGGGGCGCTATGACGCCCAGGGTCGCAACGGCGTGTTCGACTCGGACGTGCGTGTTCGCGGCGCAACGACAGCGACAGCGGGTTTGTCGCTGCAGTCGCCGATCGCCAGTGAGCGGCGCAACACGGTCTGGCTGGATGCCGGACTGGTCAACGCGCAGCAGTGGGGCTCCATGGACCTCGCCAGCGCAGGCAGCGTCGCGGTCGACGCACCGCTGGCGCTGCAGGCGGGCGGCGCGCTCAACCTGATCGGCAGCACGGTGAACGTGGCCGGTGACATCCGCATCGTCGGTGGCCAGCTGCAGGCGGGCAACCTGCTGGACGTGCTCGGGCGGCCGACAGCGCTGCTGCGCGATGGCCGCGCCAGCGTCGCCATCGCCGACGATACCCGCATCGATCTTGCCGGTGGCTGGAGCAATGCGGCGTTCGGTGCCGGGCAGGACAGTGGCCGTGCGTGGACCGACGGTGGCAGCCTGCGCCTGCAGAGCAGCCATGACGTCACTGTGGGCAGCCGGGTGGCCATCGATGTCGACGCCGGTGCTGCGCTGGACATGCAGGGCAAGGGCCGCATCGGCAAGGGCGGAGGCGTGAGCCTGCAGGCCAACACTGCCGAGGTGGCTACCGACGGCAGTGGTCGCGTGCAATTGGGTGAAGGCAGCCATATCAGCGGACGTGGCGAGGGCGGCGGCACGTTCGCGCTGGGTACCGGAGGCAAGGCGGTCGTCGGCGCAGCGGAGCAGGACGTGACGGTGCTGCAGCTTGACACCGCCTTGTTCGGCAGTGGTTTCGCGCAGTACGACATCAACGCGCACCAGGGCCTGGAGGTCGCCGACGGTACCCAGCTGGTCGCGCGCATGCCGGGCCTGCGCCTGGCTGAAGACGCACGCACGGCGCGGGATCGTGCCTCCGCGCTGCAGCCGTGGTTGGCACCGTTGTATGCCGCCGATCCGCAGAGTGGGCGCATCCGGCAGCGCAGCGGGGCCAGTATCACCCTGCGCTCGGACCGCAACAGCGTGGGCGGCGACCTTCGGGTGGGCCGCGATGCACGGGTCGCCGTCGATCCGGGCCAGGCGATCACCCTGCTCGGTGCGGGCAACATCGACGTGGAGGGGACGCTGCAGGCCCGAGGCGGCCGCATCAGCATCGACGATGTGCGCCCGGATACGGCGCTGTACGCCGGCCAGCGCAGCGAGCGCACCTGGCGGATCGATGACGGTGCGGTACTGGACGCCAGCGCCGATTCGGTGTCGATGGTCGACGGCGCTGGCCGCCTGCGCGGCCAGGTGCGGACGGGTGGGCGCATCGAGATCGGTGGCGCCCTCGACTGGGAGACGTCGGCTTTCGTCGACAACCGGCCGCCGGAAGCCTTCATCGTGGTCGAGCGGGGCGCGCGCCTGGACGCACGCGGCGCTTCGGCCGAGCTGGACATCGACGGCCAGGGCCGTACCCGGGTCGACAGCGACGGGGGGCAGATAGTGCTGCGTTCGGCCAATGCGCTGTACCTGCAAGGGGCGATGGATGCGGCGGCCGGTGGCAGTGGGGCGCGTGGTGGAACGCTGGGCCTCGCCTTCGGCGGCAGCGTGCATGCACGCGGAGCAACCGAGGAGGTGCTGCGCGAACGGGCGATCACGCTCAGCCAGCAGACTGCGGCCGAGACGTCGCTGCCAGCGCGGCTGGACTATGGGCACGCCGCACTGTCGGTGCAGCAGATCCAGGCCGGCGAATTCGACAATCTGTCGGTCTTCGGCGACATCCGCACGCTTGGCAATGTCGACCTGCGCATGGCCGGGTCCCTGCGCATCCATGGGCAGGGGCAGTCCAGCCTGGGCGTGGCCGCAGGCGCGAGCACCTCCAGCGCGATATCGCTGTCGGCCCCGTATGTGCGCCTTGCGCAGGCGCGCTGGCAGCAGCTGTCGGGCGAGAGCCTGCAGTTCCCCCAGGGTGCGGTGTCAGATACCGCGGGCGATCATGCGCTGGCGGTCAACGGCGATCTCATCGATCTTCGCGATGTCACCTGGCTGCCCAGTTTCGACCATCTCTCGTTGAACAGCCGCAGCGATGTGCGCCTTCTTTCCAGCATCGCCAGCAACGCGGCGGTCAGTTCGCTGCTGGCACCGGGCTCGATCGACCTGACCGCCGCGCGCCTGTATCCGACGTTCGGGGCGGTGGGCCGGGTGGTGGCGGGTGCATCGGCGCAGACCGTGGACACCGTCGACTACTGGGCGAACCCGGATGCGGTGCTGCGCATCCAGGGCAACGGCACAGCATCGGGTGTCCCTGCATCGGCGTTCGGTTCGCTGCGGCTGGTGGCCGCTACCGTGCAGCAGGGCGGTGCGGTGTGGGCGCCGATGGGAACACTGCAGCTGGGTGGTCTGGCCGTGGGCGGTACTGCCGGCGGGCGGGTGGAACTGCTGCCCGGCAGCATCACCTCCACCAGCGGTGCCGGCCTGGCGCTGCCCTATGGCGGTACCGCCGATGGCGTCAACTGGCGCATCGGCAGCCGCAGCGTGGATTCCTTGACCGCTGGTGGCATCAGCTCGATGGGCGTCACCCTGAAAGCCAACCAGGTGAACGTGAGCCCGGACGCGCTGCTGGACATGTCCGGTGGCGGCGACCTGACCGGTGCAGCCTTCATCTCCGGGCGGGGCGGTTCGGTGGACGTACTGCGCACCGCGTTGGCCGATGCCAATCCCCGCTATGCGTTCAGTGCCTCGGGCAACCCGGTGTATGCCATCGTGCCCGGCTATACGGGCGCGTTTGCGCCCACCAGCACCGACGGCTTCGCCGCGCCCGGCATCGGTCAGCAGATCACCGTGCCCGCGGGTGTTCCCGGGTTGCCGGCGGGCACCTACACCCTGCTGCCGGCCAACTTCGCTCTGCAGCCCGGTGCGTTCCGTGTCGAGCTTGGCGCGACCGGTGCGTCCGGCGTCTCCCGGCCGCTTCAGACCGGCACCGGCACCTGGCGCGTGTCCGGCCACCAGCGTGGCGATCTGGGCGGTGTGGAATCGCCGCTTCTGACCGACCTGCTGTTGACACCGGCGGCGGCGGTGCGGCGGCATTCGGGTTACAACGAAACCAGCTACAACGCCTTCGTGCAGGCAACGGCCGACCGCCGCGGCGAATCGCGCGGCTGGCAGACCATCGATGCGCTGGGCCTGACCCTGGCGCTGGGCGAGGGCGCCGGACGCCAGGGCGCGGCGGCAATCGACTTCGCCGGTACCGCGCGCTTTGCCGCCGCCAACGACAAGGGACGTGGCGGCACCCTGGTTGCTTCGATGGCCAACCCGGCCATCGGCACGCTGGAGATCATCGGTGCGGAGGGCGTGGCGCAGGCGCGCGATCGTGGCGTGACCTTCACCGACCAGGCACTCAATGCGTTCCAGCCCGCGCGCATGGTGATCGGTGGTCAGATCAACCAGGCGGCGTCGCAGGTGGCGGTGACCGGCCAGGCCCGCAGCGTGGCGATCCGTTCCGGGGCCACGCTGCAGGCGCCGGAAGTCCTGGTGGCAGCAGCCTCCGGTGGCAGTGGCATTCTGGTCGAAGCCGGGGCGACCGTGGACACATTGCCCTACGCACGCGCCGGCGGCGACGCCGTCGACACGCTGCCCTACCAGGTCACGGGCGGCCTGCTGGCGGTGTCCAACCAGCGCCTGAACCTGATCACCGGTTCCACAGGCGTTGCCGCCGGCCCGGTGGCGATCGATATCGGCGGCTGCCAGGACGCGTGCGAGGGACAAGCGCGCCTGGTGTCCGACGGCAGCATCGCCGTCGCCACCGACGGCACCCTGCAACTGCGCGATTCGGCCAGCTACGGCACGCGCCAGCTGGGCGTCAGCATGGCTGCATTGAACCTGGGCAGCGCCGAAGCCATCGCACAGGCGGCAGCAGCGGGTGCACTGCCTGCCGGCATGACCATGAACCAGAGGGTGCTGCAGCAACTGCTGCGTGGCAACGTGGCTACCGGCGCACCTGCGCTGGACACGCTGAGCCTGGTGGCGCGCGATTCGGTGAATGTATTCGGCAGCGTCGACCTGGATGCGCGCGACAGCGCCACCGGCGTTGGCAGCCTGCGCACGCTGGTGCTGGGTGCGCAGGCGATCCACGGCTATGGGAACGCCAGCGACCGTGCGCGCATCCTGGTGGATACGCTGGTGTGGGATGGTGCGCTGGCGGCCACGCAGGCCCCGGGCAGCAACGCGGCCGTGCCGCCGGCAGAGCCGATGGTGGATCGCTTGGGCGAGGGCCAGCTGGATATCCTCACGCGCACCCTGACGCTGGGGCGTGCGCCGTACAGCAGGCCCAGCTCCGAGGTCGCGGCCAACCGTCGGGTACTTGGCTTCAGCGCGTTGAACCTCGGGGCTTCGGAACAGATGGTGTTCTCGGCGAAGGGAACACTGGATGTGTACCAGCAGCGCGGCGAGTACCTGGCAGACAAGGGCTGGCAGTACAGCGGCGGCAGCGTGGCCATCAGCACGCCCCTGCTGACCGCCGACGCCGGCGCACAGCTGGCCCTGCGCACCGGCGGCAGCTTCGCCCTGCATGGAGGCAACGGCAAGGCCGGTGGTGATGCGCTGGGCAGCGAACTCAGCATCGACGCCGATCGCATCCTGCTGGATAGCACGGTTGCGCTGGCCTCTGGCCGCCTGTCGGCCAGTGCACGCCAGGGCATCGGCGTGGGTGCGCATGCGGCGCTGGATCTGGCGGGTCGCAAGGTCAGCCTGTTCGACGTGGACAAATACAGCTGGGGCGGCGACGTGCTCCTGTCCAGTGACAGTGGCGAGGTGACCACCGATGCCGCCTCGCGCATCGATGTGTCGGCGCGCAACAACCGCGGTGGACGATTGACGGTCAATGCCCTGGCCGGTCGCGCGGATCTGGCCGGACATGTGGACGGCGCGGCCAGCGGCCGCTACGACGCCGGTGGCACCGTGGTGCCCTACGACGCGGGCGAACTGGTGGTGCGTGCACGCCAGCTGCTGGATTTCGCAGGTTTGAACCAGCGGCTGAACAGCGGCGGCGTGACCGGCGCGCGCACCTTCCAGATCGGCGAGGGTGACCTGCAGATCGGCGACGAGGTGAAGGCGCGACGGGTCGACATCAGCGTGGACAAGGGTCGCCTGACCGTGGCCGGGCGCATCGACGCCAGCGGCGAGCAGGTCGGCAGCATCCGCCTGTACGCCCGTGATGCGCTGCAGGTGAACGGCACGCTCGACGCGCATGGCAGCGGCCTGCGTGTGGACAGCTACGGCAAGATCATCGACAGCGCCAACCGAGCGACGGTCGAACTGGGCAGCGCGGCGGGCCAGGTCAGCATCGGCGCTGGCGCCGCGATCGACCTGCGTGCCGGCAGCGGCGTCGCCGTGGGCAGCCAGCGCGGGCAGAACGATGGCGTTGCGCGCGGCACGCTGAAAATCGATGTGCCGCGGATCGGCGCCGATGACGCGGCCATTGCCGTTGCCAACGGTGTGCGCATCACCGGTGCGGCCGACATCCAGGTCAACGGCGTGCGCCGCTATGACGATGCACCGCTGGCCTCCAGCGTGGATGTGCACGGCAACCGGGCGCAGGTCGTGACCCAGCAGTGGCTGGACCAGATCGTCGATCCGGACAACCGTACGTGGATGGACGGGGCGCTGGCCAATGCCGATCTGCAGCAGCGCACCACAGCGCTTGGCAGCCACCGGCTACGTCCGGGCGTGCAGGTGGTGGCGCGCCGTAGTGCGGACAACCCCGGTGGCGACCTGACCGTTTCCGGTGACATCGACCTGTCCGGCTACCGCTACGGTCCCGATGCCGACCGTCTCGACCCTGCACGACGCGGGTTTGGCGAATCGGCCTCGCTGGTGCTTCGGGCCGAAGGCAACCTCAACATCCATGGCAGCATCAACGATGGCTTCGCGCCACCGCCCGCCAACCCGGATGAAGCCGGCTGGGAACTGATCGAGGGTCGTAGCAGTGGTGCCGCCAACACGTCGTTCGGTGGTGGCCTGGTGGTACCGGTGGACGGCGTACAGCTGCAGCCGGGTACCGAATTCCCGGCGGGCGCCACGCTGAACTATGCGGTACCGGTGGAATCGGCTGTGCTGCCGGCCGGTACCGTGCTGCCCGCAGCGATGACACTCGCCGACAGCTTGCGACTGCCTGCCGGCACCGTGCTCGGTGCGGCGGTGACCACCGGTGATGGGCAGACCTTCGCCGCCGGCACCCTGCTTGACCAGCCGTTGCAGCTGGAGGCGGGCGCGCGCCTGGGTGGCGGCTTCCGTCTGCGCAGCAGCGTGCAGATGGCTGCACAGGATTGGCCCGCCGGTGCTGTGCTGCCGATCGCGTTGCGTCTGGCGCGGGCGGTGGACCTGAAAGTGGGCGCATACATTCCCTCCATGACCAAGGTGGAGCTGGCCACCGATGCGCCGGTGAAGCTGCGACCTGCCGATGCCAATGGCAACCAGGGCCGCAACTGGGCGCTGGCGCCGATGCTGGCGGAAGGCACGACGTCGTGGGACCTGACCGCTGTGGCCGGCGCCGACAGCGACGCTGCCGATCCGCGCACGCGTCGCTGGGGCAGTGACGGCAGCGTGGTGCTGGCCGATACCCATCAGGGATCGGTGGGCACGGTGAAGACCGAGATCATTTTCGTGGGCGACCGCGTGCTGACCGAGCAGGCCTCGCTGGACTGGATGGGGGATACCTCCTATGCCGGCCGCCCGATCGCCGAACTGGCCGACATCTTCGGTTACACCGAAGACGAGTTCTGTGCACTGGCAGACGGTTACTGCGGCCCCGCGCCGCGGCAGGTGGCCGCACAGGGCTCGCTGGATTTCTGGGGCGATGAATCCTACGTCGGCACGTCGGCCAAGGATTTCGCGGCGATCTTCGGCATGACCGAAGACGAGTTCTGCGGATCGGCACCCACCTATTGCTTCGGCGGAGGCACGCAGACCGAGGTGACCACCTACGGCAAGCGCCCCGGCACACCCGCGTGGAGCGTGCTGCGCACCGGCAGGGGAGATCTGGAACTGCTGGCGGCCGGCGACGTGGTGATGAAATCAGGATTCGGCGTCTACACCGCAGGGACACCCACCTCGCTCGGCAACGGTCGTGATGCGGACTTCAATTCGCCGCGTGCGCCGGCGCCCTGGAACAGCGCTCTGCTCGGCAAGGGCGTGGTGCCAGGCAGCTACGATGCTGCACTGGCGGGCTACCAGGCGTGGTATCCGGACCATGGTGGCAACCTGCGCGTGGAGGCCGGGCGAGACATCGTCGGCGATGTGTGGACCGCGCGCGCCGAGTCGGGCAGCCCCGACCGGGACATGGCCCTGCATGGCAGTGCCGCAGTGGGCAGCTGGCTCTGGCGGCAAGGCACGGGCAGCACCACCGGGGTGGCGCCGGTACCGACCAGCTGGTGGGTGAACTTCGGCACCTACACCAACGTCTCGGCCACCGTAGACAGCACGCCGCGGATGGTGGGGTTCACCGGCTTCGGTACGCTCGGTGGCGGCAATCTGACGCTTGACGCCGGCCGCAATGCCGGTGTGCGCGAGGCGATGGGCGATGCGCTGGGGTTCATGACCGCACCGCACTCGGGCGCGATCGTTGCCGCGGTCGGTTCCACCGGACGGGTCAGTGATGGCCAGCTGTACCTGACCGGCGGTGGCGATCTGCGCTTGCGCACCGGGGGTGTGCTGAATCCCGAGCTGACGGCCACGTTCTCCAGCCTCAACACCGCCAGGGCAGCGCAGGACCTCGATCTCAACGGCACTTTCACCAACCTGCGGGGCAGCCTGCTGCTGGAGGCCGGTCGCATCGGTGGCATGGGTGTGACGCTGGAGAACTACGGCACACTCGGCCGCCAGCGTGCGGCCGACCTGTTCGCCGCCGACAGCGCACGTGCGATGGGCGGTCCGGTGCTGGTGCTGGGCGATGCCACGGCATCGCTGCAGGCGCGCGGTGACGTAGTGCTGGGTGGTGTTGGCGATGCTGGCCGGGTAGCGGTGGCGAACTACAGCGGTGTGACCCAGGACAACGGCAGCCGCGCCGCCGGCACCACGTGGTTCTCGCTGTGGACCGCATCCACCGCCGTGGACCTTTTCAGCGCCGGAGGCGATCTTTCGCCAGGCGTGGCCGGTCCCCTGAATCTGAGCGGCAGCAACCTCGGCGCCGAGCAGGCGCAGCTGCAAGCCGGCGGGCGCGATCTGCTGCAGTACTGGCTCTATCCTTCGCGGTTCAGCGCGGTTGCCGCACAGGGCAACATCACCTTCGACCGCCTGAGCATGCAGGACAACACCCAGGACGTACTGCTGCTGGCACCCTCGGCCAGTGGCCGCCTGGATGTACTGGCCGGCGGCGGCATCTTCGCCCAGCCGGGTGCCACCCAGATCGCGCGTTCGGCCGCGGATACACGTATGCCGGGACCGTTCGATCCGGCCTTCATGGCCCAGGTGGGCGATGGCAACGGCAACCTCACGCGGCCGCACCACAATCTGTCGGTGGATGGCCATTCGGCGACGCCGGAGGCGGCATTGCCGCTGTTCGCGTTCGGTCCCAATACACCGTTGTCGAATCTGCCGGGTGCACTATCGCCCAGCCGCTTCTATGCCGTGGGCGGCGACATCATCGGCCTGCAATCGGGTGCGCAGCGTACCTTGGATCGCTCCGGCAGCCAGCGCACGCAGTTTGCTCTGTTCGAGGCGGCTGGTGCGGTGCAGATGCGCGCCGGGCGCGACATCCTGGGTGTTTCGCTGACCGCCCTGAACAGTACAGCCACCGATGTTTCGGTGGTGGACGCAGGGCGCGACATCGTACACCTGGATGCCGTGGTGGCCGGTCCCGGCAATCTGGAGGTCAGTGCGGGTCGTCAGCTGCGGCAGGAGGACGTGGGCGGCATCGTCAGCCTGGGCGGCATCGTGCAGGGTGATGCCCGCCCAGGTGCAAGCATTGCGATGACGGCGGGCAGCCAGCACATCGATTTTGATGCATTGCGCACGCGCTACCTCGACCCGGCCAACCTCGCCGATCCAGCGCAGTCGCTGGCGGCGCAGCCGGGCAAGGCGATCAAGATCCATGACAAGGAACTGAAGCAGTGGTTGCAGCAGCGCTTCGGTATCTCCAGCGAAGGCTCGGATGCACTGGCCGTGTTCGACGCATTGCCGAAGGAGCAGCAGCGCATCTTCCTGCGCCAGGTCTACTACGCTGAACTGCGCGAAGGTGGTCGTGAGTACACCAATGCAGAAGGGCCGCGTTTCGGTTCCTATCTGCGCGGGCGCGAAGCGATCGCCACGCTGATGCCGGACAAGGATGCCAATGGCGCAACGATCAACCGTACTGGCGATATCGTGATGTATGGCGGCTCCGGTGTGCGCACCGAAGCGGGTGGCAACATCGAGCTGATGGCGCCAGGCGGGCAGATCGTGGTGGGCGTGCAGGGCGTGGTGCCTCCGGCCAGCGCGGGCCTGGTCACCCAGGGCCAGGGCGACATCCGTCTGTTCAGTCAGGACAGCGTGCTGCTGGGCCTGTCGCGGGTGATGACCACCTTTGGTGGTGACATCCTGGCGTGGTCCGAGCAGGGCGACATCAACGCCGGCCGTGGCTCGCAGACCACGCTGCTGTACACCCCGCCGCGTCGGGTCTACGACACGTGGGGCAACGTCATCCTGTCGCCGCAGGCACCGGCCAGCGGCGCCGGCATCGCAACGTTGAACCCGATCGCCGAAGTGGCGCCAGGCGATGTCGACCTGATCGCGCCGCTGGGCACCATTGATGCAGGCGAGGCAGGTATCCGCGTGTCGGGCAACATCAACCTGGCGGCACTGCAGGTGCTCAACGCCGCCAACATCCAGGTGCAGGGCGACAGCAAGGGCCTGCCGGTGCTGGCCTCGGTGAACGTCAACGCGCTTGCTTCGGCAAGCGCTGCGGCCAACAGCGCCAGCCAGGCCGCACAGGACGTGATGCGCAAGAGCCAGGACGATGCGCGGCGCAACCAGCCGTCGGTGATCAGCGTGCAGATTCTCGGCTTCGGCAGTGCCAGCAGCAGCATCGACCCGCCAGCACGCGGAAACACAGCCGCCGCCAGCGGCTACGACGTCAACAGCGCCTTCCAGTTCCCGCAGGCGCGCGTAGACGCGGGCAAGCAGCCGACCCAGTAGACCCACGCCACGCGTGGATGGAGGAGCGGTGCGGACCAAGGTCCGCACCCACCACGCGCAGAACACAGGATCGGGCCAGCTGCCAGGGAGCGGTGGCGGCACCCGCCAGGACGGCACCGAGGGCAGGGAACAGCCATCAGCGGTGAGGAACACCGACACGGCGCCGCCGGGCGCGGGACAGCGCCCGGCGGCAGGAGGGCGGTAAAGCCACGCCATGCGTGGATGCCTCTCAGTAGATCCACGCCACGCGTGGATGGCTGGGTCAGCTTTCAGTGCCGACCAACGGTCGGCACCCACCAGAGCAGCCTTGGCAGCAGAAGCAGGCCCGGCAGCAGATCCACGCCATGCGTGGATGCAGTCCAGTAGATCCACGCCATGCGTGGATGGCAGGGTCAGCTTCAGTGCCGACCAACGGTCGGCACCCACCAGAACAGGCTTGGCAGCAAAGCAGGCCTGGCAGTAGATCCACGCCATGCGTGGATGCGCGTCAGAGCGCCAACACCCGCCGATAACTCAACGGCCCGCGTACATCACGCAACCCCAACCGCAACTCCAGACCGGTAGCCGGCAGTACCTCGCCCTGGCTGGGCAGCATCGCCCAACCCACCCCGGGCTGCCACGCCCGCACCTCGAAGCGCTGCACATCACGTGCCACCAGCAACCCGCGCGTCGGCTCGGGCGCAGGCAGTGGATAGTGATCGGACGGCGCACCGCTGGCACGCCACAACATGCTGCCCTGCCGCCACCAGCGAACGCGCTGCCACTGCAGCCCATCACTGCCGACGCTGCGGGTGATCTCCAGCGTGAAGCCACCATCGGGGTGGCGCTCACTGGTCAACGACGGCGGCAGCAGCCGCGCGGGTTGATCGGCCGGACGCACCGCGCCGTTCATCAGCGCATCGTCAGCGCGCATCTCGATATCGCGCTGGAACTGCTGCAACACCCGCATCGCCGTGCTGGTCTCGGCATCGGCCTGGCGCAGGCGCTGGTCCGTATTGGCCACGCTGTCCAGGGCGCGCCAGCAGATCACCGCCAGCACGCCCATGATGGTGATGGCGATCATCACCTCGATCAGGGTGAAACCGCCCGCCGCGCGTTTCATGGCGCCGCCGTCCACGGCAACTGCAGGCGCGTCAGCGATTGCTTCGGCGCATCTTCGGCCACCACGCTCAACTCCAGCTGCGGTTGCCCGTCGGTGCCACTGCCCAGGTGCTGCTGCACCAGGAAGCGGGTGCGCCCCTGCAGGCACAGCAGGCGCGCATCGCCGGGTGGCTGTGCGGACAGACGCAGCTCCTGCCAGCGGTCCTGCGCGCACAACAGGGCCAGCCGACGGTCACGCAGACGCGACTGGTCATCGGTCGCCACCGCCACCGAGCGCATCACCGCCGCCAATGCGATGGCCACGATGGCCAACGCGATCAGCACCTCGATCAACGTGAATCCGTGTTGCGTCCGCTTCACTGCATGACCTGCAATTGTCCGCTGCCATCATCACGAAGACGCAGTCGACGCCCGTCCAGCGACAACGCCAGCTCCCACGGCTCACCAATCCATTCTGGGCTCAGCTCGATGGCAGCCGTTGGTTGCACGGTGATGCCACGGGTCTGCCACTGCTGGGGGCGCAGCAGGTCATCGCGCCGCAGCTCGACCCAGCCTTCGCCGTCGCGGCGGCTGAAGCGGTAGCCCTCTGCAGTGGCCTGCCAGCGGATCGGCCGACCATCAATGCGCGCTTCATCGCGCGCGACCTGCAGGCGCTGCGCCAGCCGCTCCGATTCCTGGCGCAGCTGCCGCGCAGGGTCGAGCAGGCTGCCCAGGCCGAGGCCGATACCCGCCGTGCAGATGCCGACGATGACCAGCACCACCATCAGTTCGATCAGCGTGAAACCGCGTGGCCTGCGTTGCATTGCACATCGCTTCCCGTCCTTGCCGATACCTGCCAGCGTAGGCGCGGATGATGAAACAAAAGCGTCAGCGTCAGCTGCTAGCGTGGCCGCACGGGAACCTGGCGAAGGTGCGGAACATGGACGGCAGGCGTTGGGATCGCAATCGCACGTTGACCCTGCTGGCGGCCATGCTGCTGCTGACCGTGGCGGGATACTGGGGCATGGCCCTGTTCATGGCGCCGGCTCGCGTCGCCGCCGCCTCGGTGCCGGTCGCCGTACCCGCTGCCCCGGCCTTCGACGACGCTGCAAGCACACCGCTGGTGCGGCTGCTCTCGCCCGGCGCGGTGCAGACCGACGTGACCGTGCTGGGGGTAATGGCCGGGCAGCAGGCGCCGCTGGTGCTGCTGTCGGTGGATGGGGCGCCTGCACAGGCCTATGCACCGGGCCAGCGTCTCGGCCCATCCACGGTACTGGCAGCAATCAGCGCGAACGCGGTTGAACTGCAACAGGCAGGCCAGCCGCGCTCGCTGCCCGTGCCCGAACTGCCGCCGCTGCCCACCGATGGCATCGTTCCCGCCGTCGTGGGGCGGCACTGAACACGGCTCAGCGCGCTGGACGCTGCGGCACCACCGAACGCCCGAACGCATCGCCCATGCGCTGCCGCGTGCCCTCCAGGTTGTACTGCAGCAACTGGTTGCCGGGCTTGCGCATCAGGCGTTCGGCTTCGGGAAGGTCGGGGCGGGCGGCCGTGCCTGCTGCCGGCGCCAGCTTGCGTTGCAGGCAGTCCCAGGCGGGGATGCGCTCGCCATTGACCTGTACTTCGATGCATGGCGCTGCATCTGCCTGTTTGGCAGCCTGGTCGGCCCGCGCCCAAGGCGAAGCCAGAGCCAGAACCAGAACCAACGTCAGGCAGAGGGCAGGGCGGTTTGGCGTAAGCAGAGTGGCGTGCATCCTGAATCTCCCGACGCAGCAAGCGCTTTGCAATGAAGACGTGTGCCAGGCGAAGTGTCCGCCTGCGCCTGTTTCAGCATCGTCAACAGATGACAGTGCTGTCACAAAACTGTTGGCGGTTTTGACGCGGCCTGCACGTCCTGTTGGTAGACCCACGCGCCGCTCCCTGGCCATTCCCTTCGATACGACGCGATGCCTTCGATGACTCCCGTTCCGTGCCGTGCCGTTCGCCTTCCGCTGCGCCTGCATCCCTTGCTGCTGGCCTTGGCCTCGCTGCCGTCTCCAGCGTTCGCGCAGGACGCCGCGTCAGCGTCCACGGTGAACATCAACGAGTACATCGTGCGCGGCAACACCGTGCTCGATGCGCGCCAGATCGAATGCGCGGTCGAACCGTTCCTCGGCCCCGGCAAAACGCTCGCCGATGTCGAGAAGGCGCGCGATGCAGTCAACGCGCTGTACCAGCAGGCCGGCTACCAATCGGTCTATGTGGAGCTGCCAGAGCAGCAGGTCAACGCGGGCGTGGTGCTGTTGAAGGTGCAGCAGACGCCCATTGGCCAGCTGCGCGTGGTCGGTGCCCGCCATGACTCACCCGAGCGCATCCGCGAGCGGGTGCCGTCGTTGGCTGAAGGGCGCGTGCCCGATTTCGACCAGGCACAGAGGGAACTGACGGCGCTGAACGAAGGGGGCCGCCGTCAGGTGATGCCATTGGTGCGCGAAGGCCAGGTGCCGGGCACCATGGATGTGGACCTGCAGGTGGAAGAGAAGTCACCCTGGCGTGCCAGTGCCGCGCTCAACAACGACCATAGCGCCGATACCGAGAAGCTGCGCCTGAGTGCATCGCTGGCCCACGACAACCTGTGGCGGCGCGGCCACAGTGCGAGCATCGGCGTGTTCATCGCGCCGGAAGACACCCACCAGGCAAAGGTGTTCTCCGCCTCCTACACCGTTCCCTTCGAGGGCACGCCGTGGAGTCTTGAGGCATCGGGCTACACGTCCGACAGCCGCGTACTCAATGCCGGCGGGCAAGGCGGCGCAGGCACGGGCACCGGCACCAACGTGATCGGCAACGGTCATTCCATTGGTCTCAAGCTCAACTACCGCCTGCCGGGCAGCAGTGCCTGGTGGCGCCAGCTCAGCCTCGGTGTGGACTTCAAGGACACCGAAGAAGACACGCAGATGGGCATGGACAGCCTGAAGACGCCCTTGAAGTACGCACCGGTCACGCTGGCCTTCGTCGGCGTGCGCCAGGGCGAGCACGATCAGCTGAGCATCAACACGCAGCTGGTGGCGGGAACCCGGCGTCTGTTCGGTTACGGCAGCAACGCCACCGATTTCGGTCAGAAGCGCTACTGGGCCGATCCGAGTTTCGTGGCGTTCAAGGCCGATGTCTCCAACACGCACACCTTCGGCAACGACTGGCAGTGGTCTGCGCGTGGCTCGCTGCAGGCGACCGATGCGCCGCTGGTCTCGGCCGAACAGTTCGCCGCCGGCGGCATGTACACCGTACGCGGCTACCTGTCGGCCGAAGCGATCGGCGACTACGGTGGCCTGGCCAACCTGGAATGGCGCACCCCGGCGTGGTCGCTGTGGAGCGGTACCGACCTGCGGCTGTACAGCTTCGCCGACGCGGCCTACCTGCGCCTGCGTCAGCCGCTGCCGGAGCAGCGCGACAAGTACAACCTGGCGTCGGTCGGGCTGGGCGCGCAGCTGCGCCTGGGCGAACACCTGCAGCTGCGCCTGGACTACGCCTGGCCCTACGCCGATGGCCCGGTCACGCGCAAGGACGACCCGCGCCTGCATTTCAACATCAGCACCAGCTACTGACCCTTCCCTTGAGATGCGTTCTCCGGAGACCTTTTGCATGGACCGTCTGCTTTCCCGAATGTTGCTGCTGCTGGCTGCGCTGATTGCGCTGCCCGCGGCCGCGGCCGATGCCAACTGGTGGCAGGCCGAATGGAAGTACCGCAAGCCGATCACCGTCGACGCCGGCCCACAGGGCGCGGGGGTGGCCGGCAACCCCGGGCGTACGCCGCTGCTGCTGCGCCTGCATACCGGCAACTTCGGTTTTGATGGCACCCAGGAGGGTGGCAACGACCTGCGTTTCGTTTCTGCCGACGGGCGTACGGTGCTGGCCCATCAGATCGAGCAGTTCGACCCGAACCTGGGCCTGGCCCTGGTCTGGGTGGACGTTCCGGCACTGACCGCCAGCGCGCCGCAGACGATCTGGATGTACTACGGCAACGCGAAGGCACCGGCCAGCGGCAATGGCCAGCAGGTGTTCGATCCGGACTACACGCTGGTCTACCACTTTGCCGAAGCCAATGCGCCGGCGCGTGATACCACGGCCTACGGCAACACGGCCGGTGCGGTAGTGCCTGCGGCGGAAAGCACGGTGATCGGGCGTGGCGTGCAGCTGGGCGCTGGTTCACTGCCGCTGCCGGCCAGTGCTTCGCTGGCACAGGAAGCGGGTGCGCCACTTACCGTTTCTGCCTGGATCAAACCGGGCGCGCTGACCACCGCGCAGGCGATCTACGCCCGGCGCGATGGCACCGCAGAGTTGGTGGTGGGCATCGACAACCGGGTGCCGTTCGTGCAGCTCAACGGTCAACGCAGCACGCCGGCGCAGCCGATTCCGGAAGGGCAGTGGGCGCATCTCGCGCTTACCGCCGAGAAGGGGTCGCTGCAGCTGTATCTGAACGGTCGCGTGGTGGCCCAGCTCAGTGGTGAGCTGCCGGCACTGACCACCGCAGCGGTGGTGGGTGCCGATGCGCCGGGCGCGGCGCAACCGCTGGCCAACTTCGATGGCGCGCTGGATGAACTGCGCATCTCACGCGTAGCACGCCCGGCGGCGCTGCTGCTGGTCGATGCCACCGCGCAGGGCGCCGATTCGCGCCTGGTCAGCTACGGTGCCGACGAGCAGTCGGCCGGGCAGAGCCACTTCGCCTTCATCCTCAAGGCGATGCCGTTCGACGCCTGGGTGGTGGTCGCCATCCTCGGCCTGATGATGCTGTTGTCCTGGGCGATCATGATCGCCAAGAGCCGTCATTTCGGCCGCACCAGCAAGGCCAATGCGGTGTTCACCGAGAGCTTCAGCAAGCTCTCCGGCGTGCCGCTGCGCACGTTGTCCGAGATGGACCGGCAGGGCAAGGTACCGACGGCGATGCACGACGGCTCGCTGTGGCGCATCTACCAGGTGGCCATCGATGAGATGCAGCAGCGTCATCAGCGCGATGGCAACTCCGGCTACCTGAGTGCGGCCACCATCGCCGCCATCCGCGCGTCGATGGATGCGGTGATGGTGCGCGAACAGGAAGCGATGGCGAGGCGCATGAACTGGCTGTCGACCACCATCGAGGGCGCACCGTATGTCGGTCTGTTCGGCACCGTGATCGGCATCATGCTGGTGTTCGTGGTGGCGGCGATGGCCGGTGCGGTGGACATCAACTCGGTGGCCCCGGGCATGGCGGCAGCGCTGCTGTGTACCGCCGCCGGCCTGGGCGTCGCGATTCCTGCGCTGTTCGGCTACAACTGGCTGGGGGCACGCGCCGAAGCGATCGGCGCCGACATGGCGGTGTTCATCGACGAGTTCGCCGCCCGCCTGGCCGAAGAGCAGGACGGGCGCGGCCCGGCCGTGGTCCAGGGCTGAGGGGCCGGCCATGGGCTACAAGGCGAAGTTCGGCATCAAGAAGCGCGAGAAGGGCATCAACGTGACGCCCTTCGTCGACGTGCTGCTGGTGGTGCTGGTGATCTTCATCCTGACCAGCAACGCCTCCATTCCCGGCATCGAGGTCAACCTGCCGAAGGCCAGCAACAGCACCGCACTGGAGAAGCCCAAGACCAAGGCGATCACCATCGACCCCAGTGGCCAGGTGTTCCTGGATGCCTACCCGGTGACGATGACCGAGCTGGAGGACCGCCTGCGTACCGAACGGGCAACCTCGCCGGATTTCCCGGTGATCGTGCGCGGTGATGCGCAGGTGCAGTACGCGCGCGTGGTCGAGGTGCTGGATCTGCTGCGCCGGCTGGAGCTGGCCCAGGTCGGGCTGGTCACCGGCAAGGCGCAGGGCTGAGGCATGGCCGGTCATCGACCACCCCTGCAGGAGCCCGGTACGCGCGGACGCCAGTTGCTGGTGACGATCGCGCTGGTGCTGGCGGCGCTGCTGGTACTGGGTGTTGCCGTGTGGTGGCTGCTGTTCAAGGACACCGCCAGCACCCGCCGGCCGGTGGTGCAACCGCCCATGCTGGCGTTGCCACCGCCGCCACCACCACCACCACCACCGCCGGAAAAACCGCCCGAGCCGGAGACGCCACCGGAAGAGACCGTGACCGAGCCGGAACCGCTGGAGCAGCCAACGCCGGCCGAAGAACCGACGCCGACGCCGGACAACACCGACCCGGTGACCATGGACGCCGATGCACAGGCCGGTGGTGACAACTTCGGCATCCAGTCGGGCAGCGGCGGTGGCTCGTCCGGCGTTGGCCGCGGCGGTGCCGGCAACGCCAGCTATGGCCGCTACCTGGGCTATCTGATGCAGCAGGCGATTTCGCGCGATGCGCGGGTCAAGCGCCTGGCGTTCCAGCTGCAGGTGAATGTCTGGCTGGCGCCCGATGGCCGGCTGGAGAAGGTCGAGCTGGTGCGCGGCAGCGGCAACGAAGAGGCCGACGTGGCCGTGCTTGAAGCACTGCGACAGATCGGCAAGGTCGACCAGATGCCACCGGCGTCGCTGGATTTTCCCGCGCGCGTGCTGATCCAGGGGCGCCGTCCCGGCGCGTGACCGATGACTTCCGTGATTTCCCTTCTTCCGATGAGAACCGTGATGAACGACCACGACCGCGCTCGAACCGCATCCCGCCGCCCACGGCCGGCCCGACGGGCGTTGCTGTGCTGCGCTGTACTGCTCGGCCTGGCCGCGCCGGCCGGTGCGATGGCTGCCGAAACCACCATGGTCAAGTTGATCAAGGGGCTGATCGCCAGCGGCGCGCTCAAGCCCGAAGACGGCCAGGCCCTGTTGGTGCAGGCCGAAGCAGAAGCGGCGGCCGTGCAAGGCGGTACCGCCGGCAGCACAGCCAGTAGTGGCGGCGTGGCGCTGGAAGCCGCTGATGTGCGCGTGCCGTACGTGCCGCACAGCGTGCGCGATGGCATCCGCGACGAGGTACGCCAGGACGTGATGGAGCAGGCCAAAGCCGAGGGCTGGGCCGCGCCGAACGAGGTGGCCGAGTGGACCAAGCGCATCAAGGTCAGCGGTGACATGCGTGTGCGCAGCGAATCGCGCTTCTACTCCGAGCGCAACAGCGACATCGAGACCAACTGGGCCTCGGTGAACGCAGGCAACGGCTTCGATACCAACAACAACACCAACCTGCAGCTGCCGCCGCTGCTCAACACCCGCCAGGACCGCCGCAACCTGTGGCGGATCCGCGCACGGCTGGGCATCGAAGCGACGATCGGCCAGCACACCACCGCAGGCGTGCGCCTGGCCAGCGGCAGCAGCAACGGGCCGGTGTCCACCACCGAACAGCTTGGCGGTGGCCTGGGCAAGAAGGACGTGTGGCTGGACCAGGCATGGCTGGCCTACAGCCCGGCCGACTGGGTGACGGTGCGCGGCGGACGCTTCGGCAATCCGTTCTGGACCAGCGACACGCTGTTCTCCAACGATCTGAACTTCGACGGCCTGGCGGCCAATCTCAGCTACGACCTCGCCGAGGACGTCGGCCTGTTCGGCAACCTGGCGGTGGTGCCGTTGGAGTACACCTCCGACAGCGCGCCCAGCCAGAGCCGGGTAAAGACGCCCAACGAGAACAAGTGGCTGTCCGGTGCGCAGGTGGGGGTGAACTGGCGCTTCAACGATGACAACAGCCTGCGCGCGGCACTGGGCTACTACGATTTCAAGAACATCAGCGGTCGTCTGTCGTCCCCGTGCGCGCTGTACGCCGGCGCGGTCGGTTGCGATACCGACTGGTCGCGGCCGGCGTTCATGCAGAAGGGCAACACCCTGATGCTGATCCGCGACATCGCCCGCAACCCGTTGGATCCGGCCAACACGCCCACGCCGCAGTATGTGGGCCTTGCTTCCGCCTTCCGCCTGGCGACCTTCAACCTGCGCTGGGATACACAGCTTGCGCAGGACATCGGCATGCGTCTGGATGCGGACTACATCCGCAACCTGGCCTATGACAAGCAGGCCATGTTCGCGCGGGCCAACAACGGCATCGTCAACAACTACGGTGCCGGTGGCAGTGCCAGCATCGACACCTTCCGCAGCGGCGACACCGCCTGGATGCTGCAGGCCACCTTCGGCGCCACCGAGCTGAAGGAGAAGGGCCAGTGGCAGGCCCTGCTGGGCTACAAGCGGATCGAGGCCGATGCACTGCCCGATGCCTACAACGATCCGAACTTCCACCTGGGCGGCACCAATGCGCGCGGCTACTACGTGGGCGGCGCCTATGCGATGGACGCGCGCAGCTGGATCAGCGGCAAGTGGATGGCGGCCAAGGAAGTGTCGGGCCCGCCGTTGTCGATCGACGTGTTCCAGCTGGAGTTCAATACCGGTTTCTGATCGGACAGCGTGACCACAGTCACGACACGTGTGGCGGGGGCGCGGCAATGCGCCCGTCTAGGAAAGGAGACCACGCGTTGCACAAAGGAGGAGTGGATGAGCCGTCGCAAACTGTTCGAGAGTTCCGAGCCCGCCGCGCAGGCACTGGGCATCGGGCCGGCCTATGTCTCGGTGGAGGGGTTGCGCCAGCACCTGGCCGAATTCCTGCTGTATGCGGGGCGGCCGGTCGTCATCATGCGCGGGCGCAGCGAGGTCGGCTATTTCCTGCCGGCACGCTGCTGGCGCCAGCGCGAGGATGATCCGCTGGCTGCCGCCGCAGCCGATCAGCTGCTCGGTGCCGCCGGCTTCCAGGTCGAAGACATCCAGCAGGTCGAACAGGAGTTCAACGCCATGCGCCAGCGCACCGTGCTGCATTCGCGGCGTTGAAACCAGGGCCGCCGGGCATGGCCCGGCGTTACCTGATGGCGCCAGGCTCCTCCGGTAGCGCCGGGCCATACGCGGCGATCAGGCAGCAGCCCCGCGCTCGCTGGTGATCCGTGCACCTTCGCGCATCACCAGTGTCACCGGGGTCTTTTCCACCACGTCCAGCAACCGCTGCCACTGCGCATCACTCAGCTCGGCGGTGGCATGCAGCACGCGGTGTACATGGAAGCGTCCATCCGCATCACGTTCGGAACGCAGCTCGGCGTGGAACTCGCCCAGCTCCCAGCCCTTGCGCTGGGCGTACATGCGCAGGGTGATGGCGGTACACGCGGCCAGCGAGGCCAGGTACAGGTCGAACGGGGCGAAACCCTTGCCCTGGCCACCGAGCGAAGCGGGTTCATCGGCCGCGACATCGAAATGGCCGTTGCTGATGTGGTGCAGGTAGTTGTCGGCGGTCGAAACAATGCGTGCGTAGGCCATGGAAATCCCCGGTGGTAGGGCCGAGCCATGCTCGGTTGCAGGAAAAGGCGGCGCCAGCCGGAGCCGGAGCCGCCAAGGAATCACTCGGTACGATCGTACGAGAACTGGATGCCGGCCGTGCCACCGGTTTCGATGAAGAGATTCATGAAGGCCGGCACGGTCTCCGCCCGTACCCAGTCGCGCTGCAGTTCGCAGAACAGCTGCGTCACGCTGATCAACTGGCCGCCGGCCTGTTCGATGCGGCGCAGCGCGGCATCATGCGCGGCCAGCGACGTGCCGCCTACTGCATCGACCACCACGTAGACCTCATAGCCTTCCTTCAGTGCATCCAGCGCGGGGAAGGTCAGGCAGGCTTCGGTCCACAGCGCGGTCATGATCAGTTTCCTGCGGCCGGTGGCCTCCACCGCCTTGCGGAACTCGACATCTTCCCAGGAGTTGATGGTGGTGCGGTCGTAGGTCGGGCAGTCGCCCAGCACCTTGCGCAGCTGCGCGATCGGCGGCTTGTTCAGGCCGGTCTGCACGTTCACGGTCGAATGCACGATCGGCAGGCCATAGGCGACCGCCGCCTTGGCAGTGCCGACGATGTTGTTGACCAGCAGCTGGCGGTCCATCGAGGCGATGGAGTTCACCTGTACCGGCTGGTAGTCGATGATGATGAAGGCGGAATTCTGCGGGGTCAGCAGGTGGTCGCTGACGGGGTCACGGATCGGTTCACTGGCCATGGGGGGTGTCCTAGTCGGGGTTGGCTTGCGGTGGTGCCGGCGGCGTGCCGGCAGTCGGAAATCGCCGTGGATGCAGTGGCTCAGCTACGCTGCGAATCCAGCGGCTCGTGGTTCTTCTGCACGTCCTGCGCTTTCTGGTAGCTCTCGATCAGCAGCTGGTAGTTGGGGAAGATCTGCGTGTAGATCGCGGCCCAGTGCTGGGCGTCCTCGCGGTTCCAGGTGCGCTGGATTTCCGAGGCGACCGCAGCGGTATCCATCGGCACCACACCGGCCTGCACCACGCGCGCCAGGGTGATTTCCTCGGCCATCTTCGAATAGGTGCCGGAGGCATCGACCACCGCGAACACCTGGTAGCCGTCGGCGACGGCGGCAATGGAAGGGAAGGCCATGCAGACGCTGGTGATGGTGCCGGCAATGATCAGCTGGCTGCGGCCGGTGGCCTTCACCGCGGCGACGAATTCGGGGTTGTCCCAGGCGTTGATCTCGCCCCGTCGCGCTACGTATTGCGCATGCGGTGCGGCGTCATGGATCTCCGGAATCAGCGGGCCGTTCGGCCCCTGCGGTACCGACGCGGTGGTGATCACCGGCATCTTCGCCAGCGTGGCCGTCTTCGCCAGGGCGGTGGCGTGCGCGCGTACCGAAGTGAACGGCATGTCACCGATGGTCTGGAACAGACCACTCTGGTGGTCGATCAGCAGCATCGCGGCGTTGTCCGGGTCGATCACCGGGCGGGCGCCGTTGAAGTTGGCGGGGGTACTCATGGTCAGTCTCCTGGGCAGGGGGCGAAGGCCCGGAATGCGGCGGGCGGTTGCCCGCCGCAATGCAGTGGATCAGTGCGCGATCTGGCCGAAGCGGCCGCCGTTGAAATCGTTGACGGCCTGGCTGATCTCGGCCTGGGTGTTCATCACGAACGGGCCATAACCCACCACCGGCTCGTCGATGGGTTCGCCGCTGAGCAGCAGCACGGTGGCGTCGCTGTCGGCGTCGATGAACACGTCTTCGCCGCTGCGGTCGAAGGTCACCAGCTGTGCTTCGCCGACTGCCTGGCCACCGTTGATCCGCACCGTGCCCTTCAACACGACCAGCGCCAGGGTTCGGCCGTCGGCCACCGGCAGCTCGGCGTGCTGGCCCTGCAGCAGGCGGATGTCCCACACGTCCATCGGGGTATGCGTGCGGGCCGGGCCGGCATGGCCATCGAATGTCCCGGCGATGACGCGTACGCGGCCGGCACCGTCGGGCAAGGCCACTGAAGGAATCTGCGCATCGAGCAGGGTCTGGTAGCCCGGTGCGCCCATCTTGTCCTTGGCGGGCAGGTTCACCCACAGCTGCACCATGTCCAGGGTGCCGCCGCGCTTGCTGAATTCCGGCGTGTGGAATTCCTCGTGGAGGATGCCGGAGGCAGCGGTCATCCACTGCACGTCACCCGGGCCGATGGTGCCACCGGCACCCGTCGAGTCGCGATGGGCCACCTCGCCTTCGTACACGATGGTGACCGTCTCGAAGCCGCGATGCGGATGCTGGCCGACCCCGCGCGGGGTCTCGCTGGGCGGGAAACTGTACGGCCCGGCGTAGTCCAGCAGCAGGAACGGGCTCAGGTGTTGGCCGTGGGTGTTGTAGGAGAACATCGAGCGGGCGGGGAAGCCGTCGCCCACCCAGTGCGGGCGGGGGGCGCTGTAGGTACCGGTGACACGCTTCATGGCGATCTCCTGACCGGGGCAACCGGTCGCTGTTGTTCGTTGCGGAGACGATATCGGCGTGACAATGGCCTCGGTAGTCGGCAGAATTTGCCGTCATAGTCCTGTTTTGTGAACGATGCAGGCCCAGCAAGGGCCGCAGGAGATCGTCCCGTGTTCATCGCCGACATCCGCCGCTGCGATCTGAACGACCTGTTCTACTTCGCCATGGTGGTCGAGCATGGCGGCTTCTCGCAGGCCGGGCGCGCACTGGCCATGCCCAAGTCCAAGCTCAGCCGCCGCATCGCCCTGCTGGAGGAACGGCTGGGTGTCCGCCTGATCCAACGTTCGACCCGCCGCTTCTCGGTCACCGAGATCGGCCAGGACTACTACCGGCACTGCAAGGCGATGCTGGTGGAGGCCGAAGCGGCCGAGGAGGCCATCGCGCTGTCGCGTGCCGAGCCACGGGGCACCCTGCGGCTGGCCTGTCCGATCGCACTGCTGCACGCGCGCATTGGCGCCATGCTGGCTGACTTCCTGGCCCTGCATCCGCAGGTGACCCTGCAGCTGGATGCCACCAACCGGCGCGTGGACGTGGTGGGCGAGGGCGTGGATGTGGCCATCCGCGTGCGCCCGCCACCGCTGGAGGACAGCGATCTGGTGGTGCGCGTGCTGGCCCGCCGCATCTGGTGTACCGCTGCCAGCCCGGCCTTGCTCAAGCGCTTGGGTACGCCGAAAGTGCCGGCTGATCTGGCGATGATGCCGACCGTGGACCTGGCATCGCCTGCCCAGGTGCATGCCTGGGAATACGCCGGGCCTGAGCAGGTGCAGGCCAGCGTGCACCACCGCCCGCGGCTGGTCAGCGATGACATGATCGCCCTGCGCAGTGCGGCGGTGGCGGGTGTCGGCGTGCTGATGCTGCCGCGGATGATGATCACCGACGAACTGGCCAGCGGCACGCTGGTGCCGATCCTGCCGCAGTGGCAGCCCAGGCATGGCATCGTGCATGCGGTGTTCCCGTCGCGGCGCGGCCTGCTGCCGGCGGTACGCGCGTTGATCGATTACCTGGCCGAGCGCTTCGAGGCGCTGGAGGAGCCGTAGATCCAGGCCGGCGGAGGGCAGGCGCCCCCAGGGTGGTCCATTAATCCCCAATTTGGCCAAATTGGGTATAGTGGCCGCATATGCTTCCGCTGGAGCCGTGCCATGACCCTCCCGCTCGACCTGCCCGGCCTCGACAAGGCCCCGGCCTCCTCTGTCAAGACCCGTGGCTGGCCCAGCTTGATGCGTACCGTGCGCGAGAAGCAGGCGCTGGTCATCACCAACCACAATCACCCCGAGGCGGTGATCGTGGACATCAAGACCTACCAGGAGCTGTTGGCCAGGGCCAGCGGCAGCGACACCGAAGAGCGCAGCGACGTACTCTCGCGCCTGCGCAGCGAGTTCGACCAGGCGCTGGCTGGGCTGCAGCAGGGTGAGGGGCTGGGCAAGGTGATGGGCAAGCCGATCCGCCGCGGCCACAAGGTCGTGCTCGGCCGTCCGCTCTGAATCATGGGGCGGATCCTGGCGTTGGCCGGCGTCAATGGCGCCGGCAAGAGTTCGCTGCTCGGCACCTGGCTGGAGGCCGACGGCCTGGGCTGGTACAACCCGGACAGCTTCACCCGGCGCCTGGTGGAGGCGGGCTGGCCGTTGGCCGACGCCAACGCTGAAGCGTGGCAGGAGGGTGCACGACGGCTGCGCCAGGCGATCGCCGACGGCAGTGACTTCGCCTTTGAAACCACCCTGGGCGGCAACACCATTCCGCGCCTGTTGCGCGAGGCCTGCAGCCAGCATGACGTGGCGATCTGGTTCTGCGGGTTGGCCACCGTCGAACTGCATGTTGCCCGCGTGGCGGCCCGCGTTGCTGGCGGTGGCCACGACATCCCGCAGGACAAGATCCGCGCACGCTTCGATTCCGCGCGCGAGAACCTGTTGGCATTGATGCCGCACCTGGCCGAACTGCATGTGTATGACAACAGCGCGCCGGCCGATCGCTACGGACGTGTTGCCCCCTTGCCGGTGCTGGCGCTGGATCGCCAGGGCCTGCAGTATCCGGTGTCGGTGGTGGAGCTGCTGCACACCCCGGACTGGGCCAAGCCCATCGTCATGCGCGCGATGGAACTGCATGCCGACAGTACGCCGCTTGCCGGCCCGCCTGTGCGATGATCCGAGCCCGCAGATTCATTGATCGAGGAACACGGATGTACGAGCGGAAGCACTGGCAGGCCACTGGCCTGCGCGCGCTGGTGGCGGCCATGGCATTGACGGTGGCGGCACCGCTGCTGGCCCAGGATGCAACGCCGGCCGATGCCAAGGTCGAGGCGCCGAACGAGCCGATGAGCTACGACAAGGCACGCCGCACCGCCGAGGCATCGCTGCGCCTGCACCCGGGCACCGACAGCCAGTACGACTACCGCCCGCTGTGGGCCGGCAATGCCGACCTCGATGGCGACGGCCGCCCGGAGATCATCTATCTCTACACCGCGACCCAGACCGGCAGCGCGATGCAGCTCAACGAGCTGGTGGTGATGACCCCGCTGGCCGAAGGTGATGCACGGGGCCAGGCCACGTCACCGGGCAAATCCGCCTATGACGACGAAACCTACGCGTTGATCCGCGCCTCGGGCTACGCCGATGACGCCAGCGTGCATATCCCCGGCGAAATGGAAACGATCACCATGGACGGTGACCGCATCCGCGTGACCTTCAACAGCACCCGCAGTTCGAAGCTGTGCGTGCGAGGCAAGGTGGCCTGCCCGCCGGAAGGTCAGCATGCCTGGGTGTATCGCTGGAGCCCGGGCAAGTTGACCCGCGCCGACTAGTCCGCATCAACGGCAGCGCCAGGCCATGCCATGCCAGGTGTATGCACGCAACGAATCGCTAAGGAGAACACCATGCACGGACCTGCATTTTTTCATCCCGCCCTGCTGCCTTCCGCATTGGCGCTTTGCGCGATGGTGGGCGGTGGCCCGGCATCTGCGGCATCTGCGGCATCGCAGACATCGCCGCCGAGCCTGGTACAGGCGTTCCACGCAGCCGAAGCTTCGCTGCGGCGTATCCCAGGCGATGACATCGAGAGTGATTTCCGTCCCGTGTGGACCGCCGTTGCCGATCTGGACGGTGATGGCCGCGCAGAGGTCATCTATCTCTACACATCGACCTATACCGGTGGCTCGTTCGCGCAGAGCAATGTGGTGGCGGTGATGACCGCGTTGAGCAGGAACGACCCGCGTGGCCAGGAGAACCCGAAGAGTCTGTCGCCGGTGGAGGCAGAGGATTTCGCCGCCATCCGCGCTTCAGGCTACGGCGATGACGCGGGTGAGCAGATTCCTGGTGCGGTGCACTCCATCAGGATCGAAGGTGACCGCATCATCGTCGCGTTCAAGGTCGCTGCCGGTGCACGCACGTGCGATGTCGTGGATTACAAGCATGTCTGCCCGCCGGATGGCGACTATGTCTGGACCCTGCGCTGGACCCCGGGCAAGTTGACCCGCGCCGAGTAGTCCTGCGCTGACGGGAGCGCCAGGCAATGCCTGGCGCCACCGCAGCCACTCAGGCCGGGGTCACCTGTTCCGGTTCGGCCACGTCCGGCAGCGGCGGCAGGGCGCGGTCCACCGTGACCGGTGCATCGCTCTTCAACAGCGCGGCCGCCTCCTTGTCGCAGCCCACGGCCGGCGGCGAACCGCGCAGCGGCAGGCCGGCGGTCTCCTTCACGAAGATCATCGTGATCAGGCCGATCACCGCCGCGCCCATCAGGTAGTAGGCCGGTACCAGCGGATCCCCCGTGCGTTCCACCAGCCAGGCGGTCACCAGCGGCGTGGTGCCACCGAACAGCGATACCGAGACGTTGAAGGCGATCGACAGCGCGCTGTAGCGCACTGGCGTATAGAACAGCGCCGGCAGCGTGGATGGCATCGAACTGGTGAAGCACACCAGTGCCAGGCCCAGCAGCATCAGGCCAAGGAAGATCAGCCCGTCGTTGCCGCTGCCCACCAGCAGCAGGCTCGGTACCGCCAGCACCAGCAGCGCGATGCAGGCGCCGATGATCATCGGCCGCCGGCCCAGCTTGTCGCTGAAAAGGCCACCGACGATGTTCAACGGCATCATCACCAGCATCACGATGATGATCAGCAGCAGGCCCTTGCTCTCCGCATATCCCATGGTCACGCTCAGGTAGCTGGGCATGTAGGTCAGCAGCATGTAGTCGGTCACGTTGAACACCAGCACCAGGCCCATGCAGACGATCAGCTGGCGGCCGTGCACGCGGAACAGGTCGACCAGGCCGGGGCGCTCATGGTCGCGCTTCTCGGCCTCTTCGGCGAACGCGCGGAACGCTGGCGTTTCCTCCAGCCGCATGCGCATGTACAGGCCCAGCAGGCCGAGTGGGCCGGCCACCAGGAACGGAATGCGCCAGCCCCAGTCCAGCATCTGCCCGCTGCTCAACAGCATGTGCAGTGCAGTCACCGTACCGGCACCGGCGATATAGCCGCCCAGCGTGCCGAACTCCAGCCAGCTGCCCATCAGGCCGCGGTTGCGGTCGGTGGAGTACTCGGCGATGAAGGTCGCCGCGCCGCCGTACTCGCCGCCGGTGGAAAAGCCCTGCACCACGCGGGCGAGCAGCAACAGCACCGGCGCCCAGATGCCGATGCGTTCATAGGAGGGAATCAGGCCGATGGCGAACGTACCCAATGCCATCATGATCATGGTGAAGGCCAGTACCTTCTGGCGCCCGTAGCGGTCGCCCAGGGGCCCGAAGACCATGCCGCCCAGCGGGCGTACCAGGAAGGCCACCGTGAACGTGGCGAACGCGGCGATCACCTGCGCGGTGGGGTTGCTGGACGGGAAGAACACCTGGCCGATGGTGACGGCAAGATAGCCATAGACACCGAAGTCGAACCATTCCATCGCATTGCCCAGTGCAGCGGCGCCGACGGCGCGCTTGAGCATGGGTTTGTCGACAACGGTGATCTCGTCGACCTTCAGATGGCGGCGGCGTTTGAACCAGCCGAAATGGGCATGGGCATCGGAGTTGTCCTGCATGGGGACTCCCTTGGAAGAATGGAAATGGCGTTGGAATGGGCGGTACGGATGTCCCGGAATTCGGAAACGGCGATGCTGGCGCAGCAGGCGCAGGGGCATCGGATGGAAGACCCGGAAGGGGGCGAAAGGTGTGTGCGATGAAACGCCGCGCACGCAACACGCATTGCCCGCTGCCAGAACGCAGAGCGACATGCGGGACGAACGGATGGGTCCGATTACGTGTCAGTGCACGCGCGGGTGGGGCAGGCGCAGGGAACAGGCGGGGCAGGGCCCGCAGGCGTCATCCGCCGGGATCCAGCGCGAGGCGATGGAAAGGCGAGGGAGAGGCAATGATGGAAAGCGAAGCGCCGGTCGGCAGTGCTTCCCGCAGGCCAGCAACAGGTGCTGACGTGCAGTGGGTCGTGTCGATCATGCGTTCATGATAACGGTTACAGTGTGAGCATGCCGAGAATCGCGTCAGTACGAACGCAGCGTTCCATGATGCCTGTTCATGCACATGACCCACGCACATCGAATGAACATGTTGTGCTCGCCTCGCTCACGCCCCGGCTTCTACGGTGGTCACGAACCAACGCAAGGAGTAACGCATGACCCGTCGCATTCCCGAAGGCACCCTGGTTATCGTCGCTGATGGTGGCTCGGCCCGCGTGTTCACCAACGTCGGCAACGAGCACAAGCTCACCCTGAAACAGGAAGGCGAGCTGCGCCTGCAGGACATCAGCGAACAGGGTGTGTCCGGTCAGGGCCCATCAGGTGCGGTGCCCAAGGACATGTCGATCTCGCAGCTCAACGAGGCGACCTTCGCCAAGCAGGTGGCCGAGCAGCTCAATGAAGACGCGCTCAACAACCGTTATGCGCATCTGGTGCTGATTGCCGATCCCACCACGCTGGGCCGCATCCGTCCGTTGCTGCACAAGGAGACGCAGTCTCGCTTGCTGGCCGACATCGCCAAGGATCTCACCAACGCGCCGCTGGAAGACATCCAGCGCACGCTGCAGGCGTAACCGGCATGCCCTTCATGCGTGACCATGTGGCAGCCGAGCCGGCCCGCGCGGAGGTGGATGCGCAGGCCGGTTGGCTGTTGCTGGAATTCGGTGCACCGTGGTGTGGTCACTGCCAGGCTGCACAATCGGCACTGCAGGCTTTCGTGGAGGCACATGATCTGCCGCACTGGAAGATCGAAGACGGCAAAGGCAAGCCGCTGGGCCGCTCGTTCCAGGTGAAGCTGTGGCCGACCGTGATCCTGTTGCGTGATGGCACGGAAGTGGCGCGCGTGGTGCGGCCGGTGGATGCGGCGGATCTCGCCACACTGCAGAGCGCGCTGCCCGATTGAGTGGCCTCCACGGAGCCGAGTCACGCTCGGCTCATTTTTCTGGCGGTGTCCGCTTCAATGCAGCGTCACCCGCACATGCTGCTCGCGCAGTTCATGCAGCAATCGCCGGCCATGCTGGCTCAACGCCATCATCGCCACAGTGATCTTCTGCAGGCTGTAGCCCGGGCGCAGATGCGCCTGCGGGTCGGCTGGTTCGTTCTCGCCGATCATCATCGCCATGCCCTCGGCGGTGTTCAGGGCGTGCTCGATGCGGAAGAACAGGGATTCCATTTCCGGGGTCAGGATGGGCGGTTCATGCGACATGCGATGGCTCCTTGAGGGGACGTGGCCACCGCAAGGGTGGCGGGCGGTGCGGGGTTGGAACTTCGGCTGAGCTACGAGAAAAGCCGGAGGGCCATGCGGCCGCCGCGCACCGCCCGCCGCAGTCACGGCAAGCAGCTCTCGTAGCTCATTCCGGGGTTCCACACCCGGCAGCGGTGTACGCGCTGCGCGGATATCCTGCACACGCATTGGCGGTCTGTTCCACCAAGCATTGCATCTGAAAGTCTCCAATTACGGGCTGATTTTTCTCGGTAGTGCCCATTCCGACAACCGCTTGCGCGTTCGCATCGAAATGGGCCTGCCAGCCTTGACAGCATCCCTTCAATTCCTGTGTCGAACCATCCAATCGGTTGCAGATGCATGCGTTGAAGGCGGCATCCGCACTGCAGCATGCGACACCGTCACCCCGGTGCTAGGATCTGACCACCACCTGAATCGATCCAAATGCCGATGCCCACGCTGGACCGTCGTCTCCTGATCGCTGTCGCCGCCACTGCAATGTTCGCCTCCGGCCTGGCTGCGGCCGCCCCGGCCAAGACCGCCGCCGACAAGGCCTATGCCTCGGTCGATCCCTTCATTGGCACCGGCGGTGAGGGGCATACGTACCCCGGCGCGACGGTGCCGTTCGGCATGGTCCAGCTCAGCCCGGACACGCGCATCCAGCCGCGCGAGAAGGCCTACGGCTGGGCGGCGGGCTACCGTTACGACGACAGCAGTATCGTCGGTTTCTCGCACACGCACTTTTCCGGCACCGGTCATTCCGACCTGGGCGATATCCTGCTGATGCCGTTCACCGGCAACCCTGGCCTGGAGCGCGGCGACCCCGAAAAGCCACGCAGCGGTTACGCCTCCCGTTTCCGCCACGATGATGAGAAGGCCGAACCGGGCTATTACGCGGTCACCCTGGACGACTACAAGGTGCGTGCCGAGCTGACCACCAGCGCCCGCGTGGGCGTGCATCGCTATGCGTTCCCGAAGGGCAGCGAAGCCAAGGTGCTGCTGGACATGCGTACCAGCATGTACGACTACCCGGGCAAGATCCTGTGGTCGCGGGTACGCGTGCGTGGCGATGGCACCATCACCGGCTTCCGCCAGACGCGTGGCTGGGCCGCCGGCCGCCAACTGTATTTCGCGATGCGCTTCTCGCGGCCGCTGGCCAGCCACGCGCTGCACAACACCGAACAGGACATCGTCTACAAGGGCTTTGCGCCCCCGGGCGAGAAGGACCCGGCGCAGCGCGCGCAGATCGAGGGGCGGCAGCTGGTGGGCACCTTCGACTTCGGCAAGCTGGATGCACCGCTGGTGGTGAAGGTGGCCATTTCGCCGGTCAGCGAGGCGGGCGCCATCGCCAACCTCGATGCCGAAGTGGCCGACTTCGATTTCGACCGTGTGCGCGCGCAGGCGAAGCAGGAGTGGACGCAGGCGTTGTCGGTGCTGGATATCGATGCACCCGAACACGCGCGTCGCAGCGCGTACACCGCGCTGTACCACACGCTGCTGGGGCCGACGCTGTTCATGGATGCCGACGGCCAATACCGCGGCGCGGACAACGCCGTGCACCAGGCCAAGGGCTACACGAACTATTCGACGTTCTCGCTGTGGGATACCTACCGGGCGCTGCACCCGCTGCTGACCCTGGTGCAGCCGGAGAAGCGCAACAGCGATTTCGTCAATTCCATGCTGGCCCATCACGAGCACAGTCCCTACGGCATGCTGCCGGTGTGGTCGTTCCATGGCCTGGAAGACTGGTGCATGATCGGCTACCACGCGGTGCCGGTGATCGCCGATGCCTACGTGAAGGGCATTCGCGGCTTCGATGCGGACAAGGCCCTGAAGGCGATGGTGCAGACTGCCAACTACGGCCCTTACGATGGCATCGCCCAGTACCGTGAGCTGGGCTACGTGCCGATCGACGAGGAAGGCGAAGCAGCCAGCAAGACGCTGGAATACGCGTTCGATGACTGGACCATCGCGCGCATGGCGCAGGCGATGGGCAAGACCGATGTCGCCGCGACCTTCGACAAGCGTGCGGGCAACTGGCGCAATGCCTTCGACAAGGACACCGGCTTCATGCGTGCGCGCAAGCGCGATGGCGGCTTCCGTACGCCGTTCGACCCCAGCGCCAGTGGCTACGGCACCGACTACACCGAAGGCAACGCCTGGCAGTACTCATGGTACGTGCCGCAGGACGTGGCCGGCCTTGCCGCAGCGCATGGTGGCAGTGACAGACTGCTGGCGCGCCTGGATGAAGTGTTCAACGCGAAGGTCGATCCGGCCATCTTCGAGCACATGGAAGACATTACCGGCCTGATCGGCTGGTATGCGCATGGCAATGAGCCCAGCCACCACGTGGCCTACCTGTACTCGCATGCCGGCCAGCCGTGGCGCACGCAGGCACGCTTGAAGCAGATCATGGACACGCAGTATGCCGATCGGCCCGATGGCCTGGCCGGCAACGATGACGTGGGCCAGATGTCGGCGTGGTACGTGTTCACCGCGCTGGGTTTCTACCCGGTAGCGCCGGGCTCGGGCGAGTACATCCTCGGCCGCCCGTTCCTGCCGAAGACCGCAATGCGGCTGCCCAACGGCAAGACCTTCACCATCGTGGCCGAAGGGCTGGACGACAAGCACACCTATGTCGGCAGCGTGACCCTCAACGGCAAGCCGTTGCAGCGCACGTTCCTGCGCCATGATGAGATCCTGGCCGGCGGCGAGCTGCACTTCACCATGCAGGCCGAACCGAACAAGGACTGGCCGGGGCAGGGAGCGCAGGCACCGTATTCGATGACTCGGTAACACCCACGGTAGCGCCGGGCCATGCCCGGCGGTTGAGGGGCGGCGCCAACCAAGGTTGGCGTCTACCGGAACCGCGCACACCGCATTGAGGCGCCCTTGGTAGATGCCAACCTTGGTTGGCACGCCGCTACACCATCCCACCATTGGCCCGCAGCACCTGGCCATTGATCCAGCCGCCATCGGCACCGGCCAGGAACGCCACCGCGCCGGCGATGTCTTCCGGCGTACCCAGCCGCTCCAACGGATTCATCTTCGCCAGCCGATCGATCAGTTCCGGCGACTTCCCGTCCAGGAACAGATCGGTGGCGGTCGGCCCGGGCGCCACCGCGTTCACGGTGATGCCGCGCCCACGCAGTTCCTTGCTGAGAATCGCGCCCATGGTCTCCACCGCGGCCTTGCTGGCGGCATACACGCCGTAGTTTTCCAGCTTGATGCCAACCACGCTGGTGGACAGGGTGACGATGCGACCACCGTCGCGCACGCGCCGCGCGGCCTCGCGCAGCACATTGAATGCACCCTTGAGGTTGATGCCGATCACACGGTCGAACAGGGCATCATCGCTGTCGGCCAGTGCGGCCAACTGCAGCACGCCGGCACTGTTGACCACCACATCGATGCCACCGAAGCGTGCCTCGATGGCGTCCAACAGCGCGTGCACGGCCTGCGGGTCGGCGACATCGGCCTGCAGGGCGATGGCGTGCCCTCCGCTGGCGGTCAATTCGGCAGCCAGTGTTTCGGCCTCATCACGGCGCCCGGCATAGTTGATCACCACGGCATGGCCGTCGGCGGCCAGACGGCGCGAGATGGCCGCGCCGATGCCACGGGAGCCCCCGGTGACGAGGGCGACAGCGCGGGAAGCAGAGGAGGTCATGGCAGATTCCAGAAGGGCGCGCCGGCATGGCGCACGGCCATCTTCGTCTCTCCGCCGTCGCGGATAATCATGGATAATCCGGAAACATCATCCGGCCATCCGAACAATGGACAGATTCACCGCCCTGCGTGCGTTCGTGCGGATCGTCGAGCGCCGCAGCTTCAGCCGTGCCGCCGAAGACCTGGGGCTGCCGCGGGCCACGGTGACCGACGCGATCAAAGCACTCGAGCAGCGTCTGGGCGTGCGCCTGCTGCACCGGACCACGCGCGTGGTGGTGCCGACGCTGGAAGGCGAGGCCTTCTATGGCCGCTGTCTGCGCCTGATCGCGGACATGGACGATGCCGAAGCCGCGTTCCGTGACGTGCCGCCACGCGGGCCGCTGCGCATCGAGGTGCACGGTACGCTGGGGCGCCACCTGTTGTTTCCGCATCTGCCGGATTTCCTGCAGCGGTACCCGGACATTGAACTGGAGGTCAGCGAGGGCGACCGCTATGTCGACCTGCTGCGCGAGGGGGTGGACGGGGCCATCCGCGTGGGCACCCTGGCCGACAGCGATCTGGCCGCGCGGCGCCTGGCGTTGCTGCGCGAGGTCACGGTGGCGTCGCCCGCCTACGTGCAGTCACACGGGCGGCCGGAAAGCATCGCGTCGCTGGCGGCGGGACACCAGATGGTCGGCTATCGTTCCAGCGCCACCGGCCAGCTCATTCCGCTGGAGTTCCAGCAGGGCGGGCAGGTTCGCCACGTGCCGCTGCCGGCACGCGTGCGGGTGTCCGGTGCCGACGCCTTCCTCGGTGCCGCGCTGGCCGGGTTGGGCATCATCCAGGCACCGCGCTACCGGATGGACCCTTACATCGCGCGCGGGCAGTTGCTGGAGCTGTTGCCCGACATGCCACCCACACCGAGCCCGGTCAGCCTGGTCTATCCGCGCAACCGCACGCCATCACCGCGGCTGCGGGTGTTCATCGACTGGGTGGCGGCTGTGTTCGAGCAGAGCGGCTAGTCCCCAGCGCCCGCCGGTTGCGCAGATGAGCGGTGGCCAGCATCACCCCACCACAGGCGGTGGCAGCGCCGTGCCAGAGCAGCGATTCCTTCAACGGCAGGTACAGCGAGGCGGACAGCAACAGGATCGCGCCTGCCAGGGCCACGCACAGCGGCAGGGCGCGTCGATGGCGGCGCTGGCCGGCGGCGGTGCTGAGCAGGGCGATCGACGAGGCCAGCAGCGCGAACAGCCATTCCCAGCGCGACATCACCAGCAGTGCGGTCATCGCGCCATGGCCAGGGTGCTGGAACGAGCGCAGCGCCATCATCGCCGCCGGCGTGAAGGCCAGCAGCAGGGGCAGGGCCACGCAATGCGCGGCACAGACCAGCGACAGCCACGCGCCTGCCAGATCGAAACGGGGATGCCAGCGTGCCGAAGCTGGCGGTTGGGTGCGCGCCCTTGCGGGCGAGATCGGGATGTGGTCCATAATGTTACATAGTAACAATACGGAGCCGCCCGATGAAACGTTCTGCCGCCCTTCTGCTGCTGCTTGCTGCCCATTCTGCGAACGCCCACGACGTGCGCCATCACGGTGCTCATGTCCATGGCCAGGCCGATGTCGATCTGGCCGTGGACCAGGGAACGCTGGAACTGGCACTGCGTGCGCCCGGCATCGGCATCCTCGATTTCGAGCGACCCCCGGCCGACAGCCGCGAACAGGCCGCATTGGCGCGGGCGCGATCGATCCTGCAGCGCGGCAGCTGGGTCACGTTGCCGACCGCTGCGCAGTGCCGGTTGGACCATGCCGAGACGACGGCGGAGGGCTTTGCGCCAGTGGCTGTGGCAGCACAGCCAGGCCAGCACACGCACGCTGGATTCACCGCCGCACTGCGCTACCACTGCGCCAACCCGGCAGCACTGCGCGGGCTGGCATTGCCGATGCCTACGCTGTTTCCGGGGCTGCACGAGGTGATCGTCAACACCGCAACGTCGACCGGGCAAGGCCGCAGCGTGGTTACTGCTGACAGCCTGCGGGTGCCGCTGGCGCCATGAACGACGATGCCATCATCGACCTGCAGGGCGTGCAGTTCGGCTACGCAGGCCGTGCAGTGCTGGACATCGCACAGCTGCAGGTGCGCGCAGGCAACAGCGTGCTGCTGCGCGGGACCAGCGGCTCGGGCAAGAGCACGCTGCTGGGCCTGCTGGCGGGCATTCTGCTTCCGGCCAGCGGCAGCATCCGGGTTGCCGGCCATGGGGTGAACACGCTCGGTGCCGCCGCGCGTGATCGTTTCCGAGCCGACCAGATGGGCGTGATCTTCCAGCAGTTCAACCTGCTGCCGTTCCTGAGCGTGCGCAACAACATCGCCCTGGGCGTGCGCTTTTCGCCATTGCGCAACGCGCGCATCGAAGGTGGGCTGGACGCGGAAATCGCGCGCCTGCTGGGTGCGCTGCAGCTGGATCCGGCACTGATGCCGCGCGCGGCGGGCACGCTCAGCGTCGGCCAGCAGCAGCGCGTTGCCGCTGCCCGTGCCCTGATCGGTCGCCCGGCGGTACTGCTGGCCGACGAACCGACCTCGGCGCTGGATCCCGAAGCGGCCACGGCGTTCGTACAGCTGATGTCCGCGCAGTGCCGTGCCGCTGGCACCACCGCGCTGGTGGTCAGCCACGATGACCGCCTGCAGCCGTTGTTCGACCAGGTGGTGTCGCTGGGTGATCTGAACCGGGCAGGGGGTGCACATGTTTGAGTTGGCCTGGGCCAGCCTGCGCAGCCGCGCCTTGAGCGTGAGCCTGGCCGTGCTGGTCATCACCCTGAGCGTGGTCCTGCTGCTGGGCGTGGAGCGCATCCGTACGCAGGCCCACGAGGGCTTTGCCAGCACCGTCTCGGGCACGGACCTGATCGTCGGTGCGCGCTCGGGGCCGGTGAACCTGCTGCTGTACTCGGTGTTCCATATCGGCGACCCGACCAACAACGTGTCCTGGCAGTCCTACCAGGAACTGTCCGCGCTGCCGCAGGTGAAATGGGCAGTGCCGCTGTCATTGGGTGACTCCTGGCGTGGCTATCGGGTGATCGGCACCACCGCCGGCTACTTCGAACATTACCGGCATGGCGCAGAGCATCCGCTGGCGTTCGCACAGGGCCAGCCGTTCGACGACCTGTATGACGCGGTGGTTGGTGCTGAAGTGGCACAGGCGGCGCACATCGGCGTGGGCGCTGACATCGTTCTGGCCCATGGCACCGGTGCGGTAACGCTGGCCACGCATGCCGACAAGCCGTTCCGCGTGGTCGGCATCCTGCAGCGTACCGGCACGCCGGTGGATTCGTCCGTGCTGGTGTCATTGCCGGCGATCGAAGCGATCCATGTCGATTGGCGCTCCGGCGTGCAGTTGCGCAGCCAGCATGTCAGCGCCGAACAGGCACGGCAGCTTGACCTGACCCCGACCAGCATCACCGCCTTCATGCTCGGGCTGAACTCGCGCATCGCCACCTTCGGCGTGCAGCGCAGCATCAACGAGTATCCAGACGAAGCGCTGCAGGCGATCCTGCCCGGCGTGACGTTGCAGCAGCTGTGGCAGTCGCTGGGCACTGCCGAGCGCGCGCTGCAGCTGATCAGTGCGATGGTGGTGCTGCTGGGCATGGTGTCACTGATGGCGCTGCTGGTATCGACGCTGCAGGAACGCCGCCGTGAGATGGCGGTGCTGCGCGCCACCGGTGCGCGTCCGGCCTATGTGGCCTGCCTGCTGGTCGTTGAGGCCGTGGCCACTGCAGCAATGGCCTGCGCGTTGGCGCTGGCGGTGCTGACCTGTGCCAGCGCGGCCGGGCGCAGCTGGGCGCTGGCCAATTTCGGTCTGTCGATCACCCACGTCTGGCCGGACGCGCGCGAACTGGCCTGGGTGGGCGGCGTGCTGCTGATCAGCGCGGCTGCCGGCCTGCTGCCTGCGCTGCTGGCCTACCGGCGCACCTTGGCCGATGGCCTGGCGCCTGCGTCGTGAGCGCGGTCGTGCGCTGGTTGCTGCTGGCTGCCGCAATGCTGCTGGCCGCCTGCACGCGGCCGACCGATACCGGTGTGCAGGCACTGCTGCCGGCGCCGGTGCAGGGCAATGCTGGCACGCAAAGCGAGCAGGAACTGGACTGGTTGCAGATGCTGCCCAGCGATGAACTGGCAGCACTCGAGCGCGGTGAGGGGCCTGAGGTGCAGCACAACGGCAACCGGCGCATGGCCCAGTTCGGTACGTTCCGTACGGTGGACGCGGTACTGGATCGCGCAGTGCGGTTGCCGGGCTACGTGGTGCCTTTGGCCAACGCGGCAGATGGCCGGCTGGTCGAATTCCTGTTCGTGCCGTACTACGGCGCGTGCATCCACGTGCCACCGCCGCCACCGAACCAGATCGTGCATGTGGTGCTGCGGCGGCCGATCGCCATGCCCGACATGTACTCGCCGTTCTTCCTGGCCGGTGTGCTGCGCGCCGAGCGGGTGGACGATGATCTTGCCGGCTCGGCCTACAGCATGGCCGACGCCGAACTGAGGCCTTATGAACCGTAACGCGAAGCTGCTTGCCGGTGCGCTTGCCGCTGTACTGCTGGCCAGTTGTGGCCGGCCCGCCGTGGACGCCCCACCGCCACAGGCCAACAATGCTGCTGCGTCGCCGGCGGCAGCGTCTGCAGTGATCGACCGCTGGGACGCGCTGATGCCCGAAGAGGACAGCTTCCAGCGTCCACCGCCGCAGATCGGGCTGTCGCGTGGCAATGGCATGGACGGGGTGGGGGGCTTGATCGACGATACGGGTTCGGGCTCGCTGCCTGGGCAGGCCATCGATCACTCCAGCCCGCTACGTGCGCAGCAGTTCGGCTCGTCGGCGGTGGTCGATGGCGTGGATGGACGGGCGCTGGACCTGGATGGCTATGTGGTGCCGCTGGCGATGAACGACGCCGGGCAGGTGGACGAACTGCTGTTCGTGCCGTTCTATGGCGCGTGCATCCACGTACCGCCGCCACCACCGAACCAGATCATCCATGTCACCCTGGCCAGCCCCATCACGTTGGGCGCGCTGTGGGATCCCTACCGGCTGTCCGGGCGACTGCAGGTGAAGCACTTCGAGGCGGATATCGCCAGCGCGTCCTATGACGCTGCCGCAGCGACGCTTTCCGCGATCAACCGATGACGAGCACCCGATGACGAGGCTCCGCGCACGCACCGTCGCGCTGCTGATGGCGGTGTTGCTGCTGGCAGGCACCGCGGTGGCGCTGCTGTGGAACGCAACGCACGCGCCCTCGCCACCGGCCGTTGCATTTCCCGCACCAGTGGCGGAAGCGCAGGCACGCATCGAACATCACCTGGCGGCCGACACGGCCTTTCGTGATGACCTGCTGTTCCTGCTGGTGGCGACGCTGCGCGACCGCTGCGAACCCGCGCAGGCGGGAGCGCTGGCGCGCATGGCCAACCGTGCGTCGCTGCCGGTGCTGGCGGCGGTCAGCGCCGTGACCGCGCAGGATGCGAGCCTGGACCGACCGATCTACCAGTACATCCAACACCGCGCCGACGCCACCGGCTGCGGTCAGCCACTGCGCGTGCCGGCAGGCGAAGGCGGCACTGTCGAGGTGGACATCGAACAGTACGCGCGCACCTTCCCGGACAGCTACTTCGATCCGCAGCGCAGCAGCGTGCCGCGTGACTTCGGTGGGCGTTCGCTGGCAGAACGCGCCGGCAACGCCTGCAACAGCGTGGTCTATTCGGTGCTGCCGCTGGGAGGGGTCGATTGGCGCTGCAGCACGCTGCGCAGCAACGCCCGCGCGCGGGTGCGTGCGCTGTGCGAAGACCAGATGCAAAGGCAGCACGGCCATCTGCGGGGAGAGCTGGATGCCGCAGTGGGACGCGCCATGCAGGCCCCGATCGTGCAGGCGGTCGCTGCCTTGCCTGCGGAGTGCAGGTAGGCCCCGGGTCATGAGACAGGAAGCATTGCACCTCGCGGCAGCTGAATGGATCTCACTGGGAGCTCCATAACTATACAGGATGTCCGGTATAGTTATGGCCATACTCCTTCCCCATCCAGGTTCCCATGGCTCTCTCCCAGCCCTTGGACGGTGCTCCGTCCCTGTCGCGCGCCCGACGCTGGTCGCTGCTGTTAACCGTTGCCGCCGGCCTGCTGCTGGTCACGCTGGACAACTCGGTGCTGTATACCGCGCTGCCGACCCTGACCGAGGAGCTGTCGGCCAGTGCCGGGCAGGCGCTGTGGATCATCAACGCCTACCCGCTGGTGATGGCCGGCCTGCTGCTGGGGGCGGGCACCCTGGGCGACCGCATCGGCCACCGCCGGATGTTCCTGGTCGGGCTGGTGGTGTTCGGCATCGCCTCGTTGGCAGCGGCGTTCTCTGCAACCGCAGGGCAGCTGATCGCCGCGCGTGCCTTCCTCGCCGTGGGTGCGGCGGCGATGATGCCGGCCACGCTGGCCTTGATCGGGCTCAGCTTCCATGAAGAACGCGAGCGCAACATCGCCATCGCGATCTGGGGTTCGGTGGCCATCGTCGGTGCGGCGCTGGGGCCGATCATCGGTGGCTTGCTGCTGCAGCACTTCTGGTGGGGCTCGGTGTTCCTCATCAATGTGCCGGTGGTGGTGGTCGCCTTCATCGCGACCCTGCTGCTGGCGCCGGAAGGGCAGCGCGACAGCACCCGCCCATGGGACCTGCTGTCCTCGCTGCTGGCACTGGCAGCGCTGTCGGGCCTGGTACTGGCGATCAAATCGCTGATCGCCACGCCGCCCTCGTACAGCGTGGGAGCGGTCTCGCTGCTGCTGGCGGTCATCTCCGGCATCGCCTTCAGCCGCCGCCAGCAGCAGTTGCCGTATCCGCTGCTGGATTTCGCCATCTTCCGCAATCCGGCCTTCCTTGCCGGCACCCTGTCGGCGGTGTTCACCCTGTTTGCGATGGCCGGGCTGCAGCTGCTCACCACCCAGCGTTTCCAGCTGGTGGCCGGCCTCAGCCCGTTGCAGGCGGGCCTGCTGGTATCGGTGGCGGCGCTGGGCAGCCTGCCCAGCGCGTTGCTGGGCGGCAGCGTGCTGCATCGCGTCGGCCTGCGGCCGCTGATCTGCGGCGGCCTTGCGGCCGGTGCGGCAGGTGTGGGCGTGGTGGCGCTGGGCTTCCCGCATGGGCTGGGCTGGGTGGTGGCCGGCATGGCGATCACCGGCTTCGGCATGGGTGCTGCCATCTCGGTGGCGTCCACCGCCATCCTCAACAACGTGCCGCCGCATCGTGCGGGCATGGCCTCGTCGGTGGAGGAAGTGTCCTACGAGTTCGGCGGCCTGCTGGCCGTCGCGCTGCTGGGCAGTCTGAGCGCTGCGATGTACGGCGCGTTCCTGCCGGAGTCTGCGGGTATTCCCGCCGCCGCACGCGAGGGCTTCACCCAGGCATTGCACGTGACGCGTGAGGCGGGGCAGGGCGAGTGGTTCGCGCTGGCCACCGCGGCCTACGATCGCGGTTACCAGATCGTGCTGCTGGTGATCAGTGCGGTGCTGGCGGCCGGCGCGGTGATCATCGCGCGCCTGCTGCGTGGACGCGCCGGTGGCCGCGACGGCGCCGCCGATCGCGTAAAATAACGGCATGAGAACCAGCAAGCGCGAGCGCATCCTCGACGCCGCCGTCAGCGTGATCAACCGCGACGGCGTGCGTGCGGTCACCTTTGAATCGGTGGCGGCCGAGGCGCAGTTGACCCGTGGCGGCCTGCTGTACCACTTTCCTTCGCGCGAAGCGTTGCTGCGCGGCATCGACGAGCACCTGGTGCAGAGCTGGGAAGCATCGATGGAGGCGCTGCTGGGCAAGTCGGCCGGCGAGGCCACTGCGTTGGAGCGCTACCAGACCTTCGTGCGCGTTTCGGCGCAGAGTGCCACCCGTGCCGAGCTGATGTTCATGCTGGACTCGGTGGACCCCGAATTCCCCGGCGAGCGGCCGTGGGCACCGGTGGTGCGGCGCTGGGCGCCTTCGCCACCGGCCGCCGGCAGCGAAGATCCGGCGGCGCTGGATAATTTCGTTGCGCGGTTGGCCGCCGATGGCCTGTGGATCTACGAGGCCATGTACGAAGGCCAGCTGGACGAGAACGTGCGCGCACAGGTGACCGAACGGATCGGTGGGCTGCTTGCTCCCGAGCGGTCCCGCAAGGCGTAGCTGCCAGTCCATCCGCTGTAGGCACCCGTCAGGCAGGCGGATGCCCGTGCAGGCCATCCCCCTGCAGCCGCTCCGGGTGGGTATACACGTTGAAGCCCTCTTCGCGGGCGAAGCCCACCAGGCACAGGCCGGCACTGCGGGCCAGGTCGATGGCCAGCGCAGTGGGGGCCGAGACGGCGGCCAGTACGCTGGCACCGGCGCGCGCTGCCTTGCTGACCATTTCGTAGCTGGCACGGCTGGACACCACCAGCAGGCCGCCATCGATGCTGTGTTCGTTGTGATGCAGTGCACCGATCAGCTTGTCCAGCGCATTGTGGCGGCCGACGTCTTCGCGCACCCAGCCGATGCGGCCACTGGCATCGGCCCAGGCCGCTGCGTGGGTCGAACCACTGGCTGCATTCATCGGCTGGCGTAGGGCCAGCCCAGCCAATGCCCGCTGCAGTGCAGCCGTCTGATACGTGCGGCGGTCCTTTACCGGAGGCAGTGGACGCAGCACGTCCTCCAGCTGGCGTGCACCGCACAACCCACAGCCTCCGCGACCCGGCAGCAGGCGCCCGTTGTCCGGATCCAGTGCGGCACCGGGGGCATCGGCAGACACGCTCATGTTCAGTTCGATGCCCTCCAGTTGTGGCTGCACCTGGAGGGACAGCAACTGGTCAGGACGCTCGATCAACCCTTCGCTGAGCGAGAAGCCCAGCGCGAAATCCTCCAGGTCGCACGGCGTGGCCATCATCACCGAGAAGGCCCCGCCGTTGTAGCGCATCGCCACCGGTACTTCTTGGGCGATCGTATCGAGCCGTTGCTCCTGCCCCGTGCTGCGCCAGCGCTGCAGCGTGCGCAGGGCCGTGCCGGCGGGCGGGGGCGAAGGCATCGTCGATCCGGGCATGTGGCACATCCTGGGCAAAGCAGAAGGGCAGGCTACGCGCGGAGGATAGCGCAGCGCCATCCAGTGAAGACGCGGTGGTAACCGTTGCCATGGCAGCCTGCTGTACCCGGGCTGGGCCATGGCGTTGGGGTTGCCGGTGTGCTTGACTGGCCACGGCAGCCGGGCGCGGGCCCGGCACTGCTGGCAGGCACTCCACCAACGCAGGTTCCCGACCATGTCCGAACAGAAGCCGCCGCGTTACAAGCCCTACAACCAACCGGCAGGTGGCTGGGGGGCCGCCGGTGCGACCGCCAAGGTGCTGCTGCAGCAGAGCGTGATCGGTAAAGGATCCAAGGCGCTGCTGGCGATGAACCAGCCGGGCGGATTCAAGTGCCCCAGCTGCGCGTTCCCCGATGCCGACCACCGAAAGAAGCTGGAATTCTGCGAGAACGGTGCCAAGGCCTTGGCCTGGGAAGCGACCCAGCACCGGGTGACCCGTGAGCTGTTCGCCCAGCACACCGTCACCGAGCTGATGGCGCAGACCGATTACTGGTTGGAGCAGCAGGGCCGGCTGACCGAGCCGATGCGCTACGACGCCGCCACCGATCAGTACGTGCCCTGCGAATGGGACGAGGCGTTCGCACTCATCGGTCGTCATCTGCAGGCGCTGGACAACCCCGACCAGGCCGAGTTCTACACCTCCGGCCGCACGCCCAACGAGGCGGCGTTCCTGTATTCGATCTTCGTGCGCGAGTTCGGTACCAACAACTTCCCGGACTGCTCGAACATGTGCCACGAGCCGACCAGCCGTGGCCTGCCACCAGCGATAGGCGTGGGCAAGGGCACCATCGTGCTGGACGATTTCGAGCACGCCGAGGCGATCTTCGTGATGGGCCAGAACACCGGCACCAACTCGCCGCGGATGATGAGCAACCTGGTGGAAGCGCGCAAGCGCGGCGTGCCGATCGTGGCGGTCAACCCGATGCCGGAGCGTGCCCTGATCCGCTTCACCGAACCGCAAGACGTGGTGCAGATGGCCACGTTCGGTTCCACCGAGATCACCAGCGAGTTCGTGCACGTCCGCATCGGCGGCGACCTGGCGCTGATCAAGGGCATGATGAAGGTGATGTTCGAGCGCGAGGCCCAGGGTGAGCAGGTGCTGGATCATGCCTTCCTGGCCGAACACACCGTTGGCCTGGAGGCGCTGCGCGAGGACGTGCTGGCGCAGGACTGGGATGAGATCGTGCGGGTGTCGGGCATCGCGCAGGAACAGATCCGGCGCTGCGCGGAGATCTACATCCGTTCGCAGGCGACGGTCATCTGCTATGGCATGGGCCTGACCCAGCACCAGCAGGGGTCGCGGCTGCTGCAGCAGGTGGCCAACCTGTTGTTGCTGCGCGGTAATTTCGGCAAGCCGGGCGCGGGTATCGGTCCGATCCGTGGCCATTCCAACGTGCAGGGCGACCGCACCGTCGGCATCGACGAGAAGCCCACGGCGCGCTACCTGGATCGCGTGCAGCAGGTGTTTGGTTTCGATCCGCCGCGCGAGCACGGCCACCATGTGGTCGAGTCGATCGCGGCGATGCTCGATGGCAGCGCCAAGGTGTTCATCGGCATGGGCGGCAACTTCATCCATGCCGTGCCCGATACCGAGCGCGCCTACCAGGCCATGCGCAGACTGGAACTGACCGTGGGCATCGCCACCAAGCTCAACCGGGGGCATCTTGTGCACGGTCGCGACGCGCTGATCCTGCCGGTGGTGGCGCGCTCGGAGTGGATCCGCACGCCGAAGGGCGAGCAGTTCGTCACCATCGAAGATGCGATGTCCAACGTGACGGCGTCGCGCGGCGTGCTGGAGCCGGCCAGCGACCACGTGCTGCCGGAGGTGGAGATCGTCTGCCGGATGGCGATGGCAACGTTGCCGGACAGCAAGGTGGACTGGGCCGCGTACATGCACGATTACGGCCCGATCCGCGACCTGATCGCCGCCGTCTACCCGGACATCTATGCCGGCTTCAACGAGCGCATCCAGGCACTGCACGGTTTCCACCTGGATATTCCGCCGCGCAGGCGCGTGTGGCCGACCCCGAACGGCAAGGCCAACATCCTCGTCATGCCAGGCCTGGAAGTGAACACGGTAGTCGATGACCCGGAGATGCTGCGGCTGGCCACGGTGCGTTCGCACGACCAGTACAACACCACCATCTACAGCTACAACGACCGCTACCGGGGCGTGTACAACGACCGCATGGTGGTGTTCATGAACATCGAGGACCGTCTGGCGCGCGGGCTCGGCAAGGAAGCGCTGGTAAGCCTGGAAACGATCAGCGACGACGGCGTGACGCGGCGAATCGGAGGCCTGACCGTGCTTGACTACCCGATGCCGCGCGGGGCGCTGGCGGGCTACTACCCGGAGCTCAACCCCCTGCTGCCGCTGGACTACTACGATCGGATCAGCGGTACGCCAGCAGCGAAATCCATTCCGGTACGGATGCGCGCGCAGGTCGACGTGCCCGCGTAGGCGCCGATCCTACAATTGCTCGTTGTCGCTCAGCACGATGCTGCCATCCAGCAGCACCGGCACCATCTGGGTCCAGACCTTGGCGTTGTAGTCGAGGCTGACCAGGTACACCCAGCCGCGCGCTGCGTCTTCGCTCTGCGGCGCAGCGCCGGCGGTGAACCGCTGCAGGCTTACCTCGGAGACCACGAAGTCATCGCCGGGATAACGTAGGCGCGCGTGGGCCAGTGCTGCCGCCGCAGCTTGATGCACCGACAGCGGCGGCTCGGCGCGTGCCGGGTCGAACGCGGGAAGCGTTCGCAATCGCGTCCCGCTTACCTGCCAGCGCTCATGGGTGTGGTCACCATCGCCGCTGGACAGCACGGTCCATTGGCGTTCGCCTGCCATGACCGGAAGGCTCAGCAACGCGGACAGCAGGAGGGCAGCAGAGGTGAAGCGGGTAGGCATGGAAAGGCTCCAATGAACGTCATGCATGATGACAGCAGGCAGCGGCGACGGGCGTATCGTGCGTCGGCTATCATCAGCCCGTGGATATATCCGGCCTGCTGCTGCGACTGATGCTGCTCCTGACCCTGGTGCTCAATGCACCGGCGCTGGCACTTGCCTCGGGCGGCATCAACGGTCAGTCCGGCGGTGGTCATTGCGATGGCCCCCACGAGATCGCCGACGCTGCGATCTCTGTCACGCCCGCCTGCTGCGATGAACGGGACGAAGCCGCGTGCAGCAGCGAGGGTTGCGAGTGCGTGCCGGCGAGTGTGGCCATGCTGCCGTCGGCGGCAAGCCTTGCTGCATGGCCGCTGCGTGCAGTGCCCGGCGACGCGCTGCCGCCGGCTCATCCCGCGCCTGCGCTGCCTCACCTGATTCGTCCGCCGATCGCCTGATGCGCGCAGGTTGCGTACCTGCCGTCCTGCAGTACCCCTCATCTACTTGACCCACGCGCATCCGTCGCGTGGATGGCAGGCGCTCGCGCCTGCGATTGCAAAGGAAAACCTGATCCATGAACCGCATTCTTTCCCTGAGCCTGTTGCTCACCCCCGTTCTGCTGGCCACCGCCTGCGCGCGTGCCTCCGAAGAGGCCGTGTCCTCGCCCGCAACCGCAACCGCCTCGGCGGTCGAGGCGACGGCCGGAGCGACGATCGACCGGGAGCTTCCGTTGGCCATCGTGCACAAGACGGCCAGTTGCGGTTGCTGTGGCGTGTGGGCCGACCACCTGAAGGCTGCCGGCTTCGCGGTTGAGATACGCGATACCGATGACATGCATCCGGTCAAGCAACGGCTCGGCGTACCGGCCGGCAAGGCGTCCTGCCATACCGCCGAGATCGGTGGCTATGTGGTGGAAGGCCATATTCCGGCCAGCGACATCAAGCGCCTGCTGAAGGAACGGCCGACGGCACGTGGCCTGGTGCTGCCGGGGATGCCGGCTGGATCACCGGGCATGGAAATGCCTGATGGCCATGTGCAGCCGTATACCGTGGAGCTGGTGCTGGCCGATGGCCGCACCCAGCCCTTCGCACAGCACGGGCAGGGTGGCTGACAAGGTGTAGCGGGCGCGGCGGCGGATCGCCGCCGCGCCTGCTCAACGCTGCTTTCCGCGTTGCTTCTTCAACTGCGCGTCGAAATTGCGTTCGGCCGTGTCGGCGTAGTCCTGGCAGGTCATTGCCTTGGCACCCGCTGATGCTCCGGCTGCGTAGTTCCAGCCGCTGGCGCCGGGATGCGGGGTCAGCAGGACATCGCAGGGCAGGGCGCGCACCGTGGCGAAGCTGCGGCGATAGTCCTCGATCAGGTGCGGGTAGCGCGGGTTGGCCTGCAGCTGATAGCCCGGCGCACTCAGACTGTCGGCGTAGACCATGCGCACCGGCTTGCCGCCGCGGGTGTCGGTCCAGGTCCAGGCGGTGCTGCCCGGGGTATGGCCGGGCACGAAGTGCGCGGTGAAGTCGACCCCGCCGAGCGAGACCACCTCGCCATCCATGATGATCCTGTCCGCCGTTGCGGGCGGATAGGTGATGTCGTCGCCGAAGTGCAGGTCGTTGCTGCCGCCACGTGCCAGCAGCACCGCAGATTCGGCATTTGCGACGATCTGCGCAGCGGTATTGCGCTTGAGCGCAGCAACCGGGCCGGCGTGGTCGGCGTGGGCATGGCTGAGCAGGATCAGGCGCAGATCCTGCGGCGCAACGCCGCGCGCTTTCATGTTGCGCAGCAGGTGGTCGGCCATCTGCGGCATGCCGCCATCGAGCAGCACCGCGCCCTGCGACGTCTGCACCAGCAGTGCGGTCAGGTCTTCGGTGCCGATCTGCCAGGTGTGATCGGCAATCTGCAGCGGCGCCATTGGCTGCAACCAGGAGGCATCAACGGTGTAGGCACGCAGTTGCGGCAGCGTCGGTTCGGCGGCGGCAACGTTGGCAACTGCGAGGACGGTGACGAGGGGGAAGATGATGCTCTGCAGGCGCATGGCGATGGAGTTGATGGCGAAGGTGAAACGAGGCTAGCACGCAGTGCTGGAAGCCCGTTTCGCGCATTTCTAATGGCAGGCATGAGCTGCATTGCATGCCCGGGGAGCTCGTTCAGGAAGGCGGGGTGAAAGAGCGAAGCCGTTCGCAGCACGCCAACCTCTGGCGGGGTAACCTGCCCGGACCACAAGGAAGGAGAAGACGCATGTGCATCGCGTGCAATCCGGGCGCCGCAGCGTATCTGCAGGCACGACGTGAGTTCCTCGGCGCCATGGTGGGGCTGGGCGTGCTGGCCGTCGGTGGCGCTTCGCTGTCACCTGCTGCCCATGCAGGCACCACTGCGGTGGGATCTACAGGCCCCGCGGACCTGATCTTCCACAACGGGCCGATCATCACCATGGCCCCGCACCCGCACCCGCACCCGGAGGCGTTGGCCGTGCGCAATGGCCGCATCCTTGCGGTGGGCGCGAAGGAGCAGGTGTGGCAGCACCACGGGCCGAACACTGAACTGGTCGACCTCAAGGGCCGCGCGTTGCTGCCGGGTTTCATCGATCCGCATATGCATTCGGCAATGGCCATTCTCTCCGAGTGGCTGGACGTCACTCCGTTCAGCACGCGTACGCTGGCCGACGCAATGGCGAAGATCAGCACGGCAGCCAGCGCACTCAGGCCCGGTGAATGGCTGCGTGCACAGGGCATCGACCCGTCGCTGATGCACGGTGACCCGATCACCATGGCGGCACTGGACAAGGCCGCACCGGACAATCCGGTGTTCGTACTGGAGTCCAACGGCCATATCGCGTACAGCAACAGCAAGGGCTTTGCCGCGGCTGGAGTGAACGACGCCACGCCGGACCCGGACCAGGGACGGTACATCCGCAGGGATGGCAGGCTGACCGGGCGCATGGAGGAGTCCCCGGCGATGAAACCGTTCATGGCGGTTGTGCCGATGCCCAGCCAAGCGCGCTACGCCGAACTGGTCCAGCAGCTGTTCGCCGACGCGGCCAAGGCGGGCTGTACCAGCCTGCATGATGCGGGCATTGGCACCGGTGGCGTCTCCGACCTCGATCTGCTCAACACCGTGATGGCGGCCAATCCACCGGTGCGGTATTCCGGCTTTCTGACCTCGGATCTGATGGATGACTGGATCAGGCTCGGGTTGAAGCCGGGGCACGGCAACGACACGTTCCGCCTGACCGGCATCAAGTTCTGGTCCGACGGGTCCAACCAGGCGCAGACCGGTTACCAGCGCGAGCACTATCTGCATTCGGACAAGCGTGGCGCGCTCAACTACACCCAGGACGAGCTGGTTGCCGGCGTCCAGCGGGCGCACGACCTCGGCTGGCAGATCGGCATCCACGCCAATGGAGATGCGGCCATCGATACCACGCTCAATGTGTACCAGACAGTGTTGAAGAAGACACCGCGCAAGGATCACCGGCATCGCATCGAACATTGCAGCGTGCTCCATCGGGAGCAGATCACCCGGCTGTCGCAGCTGCAGGTCTCGCCGTCGTTCCTGATCGGCCATGTCCACTACTGGGGAAAGGCGTTCCGTGACGATATCCTGGGGCCGGAGCGGGCGGCACTGTACGATCCGTGCCGGTCTGCATTGAAGGGTGGGCTGCGGATTTCGCTGCACTCGGATTTCAACGTCACCACCATTGCGCCGCTGCGCTACATCGACAATGCGGTGAACCGGGTGATGCTCGATGGCGGCGAAGTGCTCAATCCGGGGGAGTGCATCACTGTCGAAGAGGCGCTGCGTGCGGTTACTCTCGATGCCGCCTGGCAGTGCCGCACCGATCACATCGTCGGCAGCCTGGAGCCTGGCAAGTATGCGGACCTGGTCATCCTCGACCAGGATCCGCTGAGTGTTCATCCCGGCAAGGTCGGCAGTCTTACGGTGCAGGAAACCTGGCTGCAGGGCGTACGACGTTACAAGGCCTGATCCGGCCATGTCGCCCCGGCATGCAGGGCTGCCGGGGCGACGTGGTCCTGGCTGTCTCAGTAGCGGTACTGCCACCCCAGCGTAAGCACTCGCCCACGCCCGGCGAAATAGCTCGGGTTGGATGGCGTGGTCTGCGAGTAGTAGGTGATGGACTGCTTGTTGGCGAGGTTCTGCACGCCCAGGGTGAAACTGCGCTTGCCCAGCGCATAGCGGGCGACCAGGTCGACCGTGGTGTAGCCCTTGAAGCTGGCCACCGGCACGCCGCGCAGGTCTTCGGCACGGCAACGATCAACCGCAGCGTCATGCGCCATCCGTCGCAGCAGCGCGATCGGCTGCAGCACGCCGGCCGGTTCGGGGCGCTCCAGCAGGCGTACGCAGACGTCGTGCACCGCCTCGCGAGCCAGCCCGGGTGAGGCCAAGCGACGGCGCAGGTAATCCACCCGATCCTCGTAGTGGCGCACCAGCGAGGACACCAACGGCAGCACAGGTGGCGGGGAGTGCGGTGGCGTGGGCATCCGGGAGAACGGCGCAGGCAGGAAGGGGTGCCACGCAGGGCCAGCCCTGTGCGGTGCCACGATAATAATGGGAACTGTTCGCATTTGCCATCGGATGAGCGACGACGGGATTGTTCGCGGTGCCCGGAAGGTGAATCCACGATCACCCTCTGCAGCGCACACTCGGCGGCAGATAGGCTGCATGGCAGCCATCGGGGAGAGTGACCATGCACGTGCTTCTGGTGATCGTCGCTGGGTTCCTGCTGCTGGCCGTCTTCGCGCTGTTCGGCAGGCTCTGGAGCACAAGCAGCCCTCAGCTGCCAACGGCGCTGCTGGCCTTCATCGGCACCTGGCTGCTGGTATCGGTGGCCAACATGTGGGTGGGGGTCAGCCGGGCAGGCTATACGGTGCGCGAGGAGTTGCCGGTCCTGCTGCTGGTGTTTGCCGTGCCGGCGCTGGTGGCCGGTGTCATCTTCTGGCGGCTGGGCCGCTGAACCGAGGATCCGTGATGCCGGCAACGCCCCGTCTTCCTGCCCTGCGTCGTCGCGACGGCCATCATGCACGGGTGACCTACGAAGAACTGTTCTTCGACCTGGTCTATGTGTTCGCGGTCACCCAGCTCAGCCACCACCTGCTGCACCACCTGGGCCTGCTGGGCGTGCTGCAGACGCTGGTGCTGTGGTTTGCGGTCTGGCTTGGCTGGCAGTACGCGTGCTGGGTCAGTAACTGGTTCGACCCGGAGGCGCCGCGTATCCGTGGCCTGTTGTTCGTCACGATGCTGCTGGCGTTGCTGATGTCTTCGTCCATCCCGGAAGCCTTTGCCGGTCGCGCCTGGATATTCGCCGGTGCCTACGCCACGATGCAGGTAGGGCGGACGCTGTTCGTGCTGCTGGAAGTAGGGCGCGCGCACCCGCTGGCCGCCAACTTCAGGCGCATGCTGGCCTGGGTCAGCGTTTCGGCCTGCTTCTGGCTGGCCGGTGCATCGGTCGAGGGCAATGCGCGGCTGGCATTGTGGGCGGTGGCGGTCGCCTGCGAGTACATCTCGCCGATGTTCGGCTTCGCGTTTCCGGGCCTTGGCCGTTCGCGTACCCGCGAGTGGACCATCGAAGGTGGGCACCTGGCCGAGCGCTGCCAGTTGTTCGTGATCGTCGCATTGGGTGAGACGTTGCTGGCAACCGGCGGTGTGCTGAGCGAGGTGGAGCACTGGAGTGGCGCGGTGGTGTCGGCAGTGCTGGCGACCTTTGCCGGTACGATCGCGATGTGGTGGCTGTACTTCGGCATCTCCAGCCGCGACGCCACCGACACCATCACCCGTTCCGACGATCCGGGCCGCATCGGCGCCTACTTCCACTACGTGCACGCGCTGCTGATCGCCGGCATCATTGCCACTGCCGTCGGCAACGACCTGGTGATGGACGAACCGGAGGCGAGGGTGACCCTGCCGCATGCCGCGATGCTGGCAGCGGGGCCGTTGATCTACCTGCTGGGCAGCGCACTGTACAAGCGGGCGGTCTACGGCCGCGTGCCGCGCTCGCACCTGGTGGGGGCAGGGGCTCTGGTCGTGCTCGGCTTCGTGCTGCCATGGATGCACCTGCTGGCCGCTGGGTGGCTGACCAGCATCGTGCTGCTGGCGGTGGGGCTGGCCGATACACGGTTGAAACGCCGGCATCTGGGGTGATCAGGCACAGAACTCAGCCCGGTCCTATGGGGAGGATCCCAGGGCGCCGATAGCCTCGTGATCCCATCACAGGCCGTTACCCAGGAGGCCGCCGGCGTCGTTCTGAGCCGGTGTCGCTGCCTGCCCCCCACATGCACTGGTTCCCCTTCCTTCCACTTACGTTGCGCGGATGCAAGCCCCCTGCCGACGAGGACTGCGACGTCAGCGCGCTGCGGCTCTATCAGCACCGCGTGCTGCTGTGGGGTGGGTGCCTGCTCAGTCTTGCCATTGTTGCCGGGATGGTCGCGCTGGTCCTGCTGCAGGCCAGCGGCTTCCAGACCCGTCGACTGGAAGCCCTGCAGCGTACCCATGCCGCAGTGGAGGCGCATCTGGTCGCGGCCGATGCTGCACACCAGCGCATGCTGAACATGGCCGAGTACGCCTGGCGGCATCGTCCGGACAGCGATGCCGCGACCCGCCTGGCAGAACGGCAGCGCTACCTTGCCGGCGGCCAGCGGATGGTCGTCAACGCCGGGCCGGAGAGCGCGCCGCAGATGGTGCTGGGTGTAGGCACCGACCACTGGCCTTTGGCGCGCCTGGATCGCTATCTCACCTTGGCCCACTCGTTGTCGGTGATACGCCGGCTGAGTGCCTCGGATACCGAAGCGGAAACGGCCGCCAGTGGCTTCTTCTTCGACCCCAGCCATCAGTTCCTTGTGCTGGGCGACGGGCTGACCGAACAGCGCCTGCTGGCTGCGACCAACGCGGGGCATCGTGCGCAGTTGTTCCAGCATCTGCAGCAGCTGTCGGAGCCGGCGGCGCGTAGCGGGCACACCCCGCACGCGCTGCCGGCGCTTGAAAGCCCGATGCAGATCGCACTTGTACGCCATCCGGTGAGTGGGGCAGCCTCCATTGCGGTGCGACTCCTGGCCCATGACAGAAAGGGGGCGATCGGGACGTTCGTGACCTTGGAGCCGACCCACCGCTTGGCACGGGTGATGGCCGTGGCGGATAGAGGTGCCTCGTTCGTGGTGACGGCCGATGGTGGTGTGGTTGCCGGTACCGCCGACGCCGGGGACATGCCTCTGACATCCGTTGCGCGCGCACTGCGCAGCAGCCAGCAGCGCGGCGATTCGGTGATGGCGGTGCGGCAGGGCCTGCGCTTCTACCAGGCGCTGCCCATTGCCGGTACCGATTGGTTGCTCGTCAATACGTACTGCCTGATGGACATCGCCCGCGACGGCTGGCGCCTGTACCTGGCGGCTGCGCTGTCAGGTGGCGGGTTGATGTTGGGCCTGTGGGTGCTGCTCGCGTGGCTGCATTGGCGCATATTCGGCCCGGCGCTGGCACGTGCAGCGCGCGTCTACCAGGGTGAACAGCTCAGCCGTTCGCTGATCCAGTTGTCGCCCGTCGGGCTGTGCCTGATCGACCGCCGGGAGGCCAATGCCGTCCTGCAGAACGAGCTGATGCGCCACTATGCAGCGGCGGCAGAGCGCAGCGGCATACCCCTCTATCTGCAGCTGGTACAGATGGCCACCGAGTGCGAATCCGGCGCCGCAGCGTCACCCGAGCCGGTGGAGTTCGAGCTGCCGATTCCAGCGAACAACAAGACACCGGCCCGGCAGCTGCTGGTCGGCGCCGTAGGCGCTACCTACCAGGGGCGCGATGTACTGCTGTGCGCGCTGCGTGACCTGAGCGCGCGGGTGGAACTGGAGCAGCAGCAGGCCCAGGCGCGCGAAGCCGCCGAAGCGGCAAGCCGCGCCAAGGGGACATTCCTGGCGACGATGAGCCACGAGATCCGCACGCCCCTGCATGGCATCCTCGGGCACCTCGAGCTGCTTGGCCGATCCTCGCTTGACGAGGACCAGCGCGCCCGCCTTCGCCGCATCAACCAGTCGGCAGACTCGCTGCTGCAGATCATCAACGACGTGCTCGATTTCTCCCGCGCCGAGTCGGGGCAGCTTGAACTGCAGGCAGAGGTGTTCGAGCCGATCGTGCTGCTGGAGCGCGTCGCGGTGCTGTTCTCGCCGCTGGCAGAGGCCAAGGGCCTGGTGCTCGATCTGTCGGTGGACGGAGCCGTTCCGGGGCAGGTAAAGGGTCCACAGACCCGCATCGAGCAGGTACTGCGCAACCTGGTCAGCAACGCGGTGAAGTTCACGCTGTCCGGCCGTATCGACCTGCGGGTACGGGTGAATGGCGAGGGAGAAGCGCTTTCGCTGCAGGTGGAGGTGGCCGATTCGGGCATCGGCTTGAGTCCGACGCAGCTGGAGCGGCTGTTCCAGCCCTACGTCCAGGCCGATGCCAGCATCATCACCCGTTTCGGAGGCTCCGGCCTTGGCCTGTCCCTGTGCCGGGAGCTGTGCCAGCGGATGGGGGGGGAGATCCACGCGCGCAGCACGCCGGCGGTGGGCAGTGTGTTCGCGTTCTCCGTACCGGTGGAGCGCGTTGCCGGGGTTTCGCCGTCGCCCTTGGCCGGGCGCAACGTGATCCTCGTTTCGGCCGCAGCGGGGTGGCGCGATGAGTTGAACCGACGCCTGCAGGCCTGGGGTGCGCACGTACAGGTGATCGCCGACGTTGCCCAGCTTGCCCACGACGACTGCGACGTGGAAGCGGCGCTGGTGGTGTTCGAACGTGGGCCCACGCCCGGGCTGCAGCGCTGGTGTGAAGGCCGGTGCCTGGTGCGGGTGAGCGCCGATGGACCATTGCGTGCCCAGCGACGTGGTGGCGCCTGGCGCGTATCCTGCTATTCCGGGGAATCCCTGCTGCAGGCGCTGCAGGCGCCGACACGTACGGGGCAGGGCACGCTGTCGGTCCTGCAGGGCCTGCACTAGATTCATCGAAGGCGCCATTGCACGACCATCATCCAAGGGGAATCACCATGCATCCGGCCGCGCCTGCAGTGCCCATCAATCAGATCGACGCCTTGCGCAGGATGCAGCGACGATTGTTGTTCGGTGGTGGCGGCTTGATCAGCGTCCTGATCGTGTTGACCGCCGTAGCGAGCCTGGTCGGTGGCATCGGCGCGTTTCACTCGCAGGAGCGGCAGACCTTCCAGGACGCGCAGTCCGCGCTGGACTACTTCCTGTTCCAGCGCGACCGCGCCTACGCCAGCAGCATCAACGCCAACGACGCACTGTGGGCAGATCAACAGGATGAACTGCGGCGATTGGGTGCTCCGTTGCTTGGGGCTTTCCAGAGCGGGGGGCAGCAGTTGCTGGTGCGCGCCGAAGGGCGTGCTTCGGTGCCGTGGCTGGTGCTGGGCAATCCGGCGCAGCCCTTGCCGCAGGCCGAACTGCAGGCCTACCTCGGCATGCTGCACGAATACTCGGCGTATACCGCCGCAACCGTCACCGCCCTGCAGAGCCAGGGGCCGGTCACGATGTTCGCGTATGAGCCAAAGGGACGGCTGCTGGCGGTGGCCGGCGTGGTTGACGAAGCACAGCTGCTGCAGACGCTGCGGGTACCGACCCGCGCACAGGCGTTCGAACGGCTGATGCGGACCGAGACGGCCGTGCGCGGGCAGGTGCCGGCACCCGGGCCGGTGGTGAGCGCGGCACAGGGGCGCCGCTTGGTATCCTTCCTTGGCGACAATCCGCTCAACGGGCAGACGTCGTTGATCGGTGTGATGACCATGGCCCGCTCGGATGCGCCCTACTTCCGTCGCGTTGTATTCGAGTCGATCGACAATATCAGGAGCCGGCTGGAAGCGACCGACCCTGGCAGCTATGTGGTGAGTACCGGGAATGGGCGCGTGGTGCTGGCCGGCGGCCCACTTGCGCAGTCGCCTGGTTCACTGGCCCCCGTGCTGGTGAACGCGCGTGCCGATGCCGGCCAGCGCCAGTACCACGACGGCCGTTTCCTGGTCAGTGGTCCGCTGCGTGGCGTCGACTGGCGGCTGACCCATCTCTACAGCTGGTCCGATCTCTGGCGCGAGCAGCATGTGGCCATCCTGCTGCGGGTATTCACCGCGCTGCTGATCCTGGCAGCGTTGTGGATGCTGTTGTGGCGCATGGATCGCCGCGTCTTCGCGCCTGCATTGGCCAATGCCTCGCGGGTGTACGAGAGCGAAGCACTGAGCCAGGCGATCATAGGCACCGCGCCGGTGGGCCTGGCCCTGTTGCGCCGGGGCGACGGCGCGCCATTGCTGCAGAATCAGGTGGCACGCGCGTTGGCTGGCGGTGACGCTGACGACGATGGGGAGGTGCCCGGGCTCTATGCCCAGCTCATCGCCCACGCACGCAGCCTCCCGGCCCGAGGCGGCGAGTTCAACTGGGCGCTGGACGCAGGTACCGCAGATGCACGCCAGCTGCAGATTGCCCTGGCCGCTGCGCAGTACCACGATCAGGCGGTCTGGGTATGTGCGCTACGCGATGCGACCGCGCAGGTGGAGCTGCAGCGCACGCTGCAGCAGGCGCGACAGGATTCAGAACGTGCGCGCGAGGCCGCTGAAGCAGCCAGCCGTGCCAAGACCGCGTTCGTGGCGACGATGAGCCATGAAATCCGCACGCCACTCAATGGCGTGCTGGGTCACCTTGAGCTGCTGGCACGCTCGCCGCTGCAGCCCGACCAGCACGAGCGGCTGCAGCGGATCCGGCTGTCGGCCGATTCGCTGATGGCCATCATCAGCGACGTACTGGATTTCTCGAAGATCGAAGCTGGGCAGCTGGACATCGATCCACTGCCATTCGCGCTGCGGCCGCTGATCGAGCAGGCGGCGTTGCTGTATGCCCCGGAAGCCCAGCGCAAGGATGTGAAACTCTACTACGCCATCGATCCGGCGCTGGAAGAAACCTTCATCGGTGATGTTCATCGCATCCGCCAGATCCTCAACAACCTGCTGAGCAACGCGGTGAAGTTCACCGCCTCTGGCCGCATTACCGTGCGCGCCGATGCTGGCGGCGGGACTGCGCAACAGCGCCTTCTGCGCCTGCAGGTCGTTGATTCGGGCATCGGAATGACCGAAGACCATGTGGCCACCCTGTTTCGGCCCTTCCAGCAGGGAGATGCCAGCGTGTCGCGGCGTTACGGTGGCAGTGGACTTGGCCTGGCGCTGTGCCAGCAGCTGGCGCAGCTGTTGGGTGGCCGGATCCAGGTACAGAGCACGCTGGGCGTTGGCAGCGTGTTCACCCTCGAGGTGCCGGTGGCGCCAGGTGAGGCCGCGCCAACGCTGGACAAGCCGTTGTCCGGTCGCCGGATCACGCTGCTTTCTTCGGCGCAGGAGTGGCGGCAGGAGATCGGTCAGCTGCTGCAGCGCTGGGGGGCAGAAGCAACGGTGACCGAACGGCCTGCGGCCGGTCCGGTCTGCGAACCCGGGTCCACACTGGTGATCTTCGGCGAGCGCCGTGCGTGGACTGAAAACGAGGAGCAGGAAATGCTCCAGGGGCACGCGTGCGTGGTGCGTGCCTATCCGAGGGGACCGCTGTCTCCCGAGCAGCGTGAGGATGCGGTGCATGTCTCCTGCTATCTCAGCGCGGCGTTGTTGCAGATCCTGCGTGGAGACCGCCTGCCTGCGCCGCAGCTGCAGGACGTGCCGCCGAAGGTTCATGTCCGCCAGACGCGCGGGCGGGTTCTGCTCGTCGAGGACAACCCGGTCAATCGTGAGCTGATCCAGCAGCAGCTGGAAGAACTCGATTGCCTGGTGGACGCGGTGGAGAACGGCCAGGTCGCGTTGACGGGGTGGCAGCCAGGGAGCTGGGATATCGTGATGACCGACATCAACATGCCGATCATCGATGGCTATCAGCTCGCACGCGCATTGCGCGGTCTTGGCGAGACCCTGCCGATCCTTGCAGTGACTGCCACCGCCCTGGCCAGCGAACGCGAGCGCTGTCGTGCTGCCGGCATTGATGACCTGTTGCTCAAGCCACTGGATCTGGCCCGGCTGCTGGCAATGCTGGACCGCTACCTGCAGCCGCAGCCGCAGCCGCACCCGCAGCCGCAGCCGTCAAGCTCACCGTTGCCAGCAGGGCAGGACAAGCCGTTGAAGCTGCGCGCGCTGTTTGTGGAAAGCAGCTCGCGCGACCTGGAGCGGATGCGGATTGCAGGCGAGAGCCACGACGATGCGGTCCTGCTGGAACAGCTGCATGCAATCAAGGGCGTGTTGTTGATGATGGGGGAAAAACAGCTTGGCGCGCGCTTCGGCGATGCTGAGCGACTGCTGCGTGAGAAACGAAGCCTGCCAGAGGTCGACAGGATCGCGCTGCTGACCGATCTCAGCCTGTTGATCGAGGCCTATCGGGCGGGTCTGGAGAATGGTGGATGAGGCGGGTATGGCTAGCCCGCGTCCGGTCTGGCCGCACGCAGCCCCAGCTCGCTTGCGAACTTGAACAGGTCGGCGTCCTTTTCGATGCCGAGCTTGGCCATCCCGGTCGTTTTCTGTGTGCTGATGGTCTGCTTGCGGCGGTCAAGCCGTGTTGCGATTTCGTTGACGCTCAATCCAGAAACGAACAGCACCAGAACCTCGTGCTCACGGGGGGACAGCACAGCGGCAGTGCGGGCGCTTGCGCGCGCAGGAAACAATCGGGCGATGGACGGCGACAGGTAGCGGCGGTTGGCCCAGGCGGCAGCGATTGCCGCCGGAACGTGGCTGGTGTCGTCCGCCTTGCTCAGGATGTGGTTGATCCCGCTGGCGTGCAACGACTGGATCATGGCCGGTTGATCAAGCCCGGTCATCACGATCAAGCGCAGGTCGGGAAAATGTGCGCGCAGATAAGAGAGCAATTGCAACCCATCGCCGTAGGCGCCGCCAGGCATCGCATAATCGGTCACCACTACATCGCATGCAGCGTGTTCCAGCAGCGCGATCAGCGCAGAAGAGTCGCCCACCGCGCCGATGCAGGACAGGGTCGGGATTTCGTCGATGGCAGCTTCGATGCCCATGCGGATGACCGGATGGTCATCGGCAATGGCAACGCGGATGATCGGATGGGACATGGGATGACCCTGATGGTGTTAGGAACGACAGATATTGCCGCAAATCATGCAGGTCACTATAAGCCAGCCGGCCGCTGTCCGGCCGCTTGTGTGTTGCACCATTACCGGAGGACGCGAGCATGCCTTTGAACGTTGTCGTGGCTGATGACCACCCGGTCCTGTTGGCCGGCATGGAGCACCTGCTGCAGGCTGCGCCTGACCTGGTCGTCGCCGGGCTGGTGCGTGATTCCACCGAGCTGGTCGATCTGCTCAGCCGCACGCCGGTGGACGTGGCCGTCTGCGACTTCTCCATGCCCAACGGTCGCTATGGCGATGGTGTGACGTTGCTGAGGTTCCTGCAGCGCCGCTTTCCCTCCCTGCGGCTGGTGGTGCTGACCGGCATGGAAAGCCCGCTTGTTCTGCGCTCGATCCAGAAGGCGGGGGTGTCCTGCATCGTCAGCAAGAGCGACCCCCTGGAGCAGCTGTTGCCCGCAGTGGAGGCCGCCAGTCAGGGGCAGTCGTTCATATCGGCGGAGATCGCGCGCCTGGTCGTCGAGGACGGCGAGCAGGGAGACGTGCGCGACGCCGAGGCACTGTCCAAGCGGGAGTCTGAAGTGCTGCGCATGTTTGCAGAAGGGCTGAGCGTGCTGCAGATTGCCGAGCGCGTGGGCCGTAGCCGGAAAACGATCAGCACGCAGAAGATCGCAGCCATGCGCAAGCTCGGATTGCAGCGTGACGCGGACATTTTCGAGTATGCGCTGGCGCATGGCCTTGTGCAGGCGTCACAGAATGCGCGTGCAGGCGCGGCTGGAGAGGGATCTTCGGAGTGATTGGGGACCGGTCCGATGGACCGGCCCGCGTGCGCACCTAGGCTCGGGGTTGACCCCCCTTGCCCCGGTGATGATGTGTCCGTTCGTGAAGACCCCCATTTGACCGCTCTGCTGCTGCACTTCACCCGGCTGCCCGCGGCCGCGCAGGCACACTTTCTCGAACTGCTGAATCACTACCTGTTCGCTTCACCGCGACGCCGCAGCCAGCTGCGTCGACATTGGCACCTGCATGCCCCCGCCGACGACGAACGGGATGGTGTGTAAGGCGGTACCGCGCAGGCCGCGAGCGGCCCCGCCTGAAAACTCGGCCCGGTCCGATGGAGGCCAACGCCCCCGATTCCTAGCATTCCTTCCGCAGGCCAGGGAACTGGCCCGCCGGGAAGGGCGCTTCTCCCCAGCTGTCCCCCCGTTCCCGGCCCCGCCGTCCTCCCCGGCGGCGGGGCCTCTCTACCGCCTCGGGCGGACCACACCTGCGAAGAAGAATTCAACATCATGAAGCTCATCCCGATTGCTTCCGCTGCAACCCTGTTGCTGGCCGCTGCGGCCGCCAATGCCCAGTCCTATGGCTCGGGCGTCATCGAGTTCACCGGCGAGGTCACCGATCTGACCTGCACCATTTCCGGCGGCGCCGGCGCCATCGGCACCACCAACATCACGGTGCCGATGGATCCGGTCCAGGCCAATCAGCTGGCAGTCGCCGGCGACACCGCCGGGCTGCACCCGTTCCAGCTGGTCATCGGCGGCCCGGGCCAGGGCACCTGCCAGAACGGCAAGATCGCCGAGCTCTACTTCGATCCGACCGCCGGTCAGGTGGATGCGGGCAACGGCAACCTGCGCAACCAGGAGGCCAACGCGCCGGCCGTCAACACCCAGATCCAGGTGCTGTACAAGAACGCCGTGGTCGACCTGCGTGATCCGGCGTTCAAGACCGATCCGGTGACCATCGCCAACAACACCGCGGTAATCGACATGGCCAGCCAGTACGTCGCCGTCAACGGTGCCGCCGCCCCTGGCTTCGTGCAGTCGTACGTCAACTACAAGGTTGTCTACAACTGATGCCACTCAGGGACGCCGGCCTGTGCCGGCGTCCCTGTGAACCACCCTGCTGGAGGTGACCCATGTTTTCCGTCAACCACATGCTCTGTGTCGGCGTCCTCGCGCTCGGCGCGCTGTTTGCCCCATCCGCCGACGCGTCGGTGGTGATCGGTGGCACCCGCGTGGTCTACCCCGCGCAGGACAAGGAAGTCACCCTAAAGTTCATGAACGAAGGAGAACGCGCGGCACTGGTCCAGGTGTGGCTGGATGATGGCGACGATCAGTCGACGCCGGATACCGCCAAGGCGCCGTTCGCGGTCGCGCCCCCAGTGTTCCGCCTGGACCCGAAGAAGCAGCAGACTGCCCGTATCCTGTTCACCGGCGCCTCGCTTCCCGCCGATCGCGAAACGCTGTACTGGCTGAACATGCTGGAGATTCCGCCAAAGTCCGGTGGCAGCACTGCCAACATCCTGCAGTTCGCCTTCCGGACCCGCATCAAAGTGTTCTACCGCCCCTCGAATCTGGCTGGCGAGCCGGTACTGGCGCACCAGAAGGTGCGCTGGTCGCTGCAGTCCGCGCCGGGCCGGCTGCTGCTGCGCGCAGACAATCCCACGCCCTATCACGTCAACTTCGCCAGTGTCGGATTGTGGGCCAATGGCAAGGAGCAGGGCACGCAGGGCGGCGGCATGGTCGCACCGTTCTCGCAGGCCGAGTTCGCGCTGGAGGGAATCAGCGTGCGCCCACAGGGCGAGCTGAAGGCTGCAGTCACCGTCATCAACGACTTTGGTGCGCTGGTGCCGACCCAGGTTTCCCTGGTGCCCTGATCCGAGCGCGCAGGCACTGCGCGACTTCCCCCGTCCCTGCGGAGAGATTTCGATGAACGCCCCCAACAGGGCGCCGGGCAACGGCGCCTGTCGCCTGCTGCTTGCCCGGTTGCCGATGATGGTGGCAGCGATCCTGCTTGCGCGGACCGCCTCTGCAGCCGGTACCGGCATCGACGACGAGCTCGTGTTCGACGCAGCCTTCCTGCCTGCCGGGGCATCTTCACGACTGGATCTGGAACGATTCGCGCAAGCCGACTATGTTGCGCCCGGCACCTATCGGGGCGACATCCGCCTCAACGGACAGTGGCAGGCACGCACCGACATCCTCTACCGCGAGGTGGAGGGCGTGTCACGCCTGTGCCTGGATCCTGCCAGCCTGCAGGCCTACGGCATTGCGCCCGACCGCCTGCGCCTGGATCCGGCGCGGCCGCCGGAACTGGCGTGGCCGCAGGCGGTGTTCTGTGGAACGATCGGCGACATCGTGCCCGATGCGTCGGCGACGTTCGATGCGGGCAGCCAGACCTTGGAACTGCAGGTGCCCCAGCTGTACCTGCGCAGCGAGGCGCGGGGCCATGTCGATCCCAGCCAGTGGGATGCCGGCGTGCGTGCGTTCGCGCTCAGCTACAACGCGAACGCATACCACTATGACAGTGGCGGCGCATCCCGTCATTCGGGTTTCGTCGGCCTCAATGCTACCGGCCGTCTGGCCGGATGGCAGCTGGTGCACCAGGGCGCGATGACGCTCGGTGGCAGCCAATCACAGCGCTATCGTTCCACCGCAGCCTATCTGCAGCATGACATCGTGCCGTGGAAAGCGCAGCTGGTGCTGGGGGATACCTCAACGCCCGGCGACCTGTTCGAGAGCGTCCGCCTGCAAGGCCTGCGCGTGGGCAGCGACGATCGCATGCTGCCGCAGTCGCAGCGCGGGTTCGCACCGGTCATCCGTGGCGTCGCCGAGACCAACGCACGGGTGATCGTGCGCCAGCGCGGTGCCGTGCTGCATGAGGCCAGCGTCGCCCCGGGCCCGTTCGAACTGGATGACCTCTATCCCACCGGCTATGCCGGCGATCTGGAGGTGGAAGTGCGGGAGGCCGATGGCCGCTCCCGACGTTTCACGGTGCCGTATTCGGCGGTGCCGCAGCTGTTGAGGCCTGGCCAGTCGCGCTGGAGCGTTTCCGCCGGACGGGTCGACGAAAGCACGTTGCGTGCTGCGCCGGACATGCTGCAGTTGCAGTACCAGCGCGGTCTGTCCAATACGCTCAGCACCTACGGTGGCGTGGTGGCAGGCCAGGACTATCATGCAGGGCTGGCGGGGGCTGCAATCAATACCTCCTTCGGCGCGCTGGCGGCTGACGTATCGCTGGCCCGAACAGCCGTGCAGGGGCTGCCGACGATGAGCGGCAGCAGCTTCCGCCTGGCCTACAACCGCAACGTGGTGCGGACCGGCACGTCCTTCGCCGTTGCTGCCTATCGTTACGCCACCCGCGACTATGTGGGCCTGCGCGATTGGGCGTCGCTGCGTGATGCGCGTGCACGTGATCTGGATATCGACACCGTTGCACGCCAGCGCAACCGCATGGACCTGAGCATGAACCAGCGGCTTGGCGAGCGCGGTGGACAGCTGTTCGTGATCGGCACACGCCGCGACTTCTGGAATGCGCCGGGCCGCCAGCTCGACCTGAGCATCGGCTACAGCAACCAGTGGAAGGCCTTGAGTTACAGCCTGAACTTCCAGCGTACCCGCGACTCCATCGACTTCGGTCGAGATCACCTGCAGGACAGCATCCCCGGCGCAATCGTGCCGGAGCTGCGCGCGCAACAGGCACGCGTGGACAATCGGCTGATGCTCATGGTCTCGCTGCCGTTGGGTCGCTCGCCACGTGCGCCACTGGGCAACCTGATGCACAACCGCAGCCGCAATGGTGAGCCGGCGACTCAGTTGTCGACCAACGGCCTGTATGCGCGGGACGACCGATTCAGCTACGGCGCCACTTTGTCACGCATCGCCGGCAGCAACAGTGTCGACCTCAACGGCGGCTATCGCGGTTCGCGCGGGCAGTGGTCGGCAAGCGTCAGCAGGGGCAGCCGTTACAGCCAGCTGGGCATGGGCGCGACCGGCGGCATGGTGCTGCATGGCGATGGCCTGACCTTTGCGCCGCCGCTGGGCGACACCATTGCCCTGGTGCATGCGGCCGGCGCCGCGGGTGCACGCATCGAGAATGGTGGCGGTGCGCGGTTGGACAAGCGTGGTTACGCGGTTGTTCCATTCCTGACGCCCTATCAGCTGAACACCATTTCGATCGACCCCAAGGGCACCGGCTTCGACGTGGAACTGCAGGAAACCGCGCGCAGCGTCGCGCCGCGTGCGGGCTCCCTGGTGCGACTTGGCTTCAGCACGCGTGCCAGCCATGGACTGATGGTCGACGCACGCACCAATGACGATCGACCGCTACCGTTCGGCGCCGAGGCCACGGATGCCGAAGGCACCCCCATCGGCGTGGTGGGGCAGGGAAGCCGCCTGCTGCTGTCGGGCCTGCAGGCGTCCGGACCGGTGCAGGTGCAGTGGGGCCCTGGCAGCGATGAGCATTGCGTGATGCAGGTGGACGTGCCCTCCGCGCGTTCCAGCGGGGAGTACACCGTGCTGGAAGCGCGCTGCGAAATGAGCGCCGCTGCGGCCGATTCCCTCCCTGCCGCGCGGCCTCGCGTGGCCACCTTGGAGCAGGCTCCATGAACCTGATCACTTTCGTGACCCGCTTTTCCCTGCTTGGCCTGCTGCTGGCCTGCGCGCCGGTGTGGGCGCAGAACTGTCGGTTATCCGATGGTTACGCTCCGCTCGTCAATCTCGCCAACCTCAATGGTTCGATCACCGTGGGCCCCGACGTGCCCGTGGGTACCGAGATATTCCGGGCGACCTACTATGCCGGTCCGACCAACCAGATAACGTGCACGGCAGGGCGGATCGACCGCATCCACCAGTACACCTCGCTTCCGCATCGCGCATCGAGCTATGTCCATCCCAGTTATGGCACGGTCTATGAGACCAATGTGCCGGGCGTAGGAGTGGCGGTCTGGTACAACGGCAGTGGATTTCCCCGGCTCACCGAAGGGGAGACCAACGTGCAACCCCCCACGGTATTCCTGCTCTGGCCGGTTCAGTCCTACGACGTGAGCCTGATCAAGATCGGCCCGATCAGCCCGGGTACGGTGACCGGCGCCAACCTGCCACAGTTCGAGTACCGGATGACCGGCGTCAACCGCAACGTTCTGTTGTGGAGTGGGCGCGTGCAGGGCAGCCTCAACATCGTCTCGCGCACCTGCAGCACCAGTGACGTGCCTGTCGACCTGGGCACGCACCAGATGAGTGAGATTCCTGCCGTGGGATCCGCTACGGGTTGGGTGAATGTACCCGTGGTGCTCCGCAACTGCCCCGCGTTCTTCGGGCGCTACCGCGGTCACCTGACCACGGGCACGGTGCAGAGTGCCAACGGGCGGGTAGACAACCGTATCCGCTACCGTGTCGACCCGGTCACCGCCGTTGCCGATCGAGCGCGCTCTGTGATGGCCCTGCAGGATGATGGGGTGAACATGACGGCGACCGGAATCGGCATCCAGATCGGCACGCAGACGCAGGATTCGGTCGGCTTCAATGCGATGCGCGACTCCGGCTTGGTGCTGACCGAGACCAATAACGCGCAGTACACGATCATGCTGCGTGCACGCTATTACCGCCTTGCGGCGGCGGCCTCCTCCGGCCAGGCCAATGGCGCGGCGACCATCACGCTGGAGTACAACTGACATGCGCGCCATGCTGCGGTTGGCCATGCTGGCCCTGCTGATGCCGCCGCCATCGCACGCGGCCGACCTCACCCTCCGGTTCACCGGTCGCTTCCAGCCCGGCACCTGCCAGTTCAGCGTGGCCGACGTCGATGTGGGCACCTTCGAAGCGCCGTACTTCGCGACCAATGCGCAGTCACCGGCGGTCAGCTTCGTGCTTTCGCGCAGCAGCTGCGCCAGCGACCTGCGGGTGCTGCACGTGCGCATGGCGGGAACGGCCGACGGTAGTGATCCACGCTACTTCGCCATTCCCTCCAATGGCGGCGTGCGTGGACTTGCGGTGTGGCTGTACACCCCGTCGCAGCAGACATTGGCCCCCAACCAGGCAGGCTTCGACTGGGTGACCAGTGGAACGCCGGCTGCAGGGCACCTGCTGTATGCCCGCCTGGTACGTACCGGTACCGTGTCGGCCGGCACGCTGCGAACACCCGTGACCGTGCAGGTCACCTACAACTGAGGTCAACGATGGATCGCATCGCACTCTTGCTGGCGCTGGCCGCGGCGTCAGCCGCCGCACATGCCCAGGATAGCCAGCCTTTCACGGTCTCGGGCGAAATCCTGCCCGGCGCTTGTCGGATTTCCTTCCCCGATGTGGATCTGGGCTCGCATGCCGCCACGCTGTTCACCGGAAGCCATGGCACGGCCTACGTCGATTTCAGCGGTACCGTCAGCGACTGTGATCCGCTGGTGCGGCGTGTGGCGATGTCGTTCGATGGCAGTGCTGATCCGGACAACGGCCAGCTGTTCCAGGGCGTGCAGGGCGTTGGACTCGAGCTTGTGCGGGTGGTGTCGTCCCTGAATGTGCCGATCCCACCGGGTGGTCGAACGCAGTACACGACGGCCGAGGGCACCTACCCGTATCGCGCGCGCCTGCTGCAATCGGCGGCGGTGGTCGCGGCTGGACGTATCCAGCGACCCATCACGGTCTCCCTGACCTACAACTGAGAACCCTCATGCGCCGATCGATTCAATACGTGTGCCTTGCTGGTCTGTTCGCGCTCTCCGGCACTGTGTGCGCGCAGACCGCGACCACCACCAACTTCAACGTCACCGGCACCATCCTGCCCGGCGTGTGCCGCATTGCCGTGGCTGATGTCGACCTTGGAACCTATCAGGCCACCCAGTTCACCGGTGCGTTCAATACGCCGTTCCAGGCGGTCAACGTGGTGGTCAGCCAGTGTGATCCGCTGGTGACCCGGGTAGGCCTGCGCTTCACCGGCAGTGCCGATGGCAACGATGCCACGCTCTTCCAGGGTGTTGCTGGCATCGGCATCGAATTGCAGCGCACCAGCACCGGCACCCGGCTGCCGCCCGGCGGTCTGTCCCAGATGAGCACTGCCGCCGGCACCCACGTGTTCCGCGCGCGGTTCATGCAGAGCGCGGCGACGGTAGCAGCGGGAACGGTCAGCCGGCCGATCACGGTATCGATGACCTACAACTGAGACCCGGTACGCGTGACGTGCAGTCAATGTTCGGTTTCCCGGCATGGCATCCAGGCCGGGTCCAACGAGCAGGCGCATCGATGTTCCGAGCAGGCTATTGAAGGGCAGTGGCGATCGTCGCCAGCGTATCCACTGTACTGGGATTGCGCACCGTGCCGTGTGTTATGCAGGCGGTCATTGCGCAGCGGCCTGCAGGCGGTCGTACATGCGCACCAGATCGACCAGCGTGCGTGCTTCCATCTTGCGCATGACCTGCGCGCGACGCACCTTCACGGTGATCTCGCTGACCCCCAGGTCGGCGGCGATCTGCTTGTTCAGGCGACCGCGCACCACGCCGGCAACCACCTCGCGCTCGCCGGCGTTCAAGGTGCCCCAGCGCAGTTGCAATGCCCCCAGCGCATCACCCTCGCGGCGCCGCTGGCGATCGATCTCGATGCCCCTGTGGATCGCGTCCAGCAGTTCCTGGTCGCGGAACGGCTTGGTCAGGAATTCGATCGCACCGTCCTTGATCGCATTGACGCCCATGGCGATGTCGCCGTGGCCGGTGATGAACACCACCGGCAGGTGCAGATCGTGGCTGGCCATGCTGCGATGGAAATCGAGTCCGCTCTGCCCGGGCATGCGCACGTCCAGCACAAGGCAAGCCGGAGCGTCGTCCCTCGGGTGGGCAAGGAATTCCCCGGTGGAGGCGAAGGCCCGCACCTGCAGGCCCATCGAGGCCAGCAGGTCCTCCAGCGCGGCACGCACCGAGGCGTCGTCGTCGATCACATAGACGATCGGTGACGGTTCCACAGGTGTTGTGGTGGGTTCACGCATGCGCAGCCTCCGTGGCCGTGGGCAGCTCGAAGATGAAGCAGGCGCCGCCACCGGGCGGTCGTTCGGCGCGGATACGGCCGCCGTTGGCCTCGATCATCGAGCGGCTCAGGCTGAGACCCAGGCCGAGGCCGTTCGCCTTGGTGGTCCAGAATGCATCGAACACGCGGTCGGGCTGCTCCACGGGCAGGCCGATACCACGATCGCGTACGCTCAGGCTGACGCGGCTGCGGCCATCGTACGCCGTCAGCAGGGACAGCCTGCGCTCGCTTACCGGCGTATCCGACATCGCATCGACGGCGTTGAGGATGAGGTTGCCGATCACCTGCTGCACCTGTACGCGATCGGCGTGGGCAGCGGGAAGCTCATTGCCCAGCAGCAGCGCCACGGTCACACCATGCTGTTCCAGTTCGCTGCGCGAGAGTGCCAGCATTTCCTCGGTGGCCAGGTTGAGGTCGAAGGCCTGGCGCTCTGGCGCAGCGCCCTGGGTCAGGCCGCGGATGCGGGCAATCACGTCACTGGCACGATGGGCGTCGGCGACGATGCGGGCAATGGTCTGGCGCGCCTTGTCCAGGTTCGGCGGATCCTGGGCCAACCAGCGCTGGCTGGCTTCGGCGCTGCTGGCGATGGCCGCCAGTGGCTGGTTCACTTCATGTGCGATGGAGGTGGTCAGCTCGCCGACGGTGGAGGCGCGGGCCACCCGCAGCAGGCGTGCCTGTGCATCCTGCACTGCGGCCTTGGCCGCTTCCATCTTCAATGCCAGGTAGGTGGTGATGCCGATCACCAGCATGCCGATCGCTGAATTGACCAGGCCGATGCGGTAGGTGCCGAAGCGGGTCAGGAAGAAGCTGAGGCCGGTCAATGCGATGCAGACTGCCGCAAGGGCGATGAGGCCGCGGGCGGGCAGCCGCCGCGACGCTGCGAGGATGACCGCCGCGTAGAAGCAGGCAGCGGCAACGGCGTAGTCGGTAATCGTATCGACCAGGAAGATGGCCGCCATCACGATGATCAGGGCCAGCACGACCAGTGGGCGGCGGGGCGACAGCGATGGCATCGGGATAGCTCCCTGGCGTGGGTGGAAAGGATAGCAAAGCCGCCTTCGGTGGATGCCGGCCCTGGTCGGCATGCGCCAGAGAGATGCACGGTAGTGCCGGCCGCTGGCCGGCACCTGCCAAGGCGGTGCACGGTAGCGCCGGGCCATGCCCGGCGGAATGCATCCACCAGCGGCCGGCACTACTCCTCCAGGCTGGCGTTCCAGAATCCCTGGAGCACGCCCGGGGTGGCGGCCAGCGTTGCCAGCACCGCATCCAGTTCAGCGCCATCGACCGTGGTGGCGTACAGCACCGCTTCGATCTCGACATCGCGCTCGCCGAACGGCCGCTGGTCGACTGCGCGTACCGGGTACTGCGCCTGCTCCAGCAACAGCAGCAGCCGGTCCAGCACCTCGGCCTGCTGCTCACGCTGGCTGACCACGTTGATGGCATAGGTGGCCTCGCTGAACGCTTCCGGCAGCGGTTGCCGCTGGATGCGGTTCACCACCGGCCGCAGCAGGGTATTGGCAGCCAGCACGAACACCGCAGCCAGTACCGCTTCAGGCAGCAGCTTGATGCCGGCACAGGCGCCGACCGCCGCCGAGCCCCACAGCGTGGCGGCGGTGTTCAGGCCCGACACCTGGGCACCATCCTTCATGATCGCGCCGGCACCGAGGAAGCCGACACCGGAGATCACCTAAGCCACCACATGGAGTGGCGACGGCGGCCCGCCGTACAGGTCGTGGAAGCGCACGGCCAGGTCGACGAACACCGCTGCGCCCACCGCTACGAGCGTATTGGTGCGCAGGCCGGCGGTGCGCTGGCGGAACTGCCGCTCCAGGCCGATCAGCGCCCCCAGCACGAAGGCGACGGACAGGCTGATCAGCGAGCCGAGGGTGGCGCCCGCGTTGAACGCGGGCAGGTGCGGGTTGAAGTCCATGAGGGTTCTCCCTGCGCCGGTGCGTTTACTGCCAGCCGTAGCGGCGGATGTAGAGCTTCTTCAGCGCGGTGGTCAGCACCGCATAGCCGAACAGGATCGCCACCAGGAACGGCCAGTAACCGGCCGGCAGTGCCTGCAGCTTGAAGTAGCCGGCCAACGGGCTCATCGGCAGGATCACGCCGATGGCCATGATCGCCCCGGTCATCAGCAGCAGCGGCGGCGCGGCGATGCTCTGCAGGAACGGCACTTTCGGCGTGCGGATCATGTGCACGATCAGGGTCTGGGTCAGCAGCCCGACCACGAACCAGCCGGACTGGAACAGGCCCTGGTCGGCCGGCGTGCGCGCATCGAACACGTACCACATCAGGGCGAAACAGCTGATGTCGAAGATCGAGCTGATCGGCCCGAAGAACACCATGAAACGGCCGATGTCGGCCGGGTTCCACTTCAGCGGCCTGCGCACCAGCTCCTCATCCACGTTGTCGAAGGGAATGGCGATCTGCGAGATGTCATACAGCAGGTTCTGCACCAGCAGCTGCAGCGGCAGCATCGGCAGGAAGGGCAGGAACGCCGAGGCCACCAGCACCGAGAACACGTTGCCGAAATTGGAGCTGGCGGTCATGCGGATGTACTTGAGCATGTTGCTGAAGGTGCGCCGCCCCTGGATGACACCTTCCTCCAGCACCATCAGGTTCTTTTCCAGCAGGATGATGTCGGCGGCCTCCTTGGCGATGTCCACCGCGCTGTCCACGCTGATGCCGATATCGGCGGCACGCAGGGCGGGAGCATCGTTGATGCCATCGCCGAGAAAGCCGACCACCTTGCCCTGCGCGCGCAGCGCGCGCACCAGACGTTCCTTGTGCAGGGGCGTGAGGCGGGCGAACACGCGTTGCTCCTGCAGTGCATGCGACACGGCAGCGTCGTCCATGCGCTCGATCTGCGGGCCGGTCACGATCGTGTCGGCATCCAGGCCGACCTGGGCGCAGATCCGTGCGGTGACCAGTTCGTTGTCGCCGGTGAACACCTTCACTTCCACACCATGCGCGGCCAGCGCCTGCAGTGCTTGAGCAGCGGATTCCTTCGGCGGATCGAGGAAGGCCACATAACCCACCAGGGTCAGCTCCCGCTCGTCGGCCTGCGAGTAGACCGTCTGGCTGGCAGCGGTTTCTTTCATCGCCACCGCCACCACGCGCAGGCCCTGTTCGTTCAGTTCCTCGGTGGTCTGCCGCACCCGGGCCAGGCGCTGCGCGTCCAGCGGCATGTCCCGGCCGTTCTCGCGCACGGTGCTGCACACCGCCAGCATCTCCTCCACTGCGCCCTTGCAGATCAATTCGTGATGATCCTCGCGCTCGGAGACCACCACCGACATGCGACGGCGCTCGAAGTCGAACGGGATTTCATCGACCTTGCGGTAGTCCTGCGACAGGCGCAGCGAGCTCTGCAGCTCCACATGCTCCAGCACCGCACGATCCAGCAGGTTGATCAGGCCGGTCTGGAAGTGGCTGTTGAGGTAGGCGAAGGTCAGCACATCCTCCGAATCCTGCCCGAACACATCGGTGTGCCGCTCCAGCGCGATCTTGTCCTGGGTGAGGGTGCCGGTCTTGTCGGTGCACAGCACTTCCATCGCACCGAAGTTCTGGATCGCGTCCAGGCGCTTGACGATCACCTTGCGCCGCGACAGCAGCACCGCGCCCTTGGCCAGGGTGGAGGTGACGATCATCGGCAGCATTTCCGGGGTCAGGCCGACCGCCACCGACAGCGCGAACAGGAACGCTTCTGTCCAGTCGCCCTTGGTCCAGCCATTGACCAGCAGCACGAACGGCACCATCACCAGGGCAAAGCGGATCAGCAGCCAGCTGACACTGTTGACACCGGCCTGGAATGCCGTCGGCGCGCGGTCGCTGGCACTGCTGCGCTGGGCGAGGGTGCCGAAGTAGCTGGTGTTGCCGGTGGCCAGCACCAGTGCTGTTGCCGTGCCGGACACCACATTGGTACCCATGAACAACAGGTTGGCCTGTTCCATCAGGCCGGCGTCGGCGTTGCCCGGCTGCACGAACTTCTCCACCGGCAGCGATTCGCCGGTCATCGCCGCCTGTGCGACAAACAGGTCCTTGGCGGCGAGCACGCGGCAATCGGCCGGGATCATGTCGCCGGCCGACAGCACGATATGGTCACCCGGTACCAGGGCGCGGATCGGCAGATCCAGCAGCCGTGCCGGCCGCCGGCTGTGCAGCTGCGCGCCGAAATACTGGTCGGCCACCTCCGCCGCCTCGGTACCCGCAGCGCGGCGCAACACGCGGGCGGTGTTGCCTACCAGCGCCTTCAGTCGTTCGGCGGCGCGGTTGGAGCGCCCCTCCTGCACGAAGCGGATCAGCGTGGACAGCACCACCATCGCGCCGATCACCACCGTCGCCTTGGCGTCTTCGGTCAGCCAGGACACGGCCGCCAGCACCGTCAGCAGCAGGTTGAACGGGTTGCGATAGCACTGCCACAGATGGCGCCACCACGGCAGCGGCTTCTCGTGATCGACCTCGTTGGGGCCAAAGCGCAGCAGGCGCTCTTCGGCCTCGTGCGGGCTGAGACCATCGACATGTGACTGCAGGGTGGCCAGCACATCGGCTTCGCTGCCCTGTGCAAGCGCGAGCAGCCCAGCAGTGAGCGCGGTGGGCGCGGCCTGCGTGCTGCCACGGCCGTACCCGGCTTCGGGCATCGCGCGACGACCGAACAGGTTGCCCGCGCGACGGCTGCGCAGGAAGGCGTTGAACCAGGCATTGAGCAGGCTCATGGGAAGGTCCTCTTGGAGCGGCGCCGGGCGAAGCCGGCGCGTGGAGCGGAAGGGGTGGTATCAGGCGTGGCGCATGGCCAGCACCGACGGCGACCAGGGCTGCATGCGCAAGCGTTGGCTGCCGCCGATGCACAGCGGCTTCATCGCATCGCGCAGCGGGTAGGGCAGGTGGCGCAGCACGTTGATGCGCTCGCTGATCGGCAGCAGCGACAGTGCGTCGGCCACCACCCGCGGTGAGCCGAGGGCCAGCGAACGGGCGAACAGGACAGGGCCGTGCTGCAGCAGGAGGCTGCGCAGGGCTGAAACATCGCGCTCACCGATCAGGCGGCGCACGGTGATGTAGAGAATCTTGTAGGACATGGGATTCCTCCGGGCAGGCGCTGCCCGGGGCTCCCATCGTTTACACGGGAACGAACCTGGGTTCAGTCGCCAGTAGTGAACAAGTAGGCAGGCAGGGGCGCGCATTGCGCCCGGCAGGGTCGGGATCCATCTGCGTCTCCGCGTGGGGCGGCCAGTCGCTGGCCAGTGGCGCTATTGTCCGCGCTCGTATTCAGCAGGCCTAGAGGCCTGTGGGTTAGCCCGGCTATACCTTGGTATAGAAAAAGGGGCCGTTGGCCCCTTTTGTTCAGCTGCGGTCCGCGAAAGCGTCGGTGGCCCGCACCAGGGCGTCGGTCGTGGCCGCTTCGTTGGCGCTGTGGCCGGCGATGACCATCTCCAGCCGGGCTTCCGGCCACGCCTGCGCCAGGTCCCAGGCACTGCGCGGCGGACAGATGACGTCGTAGCGCCCCTGCACGATGACCCCCGGCAGATGGCGGATGCGATCGATGTCGCGCAGCAGCTGGCCTTGATCGAGGAAGCTGTTGTGACGGAAGTAGTGGGCCTCGATGCGTGCCTTGGCCAGTGTATCGAGCGGATCGGCAGCGGACACCGCGTCGACGTCGTGCAGCAGCGTGGCGGCATTGTCTTCCCACCCCAGCCACGCCTGTGCCGCGGCGATGCGGATGGCTTCGTCGGCGTGGTCCAGGCGCTTCCAGTACGCGTCGAGCATGTTGCCGCGCTCGTCCTGCGGGATGTGGGCCTCGTACCGATCCCAACGCTCCGGGAAGATCCAGCGCGCACCGCCGTTGAGCTCGGCGAACCAGCGGTTCTCTTCCTCGCGCCCCAGGAACACGCCGCGCACGATCAGCCCGGTGGCGCGGTCGGGATGCCCCTGTGCATAGGCCAGCGACAGGGTCGAACCCCAGGAGCCGCCATAGACCAGCCAGCGCTCGATGCCCAGGTGTTGGCGCACCTTCTCGATGTCGGCCACCAGATGCTGCGTGGTGTTGTCGCGAAGCTCGCCGAAGGGCGTGGAGCGGCCGCTGCCGCGCTGATCGATCAGCACGATGCGGTAGCGCTTGGGGTCGAAGAAGCGGCGGTGGGTGGGCGAGATGCCAGCGCCCGGACCGCCGTGCAGATACACCACCGGAATGCCAGCGGGCGTGCCGCACTCTTCGATATGGAGGGTGTGCAGTGCATCCACGGGCAGCGTGTGTTCGCGGTACGGGGCAATCGACGGGTACAGCGTGCGCATGGCGGTGCCTCACAAACCGGGGAGTACAAGGATAGCGGGGCGCATCGACCAGCGTCATCCGCCCCAGGTTCAAGTATTCTTTGCGTTCAAGGGGTAATTCCGTCGAGACCCGGCGATATCGACCCTGCAGGACGCACAGGATGGATGGCATGAGCGCGCAGGACGTCGCTGCACGACACCCCCCGGCGCGCAGCGCCCTCGGCAGCGGCGCCCGCGAGCTGCTGAAGTGGCTCGCGCTGCTGTCGATGACCGGCGATCATGTCGCCAAAGTGGTTTTCGGCGGCTATGTACCGGTGGTCAGCGAGCTGGGGCGCATCGCCTTCCCGCTGTTCGCACTGGTGATGGCCTGCAACCTCGCGCAACCGGATGCGGACCTGCGCAAGTCGATCCGCCGGCTCGGGATGTGGGGGCTGGTCGCGCAACCCTTCCATATGCTGGCCTTCGGCTACTGGCTGCCGTTGAACATCCTGTTGACGTTCTGCCTGGCCGCTGTGGCCGTGCATGCGCTGGCCAACAACCGGCAGCTGTTGCTGTTGGTGGCAGGAGGCCTGCTGCCGTTCTTCGTCGACTATCAATGGGCCGGGGTGGCATTGGTGATGCTGGGCTGGATCGCGTTCCGCCACCGGGCCTACTGGCTGCTGACGTTCGGGTTCGGTGGGCTGTGCTGGGTCAATGGCAATGGATGGGCATTGCTGGCCATCCCGCTGGCGCTGGCGGCCGCGCGCGTGCAGTGGCGGCTGCCACGATGGCGCTGGGCGTTCTACCTCTACTACGTGGTGCACCTGGCGGTGCTGGCCGCCTATGCGCACTGGCTGCGCTGACGCAGGGCACTCATCGCGGCGGCGAACTGCTCCCGGCGACGTCGCTGGAGTACTGCAGGACCTTGTCTTCGCGCTGCAGCGCAATGACAGCCACCGGCTGTCCTCGCAACACCGCGCGCAGGCAGCGGATCGCCTCGGCGGAGTAGCCCAGCTCTGCAGGTGGCAACGACAATGCAACGCGGCCATCGCTGTGCTGATGCACCACGTATCGTGACAACGGCAGCGCAGCCAGCGCATGGGTCAGGTCGATGTTGTTGATCCATTGCTGGTCGGCGGTCAGATAGCGTACCGGACGTCGCCCCTGCAGGCCGACGATCATCGGCGTATCGCCGGCCATGGCCAGCGCGCCGCGGTCGCCGGTGCGGTAGCGCAGCAGCGGCAGGCAGAAGTTGAATCCGCCGCTGAGCGTGATCTCACCGATCTCCCCGGGCGGCAACGGCGCCCCGTCGGCGCCGAGAATTTCCACATACATGCGCGGCTGCAGCAGTACGTGGCCGCCGGCAGCATCGTCATACACGGCCAGCGGGCCCGCTTCGTTCATCGAATACAGATCGAGCACCGCGCAGCCAAAGCGCGCGGCCAGGGCCTGGCGCAGGCCCGGAGACAGCGCCATCGATACCGACAGCAGCGCCTGCGGCCGGTGTCGCACGGGCAGTTCCAGCAGCGCTGCGAAGGAAATCGGATCGCCGGCGATCACTTCCGGCTGCATCTGGTCGATGTAGCGTGCGCGGTCCTCAGGATGGCGCCAGTCATCGGGATGCAGGTTGATCTTGGCCAGGCCGGATTCGTCCATCGTCGGTGTCACCGAAACATAGGTGAAGCACCGCTGCTGCATGCCCAGCAACATCACCCCCATCTGGCCGCGGCCGTGCGCCAGGGTGATGCCGAAGCGCTGCAAGGCGCGCTTGTGATGGGCCAGATAGCGTGCCGCCACCACCGGATGCGATGGCAGTACCAGTGGATGGCCGGTGGTGCCGGTGGTGCGGAAATTGATCATCCGCTCCAGCGGTACCGGGTCTGGCACGAAACGGGCGATGTCCGCTGCGAGGTCGCCACGGTGGACCGGTGCAATGTCGGTGAAGGCGGCTGGCATCGCCTGCGCGCGGTAATACGGCACCTGCGCACATACCTCGGTCACATGCGCCTGCAGCCACGGTGGCGGTTGACCTGGCGTCCACTCGAAGCGCGCGCAGGCGATCTCCCGTTCGTAGCCGCGCAACGCCGTCACCTCATCGGCAAGCAGGCGGTTGCCGCTGGCATTGCGGAAGATCGGCGCCGCCGGGTGCTCGCGCATCTGCTGCAGCATCGCCAGGCCCGCCGCGCTCAGCGTGGGATAGCGATCGGCATCGGTCGGCTCGCGGCTCACTCGCGGGTCCACTTGTCCGCAGACTCTTCGGCCGCCTTGCGCGCCAAGGCCTCGCGGATGGCACGCGCGCGCGCTTCAGCGGCGCGGCTGGCATCGAGCAGGCGCTGCCGTTCCACGCCGCTGACCCGGGCCAGGCGATCGGTCGCCTGGGCCGCTGTTTCACCCTGCGGCAGCAGGCCCAGCCGGGCCACCACGGTACGCACCAGTTCTTCGCGGCGCTCTGGATCGAACACGAACCGGTCTGCGCTGGTACTGGCCGCCAGCGCCGGCACCGCTTCGGCGAACAGGGGCATCCACGCCTCCGGGGCGATATCCAGTGCATTCCAGTACGCATCTGCCATCAGCCATGCGGTCACCGCTGAAAGCGAGAGCTGGTTTGCATCCACGCCGGCCAGATCACCCGACAGCGTTGCCCGCAGTGCAGGGGGCAGGTGCAGCGAGCGTGCGGCAAACACATCGCCCACCACCGCCGCGACGTGCAGCCGACCGCTGCCGGCGCGGCGCGGTGGCTCGAGGAAATCGGGCGGCATGTCCAGCAGGCGCCGCAGCAGAACGTCAAGGGAGGGGCCGGAGAGCATGGTCAGGGTCCAGACTTGGCAAATACCTGGGTGGAAGGGCAATCGTCAGAGGTGCGCGGGCGCAAGGCAGAGCACGATCATCGCTGCACCCGCATGCCGCCAGGGCCGTAGTGCTGCTGGCTGAAGGCGCGCGCGAACTGCAGCAGGTCGGCCATGTCGCGCACCACATGGATGTTCCATCCCGCGTCGCGTGCGCGCAGCAGATCGCCGGTCCATCCCGCGTTGCCGGCATCGGCGATGCGGGACGGCAGCGGACTGAACAGGTTCAGTGCCATGGTGCCGCCACCGCCGGCCACACGCAGTGCTCTGGCGGCCACGTCCCAGCCGCTGTTGCCGCGCTCATCCTTGTCGAACATCGTGGTGATGCCGTCGTCGGAGATGTGCAGGATATGCACCGCCCGTGCATGGGGTGGACGCTCGGCGTAGGTGTCACGCAACCGGTGGATCGGAAACGCGGTGGCGCCACCGAAGTAGCCGGTAAGCACCTTGAGGATGTCGTCTTCCGAACGCACGAAGCCGTCGGTGTGCAGGTGCTGCCCGGTGCCGCTCCACAGCGTGGCCTGCACGCGTGCACCCACGCGCAGCGCCGACAGCGCGATGATGGCGCCGGCCAGGGTCAGGAACGAGGTCCATGCCTGCGGGTTGGGCATCGAACCGGAACTGTCCACGTACAGATCCAGGTCCACCGGTTCGGCAGCGGGTTCACGGCCGGGTGCCAGCCCGTGTACACGCTGTACCGTCGTCAGCCCGGGAATCACATGGGGTGACTGCAGCACCGATTGCAGCCAGTCCACTGCGTCCAGTGCATCGCCGGCTTCCCAGGGCTGCAGCCCCTCCGGCAGCGGCTCCAGGGCCTGCGGCTGCGGCCGCGACGGATAGCGGATCAGGTGTGGCAGCGCGCGCTCGCGGTAGTAACGCACGGCGATCTGATGGTCATCCAGGTCCAGGCCGGCCGCGCGCAGGATCTGCCCGTACTCGAACGGCTCGCGCATCTGTCCTGGCGGCTGCGCGGGGTCCGCAGCGAGCGCATCCGCAGGCAGATCGCTCTTCTGCTGTGCGTCGCCGCCGCGCTCATCGCCGGTGATGCGTGGGTCGGATGCAGGGTGCGGCGCCGGCGCCAGCTCGTCGTCCTCCAGCTGCCCCAGGCCGACCGGTTGGCTTCCCTGGCCAGCGTGCCGGGTATCCATCAGGGCATCCACCCGCGCATCCTGCTGTGATTCCAGCAGCCAGGGCAGCAGCAGCGTGGCGAAGCGGCCAGCGCCGATCATCCAGTCGCTGGCGTAGACGCGCACGACGCGCGCACCGAGCCAGGCATCGCCCTGCAATGCGCTGTCGTCGGTCGAGCCGCCCAGCGTGCCGCGCGGCTGCTGCCACAGTTCCTCGTAGATGCCCATGTACAGCTGCCAGACCGGCGAGCTGGCCTGCGCCGGTTGTGCGGCCAGGCGTCGATAGATCGCATCCATGCGCAGCCCGCTCTGGCGTTGCAGGCGATCGTTGATGAGCAGGTCGGTGTAGAGGTTGGCGACCATCGGTGCATGCGCTTCCAGCGTCGGCAGCGCACGGCGGATGCGCGCCAGCAGCCGTGCATGGTCGCTGGCGGTGGCAGGCGCCAGCACGTGGTGACCGATCTCGTGGGCGAGGATCTCCAGCGCGTAGGGTTGCAGCTGCAGGCGCTGTACTTCTTCCAGGTCGATGACGATGCGCTGGTCGGCGAGGCGGATGGCCGCGAAGCTGCCGGTCAGGCCCTCGGCGGCCGCCTGCATGCGCGAATGGCACAGCTTCGGGTCCTGCAGCCGGGTGAAACGGCTCCATGTGGCCAGTGCCTGTGGCCAGGCCTCGCGCCAGGGCTGCAGCGGATCATTGACTGTGGCACTCATTGGGGTGGCAACACGTGCACATGGTGCGACCACGGCGAGAACAGGGCGATGCCCGACGCACCGGAGACGGCACAAAGGTCGTCCTTGGACAACGCCGGCGCCATCCACTGCACACCCAACCGGGCGGTCACATCCGGCGCCGGTCCACTGCTGCTGCCCGCTGCGTACTCGGCGGCGCTGGCAGGCAGCAGGACAGCACCGAAGGCATCGGCGAGCAGCAGGAAGTACCGGCCTGCACTTTCGACCACGAAGCCCTCGGTTGCTGCACGAACCTGTGGCGGTGCCGGAAACGCGCCGTCCAGGCCGCTGAAGCCGCCGACACGATGCCCGCGCAGGTCAACGCTGCCCTGCCGCGGATTCCACCAGCGGTCCTGCTCAAGCTGGACCCGGACCGAGGCCAGATCACCCGCATCGATGCCCAGCACGGCGGCCACCGTATTCGCGGGCAGGGCATCGATACGGGCAAGGGCAGGGCGGCGCAGCTGCACCATCCCCGCCTGCCAGGCACAGAGCGCTCCGATGTCGCGCAGTTCCGGCACGGATGTGCACCCGCCTGCATGCGCGGCCATCGCATCGATCCATTGCGCGACGCGAATGTCCGCACTGGCGCCCAGCCGCACCACCGCATTGCTGATGGTGCCGAGGGTCTCGCGCGGAGCGTGGGCCAGCAACGGGCCGAGGGCCGGGGCCAGCGAGCGCCAGGCCTGCTCGACCCACGGAAGGCGCGCCTTGGGGCCGGCATGGCTCTGCGCCACCAGCTCCAGACCGATCTCGAAGGCGGCCTCGCAGGCGCTCTGCGTTGCCGACGGGTGGTGGCGCTGGATGGCCTGGCAGAGGGGGTCGATGGTCTGGGTGACGAACGCGCTGAAGGCGGCCATGTCCAGGCCGGGCCAGCGGTGGCGGGCATCGGCCACGGCCTGGTTCAGCACGGAACGGCGCTCGGCCAGCAACTCGGCGAGAACGGCGGAAACCACGATCAGCGTGCCCGCAGCCAATGCAGGTAGTTGGTGTAGCGCTGGTGCAGGTACTTCAGCTTCAGCAGGTCGTCGTACAGATGGCCGTACAGCTTGCGTCCCTTCACCCGTTCCTCCACCAGACGTTCGATGCGGGTCAGGCGCTTGCGTGTTTCCGTCTCGGTCATCCCATCCAGGCCCCGCTGGAACTGTGCCGACAGCTCGCCCACCGGATCGTCGCGATCCAGATCCAGCCGGTCATATTCGGCATTGGAGGCATCGAGCAGCCAGCGCAGCCAGCTGAGCCGATCGCTGCGATAGGGCGCATTCTCCGGCAGGGCGAAGAAGGGAGCATCAAGGTCCGGCTGCAGCTTGTCGTTCAGCACGAAGGGCAATACCTGGCGCACATCCTCCAGGGCAACGGCTGGGCTGCCGCGGAAGTACGCCATGGCCTTGGCGAACATCAGCAGGGTCATCAGGTTGCGCACCGACAGGCCGTTGCGGGTCTGGCAACCCAGGTCCTTCATGCGATCGCGGCCGCTGTCGGCAGCGGTTGCCTGCGCCCATTCGGTGCCGGCCAGGCGCACGGTGTCCTTGGTCAGGTACTCGAACTGGGCACCGGCGGTTTCCATCAGCTCGAACTGGCTGCTGAAGAATTCGATGCGGCGGCGCACGTCCTGCGGTACGTCGACCGCGCGGATCTCCTGCAGCAGCTGGTCGCCCTCGGCCTCGCTGAAGATGATGTCACGCGGCACGACCTCTTCCGGGCGGATGTCCTGCTCGATGCGCAGCAGCATCTCTTCCAGGAACCGCGGGTTGAATGCCAGTGCCTGCACCACCACGTCGATGCGATCGCGCAGGGCTTCGATCACCTGGTAGGTGCCGCCGCCGCGATCATCGTTGGCGGTCAGGTACCACGCCGAGTCCGGGCATTCGTAGACGTGGTTGAGGATCTCGGCGTAGTTGTCGCCCATCACCGTCAGCAGCGCGCTCTGCGTGCGGGTTGGAATGCGGTTGTATTCGTCGATGATCTTCACCCGCATGCCCAGCCACGACCGCCAGGCAATGCGGATGTCCGCCATGTCCTGCGCGGCCACCAGGTCGGCGGGCAGGGGGTTGCCGAGCAGATCGGCGATGGTCATCTGCGGGTGCCCGTGCTGCATCGCCCGGCGCACCTCGCGGACCGGATAGCCGGCCAGCACGCCCATCAGGATCGCGCTGGCGGTCTTGCCGCGCCCCGGCCCACCCACGAACAGGCATTTGCGGCGGGTGGCGAAGGTCAGCAGCGGCAGCAGCACGTAGCTGGAATAGCTCTGCGCCGAAGGCAGGGTCAGCGGCCGCCGTGTGTCACCCACCGCGAACGAGGCGGAGGGGCCGTCGTGGTACTCGATGTCGTAATGCGGGCTGATGATCGCGTTGTTGACGATCCAGAAGTAGGCCTGGCGCAGTTTCTCGTCCAGCCGCAGGGGCGCTGCGGCGGCATCGTCCTGCAGGCGCACCGGCCCTTCGTACAGCTCGGCCACATCGAACGTGCGCGGAGCAGTGTCGGTGCGCGGGTTGGTCGGCGCCTGCGACAGGCGCTGGAACAGATTGAACGGTGGCACGCGATTCCCTTGGCTGTGGCCTGCTGGGGAGATTGTAAGCGGCGGGCCAGCGGATCCGGTGTGGAGCGAGCGCTGGCGGTGCGGCCGGTCGCGGATCCCGAGACGCCGCTTCTAGGAATTTCCCTACGCAGTTTCGTGGACGTTTCCGATGGTTGCCTGGGTGTTCGAGGCCTAGACTGAGGCGATAGCGACACTATTGGATGGCGTGTTCTGCTGGGGAGGGCAGGCGCGCGCGATACATCCCCAGCCGGGAGCTGTTCGAGTGCACATGAAAGGATTCCTGCCGGGCGCTCTCGCCTGCGCCCTGCTGGCTGCGGCCGGTGCTGCAGGCGCGCAGACGCTGGGCGCCGCCGCCAGAGCGAGCGCCGATGGATGGATCGGGCGCGAGGCATCGCAGCTGTTGATGCAGCTGCGCGTGGATGGCGGCCGGGTGCAGATCGAGGAAGACGATGCAACGCTGGAAACACGCTACACCTGGCGCACGGTCGTACCGGCCTACACCGAGCAGGTGAAGGTGGGCGGTGGCGAGTTCCTGTACATGGAACCGACCGGTACCAGCGGCGAGCGTCCGGTGTTCGCACCGATCATCGTCGAGGACGTGCACCATGCCGAGCAACACCGCTGCGACATCACCTACATCGCCGACCGTGATGGCGTGGTACGGCGCTGGCAGCACCGCGGGCCCCATTGCGATACCGATATCGTCGGCCCGGACGCGCGTCGCCCAGGCAGGTCAACCCCGACCGCTTCCCGCAACCAAGGACACTGACATGAGACAGCACACCCCCTTCCGTGTTGCCGGACTGCTGGCCCTGGCGATCGGCGCATCACTGTTGATGCCGACGGCCTGGGCCAAGCCTCGGCATGGGGTGGTCGAAGACATGCAGCCGATCGAGAATCGAGGCGAGGATACCTCCGAACGCACCAAGCGCGGCCGCAGCATCGGCGAGCGGCTGGGCAAGATCGGCGGTGTTCTGGCGGGTGTCGGCCTCAGCAGCGCCGGGCAGACCGAAGCAGGCTATGTGGTCACCAATGTCGCCGCCAACAGTGGCGACAAGATCGGTGGCTCCATCGGCGAGAAGATCGCCGGCGAAGGCCCCACCACCCGCTACATGGTGAAGGTGCGCCTGGACGAGGGCCGTGTGCTGTCAACCACGCAGTTGCGTGAACAGGTCGCAGGCCTGCAGGTCGGCAGCCGGGTCATCGTGGACGGCACCGGTGACGATGCCCGCATCGTGGCCGAGTAAGGCCAGGCGCGCCTTGCGCGGATGACGTCCTGCAGCGGGGCGGCCGGCAGTCCTACAATCGGCCCATGCCGACCTCGCCGACCCTCGATGATCTGCGCCGCTACGCCGTAGCCCGCACGCTGTTCACGCCCACCACGTTGCTGACAGCGATCCGTCGCCTGGGCTTCGTGCAGGCCGACCCCATCCGCGCGCCCGCACGCGCCCAGGACCTGACCCTGCGGCACCGGGTGAAGGGCTACCGGGCCGGAGATCTGGAGCGCCGCTACAGCCGCCTGCCGATCGAGGAAGACTTCCTGGTCAACTACGGCTTCCTGCCGCGCGAACACCTGTCCCTGATGCATCCCCGGGTGTCCCGCAGGCCATGGGACGCGAGCACGCGGCGCAAGGCCGCCGACGTGCTGGCATTCGTTCAGGAGCGGGGTGCGGTGCATCCGCGCGAAGTCGACCAGGCGTTCGCGCATGGCCGGGTGACCAACTACTGGGGCGGCACCAGCAATGCCAGTACCCACCTGCTGGATGGCATGCACTATCGCGGCATGCTGCGCATCCATCGGCGTGACAGCGGTACCCGCATCTATGCTGTTGCGGCACATGCCCCGGCCGATGGCGGCAAGGCTGCACGCCTGCAGCGCGCCACGGCACTGCTCGACCTGGTGGTGCGAAAGTATGCGCCGCTGCCTTCGGCAAGCCTCACCTATCTGGCGCGGCTGCTGGGCTACGGCGCACCCCATCTGGCGGAGGAGATCCAGCAGGCACTGCGGTTGGCGCGCGAGCAGCTGGCGGGCTGCAGCATCGATGGAACCACCTGGTACTGGCCGACCGACGAGAACCCCCGTTCGCGGCGCTACCAGACCGATGGACAGGTGCGGCTGCTCGCGCCGTTCGATCCGGTGGCCTGGGATCGGCGACGGTTCGAACTGCTCTGGGGCTGGGTGTACCGGTTCGAGGCCTACACCCCGGCGGCCAAGCGTCGCTTCGGCTACTACGCGCTGCCGCTGTTGTGGCGCGACCAGGTGATCGGCTGGGCCAATGTCGCGGCGAAAGATGGGCAGCTGCAGCCCAGCTTCGGTTATGTCGACGGCAGCGCACCAAGGGACGTGGCATTCAGCAATGCGCTGGAGGACGAGCTGGAGCGGATGGCGAACTTCCTGCCAGGGACGGGCCCGGCAACGCCGTGAACCTGCGTGTGGCGTCCTCCACGCTGCCTGCATGCCGCCTCGCCAATACTGCGGGCCCGCCGCCCGGGTACTTCCGCAATGGCTCGCCGCAAGACACTGCGCATTGCCACGTTCAACGTCAATGGCATCGGCACGCGCTTGCCGCATCTGCTGTCCTGGTTGCAGCGTGAAGCGCCCGACGTGGTGGCACTGCAGGAGCTGAAGACGGTCGATGCCGCCTTTCCGGTCGACGCGCTGGAGCGGGCAGGGTATGGCGCACTGTGGCTGGGTGAGGCGCGCTGGAACGGGGTGGCGATACTGGCCCGCGATGCCATGCCGATCGAAAGCCGGCGCCGCCTGCCCGGCGAACCGGCCGATACGCAGAGCCGGTACCTGGAAGCTGCCGTGCATGGCGTTGTGGTAGCGGCGCTGTACCTGCCCAACGGCAATCCGCAGCCGGGGCCGAAGTTCGACTACAAGCTGCGATGGATGCAGCGGCTGATCCGCCATGCGCGCACCCTGGCCGATCTTCCGCACCCGGCACTGCTGCTGGGGGATTTCAATGTCATTCCAGACGACGAGGATGTGTACGACCCGGCCTCGTGGCGGCGCGATGCGCTCATGCAGCCGGAGGTCCGCGATGCCTTCCAGCGGCTGCTGGCGCAGGGGTGGACCGACGCCCTGCGCACGGTGCATGGTGAGCAGCGCATCTACACCTTCTGGGACTATTTCCGCCAGCACGCCGAGCGCGATCGCGGCCTGCGCATCGATCATCTGCTGCTGAACCCGGTACTGGCCAAAGGGCTTCAGGATGCGGGTGTCGATCGTTGGGTGCGGCTGCAGGAAAAGGCCAGCGATCATGCGCCTGCGTGGGTCACCCTTACCCGCTAGTCGGCGCTGCCCTGCGGACGCATCTCGCGACGTACCCGGGCCCGGGTGCGATAGAGCCGGCTGTCGGCCTTGTGGATGGTGTCGGCTACGGGTTCGCCGGGGACGTTGACGGCCGCGCCCATCGAGAACGCAGTGGGAGCACGCGCGGCGTTGCCCGCATACCAGGCTTCCAGCGCAGCCAGCCGTCCGGCTGCCGGTTCGATCAGCGCCACCAGGAACTCGTCGCCGCCCAACCGCACTGCCGCCTCGTCGGCCTGCAGCGGCGCGCGCAGGAAGTCAGCGAACTCGACCAGCACCGTGTCGCCGCGACGGTGCCCCAGGGTGTCGTTGACCTGCTTGAAGTGATCCAGGTCGAACACCAGGCAGGCCCACGATCGTGAGGCGACGTCGTCGAGCCGATGCAGGTACCGGCGGTTGTGGCACCGGGTCAGCGGATCCTTCAGCGACAGTTCGCGCAGGCGCTCTTCCTGCAGGCGCAGCGCGGTCACGTCCTGGGCGTGGCCGAGCACGAACGGAGGATGGCTCTCGGTGTCGAGCACGTTGTTGTAGGCCCAGTAGCGGCGGCTGCCATCGGCGGCGAGCAGTTCGATCACGCCTGCGTCGGTATGGTTGGCTTCGATGCGCCGCAGGTAGGCCTTGAACGCCTCGCGCTTTTCCGGTGGCATCAGGTCGCACAGGCTGCGGCCAACCATCTCGCTTTCCGGGTAGCCCAGCGACTGCACGGCTGCCGGATTCACCGATGTCACGTTGCCGTCCAGCGTGTGCGTGCAGATCAGGCCCAGGCTGTAGTGGAAGAGACGGCGATAACGCACCTCGCTGGCTTCCAGCGCGTCCACCACCGCGCGTTCTTCGGTGATGTCCTGGATTGCGCCGACCAGCCGTGGCTGGCCCTCCACCTGCTGCCGGGTACCAAGCACGCGCGTCCAGATGCTGCGACCATCGGCGGTGGTCATCGGCAGCTGCACTTCCCACGGCGTGCCCTGTTCGGTGCAGCGCTGCACCGCCGTCTGGATGATGCTGCGGCTGTCCGGACGATAGAACGACAGGGCCGATTCGAATGTTGGCTGGTAGCTGGAACGCACGCCGTGGATCTGCTTGGTCTCGCGCGTCCAGCGCACTTCGCGGGTGGCCAGCTCCAGCTCCCAGCCGCCAACCTTGGCGGCAGTGTTGGTGCGTTCGAGGAAGTCCTCGCTGCGCTTGAGATCGCGATGCAGCGCCTGTGCCTGCTCGATCTGCCGTAACAGCGCACTGCGCTGCTCCAGCACCTGGGTGGTGACGCGGCCAAGATGGACCATCAGCTCACGTTGCGACGGTGATAGCACGCCAGGCAGGGTGTCGAGCAGACACAGCGTGCCGATGCGCGCGCCATGGGCAGTGGCCAGAGGGATGCCGGCATAGTGGCGCACCCTGGGCCCGGCAGTGACCAACGGGTTGTGGGCGAAGCGCGGATCCTGTCGTGCATCGGGAATCTCCAGCAGCGCGTCCTGTTCGATGGCGTAGGTACAGAACGAGATGGAGCGCGGCGTTTCGCTGACATCGCCCAGGCCGATGCTGGATTTGAACCATTGCCGTTGCTCGGCAACGATGGAGACCAGGCCGATGGGCATGCCGGTGGCGGCGCGCGCGGCGGCGACGATGGCATCGAACACCGGCTCGGGCGGCGTATCGAGCACGCCCAGCCGTTCGATTTCGCGAAGTCGGGTGGCCTCATCCATGGCTGTCCACGCTAGTACCCGGTCTGTTAGCGCGCTGCGTACGGCGGTGATGCCGTCGTGAGGCGCCTGCTCATGGCTGTTGCAGGGACGCCTGCAGGGCGCTGGCCAACGCGGCGTCACCGGAGACGAGGTCTTTCCAGCGCAGTTCCAGGCCCTTCCGCCGTCCCTTCTCGACCAGCTTCAGTCCGCTCGGGTCCAGGATCAGCGTATAGGCCTGGCCGGCGATGGTCAGTTCACGGCGCAGCGGTTTGTCGAGAGGTGTCATCGGGGGCTCCTTCGCGTTGAGGCGCGGGCAGGGCGCACTGAAACGTGACGATGATCGCGAACATGCCAGCGCCAAGGAAAATCCACTGCCCGGGTGATGCCGATGCGTGGGCCTATCACCGGATCGTCGGGGGGCCGGGTGCCGTCATCGACGAGGGTGATGCCGTGGCTGGCGGTGACCAGATCGGCGCCATCAACGCGCCGGTCCAGGCCGAACGCCTGCGACAGTTTGCCCGGACCGCTGGCGAGGTCGTGATCGTGGCGGGCAGCTGGCCGCAGCGGGTACATCCGTTCCTGTCCGGCAACCGGCTCTGCCGCGCGCAGCAGTACCGCAACACCCTCGCCGACCTCGCCGCAGACCACATTGCTGCCCCAGTGCATGCCGTAGGTGAAATACACATACAGGTGCCCGGCCTCGCCAAACATGCTGGCGTTGCGTGCGGTCCTGCCACGATACGAATGGGCAGCCGGATCCTCACTGCCGGCGTAGGCTTCCACTTCGACGATACGCGCTGCACGGCCGTCGCTGCGCACCAGCAGCTTGTTGAGCAGGTCCGGTGCAACCACCGTCGACGGGCGCCGGTAGAAGGTGCGGGGTATCGGTATCCAGGTATCCGGCAGCCAATCCATCATGTTGCGGCAGTGCTCGCTTCCCAGGCCTGCTTCAGTGTGGCGTGCAGCGGGTGAAGCCGCCGCCATCGATTCACTCCGGGTCAGCCAGCGCCGCGCGCCGTCTGGCGAAGACTTCCGGCGTCTGCGGTTTCACGAAAAGCGCCACCAGTTCCGGGAACTCCTGCTTCACCGCACTCTCGATGCGGGTGATGCAGGCTTCGATCTGCGGGGTGGTGCGGTCGTCCTCGAATTCGGCGCTGAGCATGGCCACCACCTGTTCCGGGCCCATCTGCATGGTGGTCACGCCATTGGCACGGCGCAGGTCCGGATCGGTCACGGCCACCGCCATGATGCGTTGGGCAACGGCCGGGTGCGCAGGCTCGCCCACCAGCAGGCCCTTGGTTTCCCGCGCCAGCAGGAACGCGGTCAGCGCCAGCACGCCGGCAATGCACAACGAGGCGACCCCATCCAGTACCGGCATCTCCAGCAGCTGCGCGGCCAGCAGCCCGACCAGGGCAAAGCCGAGGCCGAGCAGGGCGGCACTGTCCTCCAGCAGTACGGTGAAGGTGGAGGGGTCCTTGCTGCGGCGGAACGCCTCGAAATAGCCCAGCGTGCCCTTGCTGCGCCGGAACTCGCGCAGTGCAACCCACCAGGAGGCGCCTTCGAACAGGATGGAAATACCCAGCACGGTGTAGCTGATTGCGTGGTTGGTGGCCGGTTCCGGCTGGCGGATGTGCTGGATGCCCTCATAGGCCGACACCCCGGCGCCGGCGGCAAAGACCAGCAGGGCGACGATGAAGCTCCAGAAGTACAGCTCGCGGCCGTAGCCGAACGGGTGCACGGTGTCGGGAGCCTTTTCGGCACGGCGCAGACCGTACAGCAGCAACACCTCGTTGAGGGTATCGACCAGCGAATGCACGCCTTCGCTGAGCATCGCCGAGCTGCCGGACAGGCCGGCGGCGATGAACTTGGCAACGGCGATGGCGAGATTGCCGGCCAGCGCGGCGTAGATGACAAGGCGGGAGCCTGAGGGTGCGGCCATGTGCGGGGGCTGGCAGGTAGCGGGCGCTCCATCCTGCGCGGCGGAGCGTCCGCGCAGCGTGTATGCCAAGCGTCCGCGCAGCGCGGTCGGGCCAGTTCAACTGTCGCCGGCGCCCTCAGGCGGACGCAGGATCCAGCCAGCCGAGCGCGCGCGCGCGGCGCAGGTCCTCGGGGGTATCGATATCGCATTCCAGCCCGGCGCCGGAGCAGCGCGCAATGCCTTCGGTCTGCCGCATCCGCCGGCCAAATCCCCCGTCTGCAGGTTGCAGTCCTGTGCCGGCAAACCAGCTGCCCGGCACCACCGCCGGCACGCCGATGGTGTCGCCCAGTACCGTGGCCGCGCAGCCGGATGGTGCAGCGGCTGCCGCGCCCAGCAGCGCGCGCAGGTGCTCCACGCGCAGCGTCGGTTGATCGCAGATCATCACCAGCACCTTGGCGGCGCTGTGCACGTGGGTAGCGGCCAGCGACAGGCTGCCGCCGATGCCGAGCCCGGGGTTGGAATTGCGCAGCCGCTGCGCCGGCAGGCCGTGCAGTTCTTCTTCGAAGCGTGGGTGCTGGGGCAGCACCACCACCAGCGTGTCCGGCGATGTTTCCAGTGCCAACCGCACGCTGCGTCGCAACAGCGTCTCTCCGCCCGCGCGCAGCAGTTGCTTGGGCTGTCCCAGGCGCTGGCTGCACCCGGCCGCGAGCACCACGGCCGCATGTCCGCTCATGGCGTGGCCAGGGGCGTTCCGTGCCGCCATGCCTGCAGCTGTGCGGCGATGCTCAAGGCAATCGCTTCGGGACCACGTCCGCCCAGTGGCAGGCCGATCGGTGAGCGCAGGCGCGGTTCCAGCGCGCGGCGCGTGTGGACATCCAGTACGCTGAAAAGGTCGTCCTTGCGACGGCGTGGCCCCAACAGCCCGATGAAGGGTACGCGCGAGCCTGCCAGCCGTTCGAGCGCGTCACGGTCGAGCTCGAAACTGTGATGCATCACGAGTGCGGCATCGGCCACGCCGGCGGCAGCGGAAGAACAATACGAACCAGCGGCAAGGGGCAGGTGCTCGCGCCAACGGGGTCGCGGTTCTTCAACATGCGCGCACCAGCCCAGCTGGTCCAGCAGGGGTAGCAGAAGCGTGGCCTCCGGGCCTGCTCCGTGCACGTGCACGACAGGCGACCGGTGCCACTGCAGCCGCCAGCGGTGGCTGCCGTCCAAGGACTGCGGGGCGGCAGGTGGCACCGTGCGGGTGAAGGTGAAGCCGGCGCAGCGGGCGTCCAGCCGTCCGTCGGCCTGCAGTGTCAGGTGCAGCGTGTGCGGCCCTTGCAGCCACGCATCGAGAAGCTGTTCGATGCCGCCGAGCTGCGGCAACGGAAGCAGTGCCAGCCACTGGCGACCCCGGCATCCGGTGGCGTTGCCGGAGAACAGCGCAGCGTCGTCTCGGCTGTCGATCTCCATCCATGCAATGCGCCCGGTATCCACCGCGTTGGCGGCCTGCCGCGCCAGCTCCGGTTCCAGGCAGCCGCCGCTCAGCCAGCCCACCTGTCGACCCGGTTCGAACAGCGCACAGGTGCCCGCGCGGCTGTAGCTGGACCCTTCCGTCTGCAGCACCACTGCCAATGCAGCCGCACGGCCGGTACGCGCCGCGTCGGCGGCAGCCTGCAGCACCGGGCGCGGGTTGCCGCCATCCAGATCCAACGGGGCAGGGTGGAGCGCACTGGTCATGCGATGTCCGGCAGGCCGGCGAGCAGCTTGTCCAGGGTCAGTGGATAGTCGCGCACGCGGATTCCGGTGGCGTTGTACACCGCGTTGGCCACTGCCGCGCTTACGCCGCACAGGCCCAGCTCGCCAACGCCCTTGGCCTTCATCGGCGACGACACCGCATCGCTTTCATCGAGGAACACCACCTCCTGGTGCGGCACGTCGGCATGTACGGGTACTTCGTAGCCGGCCAGGTCATGATTGACGAAGAACCCCAGCCGCCGATCCACCACCAGTTCCTCCGACAGCGCTGCGCCGATGCCCATCGTCATCGCGCCGATCACCTGGCTGCGCGCGGTCTTCGGGTTGAGGATGCGGCCGGCTGCGCACACGGCCAGCATGCGGCGGATCCGGCTTTCGCCCGAGGCCACATCCACGCCCACCTCGACGAAATGCGCGGCGAAGGTGGACTGCTGGTACTTCTCCTGCAGCGTGTCGAACTCGATGCTGTCTTCGGCCACCAGCTCGCCTGCCTGAGCGGCATCGGCAAGGGCGCGGCTGTGGCCTCCGGCGGTCACCTTGCCGGCGTCGAACTGCGCTGCCGCCGGATCCATTCCCAGCGCCTGTGCCACCTTCGTACGCAGTGCCATGCATGCGGCGTAGACGCCCGCGGTGGAGCTGTTGGCACCCCACTGGCCACCGGAGCCGGCAGCCACGGGATAACGGGAATCGCCCAGCTTGACTGTGACCTGCTGCAACGGAACCCCGAGCATTTCCGCGGCGGTCTGGCCGATGATGGTGTAGCTGCCGGTGCCGATGTCGGTCATATCGGTTTCCACGGTGACCTGGCCATCAGCGGCCAGGCGGACGCGTGCGCCGGATTTCATCACCAGGTTGTTGCGGAAGCCTGCCGCCACGCCCATGCCGACGAGCCAGCGTCCATCGCGCACTGCCCGCGGGGTGGCGCTGCGCCGCTGCCAGCCGAACCGTTCGGCGCCCGTGCGCAGGCACTGCACCAGCTGCCGCTGTGAAAAGGGGCGCTCGGGATTGGACGGGTCGACCTGGGTGTCGTTGCGGATACGGAATTCGATCGGATCCAGGCCGAGCTTGATGGCCATTTCGTCCATGGCGATTTCCAGCGCCATCAGTCCCGGCGTTTCGCCCGGCGCGCGCATGGCATTGCCTTCGGGCAGGTCGAGGGTGGCAAGGCGCAACGCGGCCAAGCGGTTGGGCCCCGCATACAGCAAGCGGGTCTGCTGCACCGCTTCCTCCGGCGAGCCCCCTGGCAGGTTGCCCGACCATGATTGGTGACCGATGGCGGTCAGGCTTCCTTCCGGTGTTGCGCCCAGCCGGATGCGCTGCAGCGTGGCCGGGCGGTGCGTGGTGTTGTTGGCGATCAGCGGCCGCTGCAGGGCCACTTTCACCGGCCGCTTGGCAGCGCGTGCGGCGAGCGCGGCCAGCAGCGCATCGGAGCGCAGGAACAGCTTTCCGCCAAAGCCGCCGCCGATGTAGGGCGACACCAGCCGTACCTTGTCCTTGGCAATGCCCAGGGTGCGGGCCAGATCGGTGCGGCCCCAGTCGATCATCTGGTTGGAGGTCCACACCGTCAGCTGGTCGCCTTCCCAGGCGGCCATCGTCGCGTGCGGCTCCATCATTGCGTGCGACTGGTCCGGGGTGTGGTAGGTCGCGTCGAGCGTAACCGCCGCCTGGCTGAAGGCCTTCTCGAAATCGCCGACGCGCGCATCGGGCTCCGGTGTCTGCAGGGAAGCGCCTGCCTGCTTGGCGTCGGCCAGATCGAAGTGGCCGCGCTGCGGGGCATAGCGGATGCGGATCTGTCCGGCCGCAGCGCGGGCCTGTTCGAACGTTTCGGCCACCACCACCGCCAGCGCCTGGTGATAGTGGTGCACCTTCGGACCACCCAGCAGCGGCGCGGCGTTGCGCTTGACCGGATGCAGCGGCCCGGCGGTGTCGGCGGTGACGATGGCCAGAACGCCGGGCGAGCGCCGCGCCGCCTCCAGCGCCATGCGGGTCACGGTGCCGGTGGCAATCCCCGCGCCGACCACCACGCCATAGGCGGGGGCGGAAGGCGTGGCGTCATGCCATTCGTGTGCGTAGGTGGCCTTGCCGGTGACCTTCAACGGGCCGTCGATGCGATCGTGCGGCTTGCCGACGACGGTCTGCGCATCGATCGGATTGCGGCCTGCGGGGGTGTCGAATTTCATGCCTCGGCCCTCACGTCCTGCAGGATGGAAGCCAATGTGCGTTCGGCCAGCGCCAGTTTGAAGGCGTTCTGCGCGGTGGGCACAGCACCCTGCAGCAGCACCGACATCACGGCGGCGGCGCCCTGTGGCAGGGCCGCATCGGCCGCAGCGCTGTGCCACGGCTTGTGCGCGACACCGCCAAGGGCGATGCGGCCGCTGCCGTCGGGCCGCAGGATCGCCGCCACCGACACCAGGGCGAACGCATACGATGCGCGGTCGCGCACCTTCCGGTACACGTGCACGCCACCCGGGGGCGGCGGCAGGATGACAGCGGCGATCAGCTCGCCCTTGTCCAGCACGGTGTCGATATGCGGCGTACGGCCAGGAGCGCGATACAGGGCGTCCAGCACGATGTTCCGGCGCGATCCGTCGGCGCGGACGGTCTCCACCGATGCATCCAGCGCCATCATCGCCACCGCCATGTCGCTGGGATGGGTGGCGATGCAGTGCTCGCTGGCACCGATCACGGCCAATTGCCGGCTGAAACCTTCGCGCGCGCCGCAGCCACTGCCGGGCAGCCGCTTGTTGCAGGGCTGTGCGGTGTCGTAGAAATAGGGGCAGCGGGTGCGTTGCAGCAGGTTGCCGGCGGTGGTGGCCTTGTTGCGCAGTTGACCCGATGCGCCGGACACCAGTGCGCGGGTCAGCACCGCATAGTCGCGCCGGATGCGCCGGTCGGCCGCCAGATCGGTATTGCGTACCAGCGCCCCGACGCGCAGACCCCCCTCGCGGGTTGGCTCGATGGTGTCCAGGTCCAGCCCGTTGACGTCGATCAGGTGGGCGGGCGTCTCGATCTCCAGTTTCATCAGGTCCAGCAGGTTGGTGCCGCCGGCAATGAACCGAGCGCCCTGGGTACGCGCCGCTGCCGCTGCCGCCTCGGCGGGAGAGTGGGCGCGCTCGTAGCTGAAAGCTCTCATGCGCTGGCCTCCCCGACGTCCTGGATGGCCTCGATGATGTTGGAATAGGCACCGCACCGGCAGATGTTGCCGCTCATGCGTTCGCGCAGTTCTTCGGCAGTGAGGGCGCTGGGCGCGTCCAACCCGGCGCTGACGTGGCTCGGTATGCCGGCTTTGATTTCCTGCAGCACGGCGACGGCCGAGCAGATCTGCCCCGGGGTGCAGTAGCCGCACTGGAAACCGTCATGCTTGACGAAGGCTGCCTGCATCGGGTGCAGTCGGTCTGGCGTGCCGAGGCCTTCGATGGTGGTGATCTTCGCGCCCTGGTGCATCACCGCCAGGGTCAGGCAGGCATTGATGCGCCTGCCGTCCACCAGCACGGTGCAGGCACCGCACTGGCCGTGGTCGCAGCCCTTCTTGCTGCCGGTCAGGTGCAGGTGCTCACGCAGGGCATCGAGCAGGGTGACGCGGGTGTCCAGCCGCAGCGATCGCGCTGTTCCGTTGACCTCGAAGTCCACCTGCATCAGTTCCGGTGCCCGTGCACCGGTCCGGTCCGGCTCCGCCGCAGCGACCACGGCAGGCAGGGCCATGGTGGTGGCCGATCCCGCGCTCAACTTCAGCAGCTCCCGGCGCGAAAGGGGAAGGTGTGACGGTGGGCTCATCGTGGCTCCTCGCTGGCTGCGGCAGGCAGGCTGGCTGGCGGTTTCACTGCCGGGACAGCATGGCGGTGCCGCGGTAGGCACGCGGTGAAGCATGACCCGGTCGCGCATTCATCCGCTGCCGGCTGCGGCGCAACCTGCGTGGTGGCCTTCAGCGATCGCCGGCCAGCGCGATCCTTACCCGCGAGGCCAGTTCGCCGATGGTGAACGGCTTGCCGATCAGGTGAACCTGCGCATCCAGTACGTTGTTGTCCACCAGTGCGTTGCGGCTGTTGCCGGTGGCGAACAGCACCTTCAGCTGCGGATGGCGCGCGCGTGCCTGCTCGGCCAGCTGCCGTCCATTGACCTCGGGCATCACCACGTCGGTAAACAACAGCGCGACCTCTGGATGGGCCTGCAGCAGCGCCAAGGCGCTGGCGGCGCCATCTGCGGCCAGTACCCGATAGCCGAGTTCAGTGAGGGCGTCGACCGAGAACGCGCGGACGGCCGCATCATCGTCCACGACAAGAATGTGCTCGCGCCCACCGTGCAGGGGCAGCGCACCGTCATCCGATGCGGCAGCGGGCATGTCGACGTCGGCCAGCAGCCGCGGCAGGTAGACCTGTACCCGCGTGCCTTTGCCGGGCGCGGAATCGAGTTTCACATGCCCGGCCGATTGCTGGACGAAGCCATACACCTGCGACAGCCCGAGCCCGGTGCCCTGGCCGACCTGCTTGGTGGTGAAGAACGGATCGAACGCGCGCGCCATCACCTCCGGCGTCATCCCGTTGCCGTCGTCGGTGACCGCGATCACGACGTAGTCGCCTGCAGGTACACCCGCATGCGTAGATGCGGTGTCGAGGTCGACGCGCTGGTTGCGGGTCTCGATCGTCAATCGGCCGCCGGAGGGCATCGCATCGCGCGCGTTGACCGCCAGGTTCAGGACCACGTTCTCCAGCTGGTTGGCGTCGGCATGGGTCCACCACAGGCCCGCGCCGAGTGCGGTTTCAAGGATGATGCTGCTGCCAAGGGAATGCACCAGCAGGTCGGTCATGCCGGCCACCAGGCGGTTGGCATCCATCGCCACCGGCTGCAGCGGTTGCTGGCGCGAGAACGCAAGCAGGCGCTGGGTCAGCTGAGCGGCGCGCTGCGCGCCATCAAGGGCCATTTCAATATACCGGCTGGCGCGCGCGTCGCTGTCGCCCAGGCGCAGCGCCAGCAGGTCGAGCGGCCCGATCACCGTCGCCAGCATGTTGTTGAAGTCGTGGGCGATACCACCGGTCAGCTGGCCGACCGCCTCCATCTTGCGGCTCTGGCGAAGCGCCTCTTCCACCCGCAGGCGCTCGGCGACTTCGGCCCGCACACGTGCCTCCAGCTGCCCGTTCAGCTCCTGCAGGCGCGCATCGGCCGCCTTCCGCGCGGTGATGTCGATGGCCACGCCCAGCACGCGCACGCACCTGCCGAACTCGAAGATGCCGCGGCCCTTGGCGGCGACCCAGCGGACGATGCCATCCTCCTTGCCGACGGTGCGGTACTCCACGTCATAGGTCTCGCGCCGCTCCGGATCGCAGGCGGCGGCGAACGCGGCCAGGGTTGCCGCGCGGTCGTCCGGGTGCAGTCCGGCACGGAAGTCGTCCATGGTCACCGGCGCACCGGCGGAGATGCCGAACATCGCCTTGGTGCGCGCCGGCCAGATCAGCACGTCCTGCACCATGTCCACGTCCCAGAACCCTTGCTCGCCTGCTTCGGTGGCCAGCCGCAGGCGCTCTTCGCTCTCGGCCAGCGCCGCTTCGGCGGCCTTCCGCCCGGAGAGATCCAGCATGGCCCCGATCATCCGCAGCGGGGTGCCATCGGCGTCGCGCAGGACCGTTCCGCGATCCAGCACCGACGCATAACTGCCATCCGCGCGCTGGAAACGGTACTCGTCCGTCCAGCCGCTGCCGTTCCCGTCGATCACAGCGTGGATGCCGTGATCGATGCGCGCGCGGTCATCGGGGTGGATGTGCTGCAGCCACCATTGCGCGGTCGTGTTCTTCTCCGTGTGGCCGAACAGGCTGGCCAGCGCTTCGTTCCAGATCACCTGGCCATCGGCGATGCGCCAATCCCAGATGGCATCGTTGGTGGCCTGTGCGGCCAGCCGGTAGCGCTCTTCGATATCGCGACGCTCGGCTTCGGCGGCCTTGCGGTCGGTGATGTCCAGCGACGTACCGACCAGGCCGATCACGGCGCCATCGGCGTCGCGCAGCGGCGATTTGGTCGACAGCCACCAGGCCCGGCGACCATCGGGGAAGCTCACTTCCTCCTCCAGCTGCTCGCTGTTGCCGCTGGACATGATGCGCTCGTCGGTCGCCATCACCGACGCCGCCTGCGCGGGGTCGCCCAACAGCTCGGCATCGGTGCGCCCGATATATTCCCCCGGCGGCAGGCCAATCAGCTCGGTGGTGCCGTGGTTGCCGATCAGCAGCCGGCCTTGCCGGTCCTTGGCATACATCACGCCCGGTGCCGCCTCCACGAACGAGCGCAGCAGCGCCTGTGCCTGGTCGCGCTCGGCCTCGACGCGCAGGCGTTCATCGATGTCGATCAGCACACCCGGGAAACCCAGCGCACGGCCCTGGCCATCCAGATCGACCCTGCCGATGCTCTCCAGCCAGTGGTAGCTGCCATCGGTGGCGCGCGCGCGGTACTGGTGGGCAAAGCGCCCGCCCGTCTGCACGGTCTGCTCAATCGCCGCCGACAGCGCAGGCAGGTCTTCGGGATGCACGGCGCCCAGCACGTCCTGCAGGTGCAGCTTCCGCTGTGCCATGGCCGGGTCCAGGCCGAAGGCGCGGGCCAAGGCCTCATCGACCGTGAGCTGGTCGGCCTGGACGTCCCAGAACCAGGTGCCGACGATGGCCCCGGCGGCCAGCGCCATGTTGACGCTGTCGGTGGCCCGGCTATCGCGGGTGGCAAATGAGGGCAGGGACGTCACGTTGATCTCGAGCGGGAGGATGGGTGCGGCGCCAGCGTGGCGGGATCAGCGCGGGCGAAGGGGCGCAAGTCTAGGCAGCGGCGCGTCACGGCTGCGTGGTGCCGGTTCCCGACGGGAGCAGGCTACACTGCGGCTCCCATCCCGGCAGGGAACATCGATGTCCGCAGCAGAACCCGGCGAGGCCTTTCGCCAGAGCGCGCTGCATGAGTGCGCCGCGATCGCTGCGGCGTTGTCGTCGGCATCCGACCCGCACCCGGCCATCCATTCCGCGCGCAAGGCCATCCGCCGATTGCGGTCCCTGTTGGCGCTGCTGCAGCATGCAGCGCTGGACGTCGAGACTGCCGACCTGGGATTGAAACGCCTGGGTGATGGCCTGTCCCGCCTTCGTGACGCGCATGTGGTGGTCGAGGTCGCCCGGCATCTGCAGGAGCGGGATGCCGATCGACGGTGGAACGGGGTCATTCGGATGCTGGTGCTGCGTCGTGACGGACTGCTGCAGGCGACCCTGCAGCGTGACCCGGGGTTCGCCCGCCGCCTGCGTGTGCTGGCAGCGGTGCAGCAGCAGTTGGCGGTCCAACCCTGGCATCAGCTGCGGCGTGGCTCGCTGCGCCGGAATCTCGAGCGTAGCTGGCGCCGCGTGGACAAGGCCGCCGCACGGGCGAAACGCGACGGCGGTGCCGCGGCGGTCCACCGCTGGCGACGACGCGTGCGCAGGCTGCGCATGCAACTGGATATCGCTTGCGACCTGCAGCTGCACGTGCACAGCAGGTCGCTGCATGCCTCGGGGCATCGTTACAAGGCGCTGCATCGGCTCAGCGACGAGCTTGGCCGGCAGCAGGACCTGCGGCTGCTGCGCAACCTGGTGCGGGCGATGCCTGCCAGTGACGACAAGCGCTCAGTGATGCAGCAGATCAACGGAGAGGTGGCGCCGGACTGAATCCATGGGCATCGGGACGTACGGCCGCCTGACGTTCCGGTTTGCTTCCAGGGCTGGGATGGTCCCAGCCCCCGAAGCGCTGGCGGAGCGTTCAGTCGTCTCCGCTGCTCACCCGCGCCACCCGCTTTCGATACTCATACACGTTGTCGCCGCGGATCCGCTTTTCCTGCGTGCCCGAGATCGAATCGACCCGGCGATCCGAGCCGGTCACCGGCTTGGCATCGATCTCGGTCTCGTGCTCGAACGAATGCGATTTGTCGGTATTGCGGTAGAAGCGGTACAGCGCCCAGTACAGCGCAGTTGCGCCGGCCGGGCCTGCGGCCAACAACCAAAGACCACTGTCATCACTCATGTGCTGGCCACCAGGAAGGCAATTGCGAGGGCTTCGATGATCGTACCTGCGGTCAGCGCCGCCAGCAGCATCTTCCACTGCTGCACCGGCACGCTGCCCATCGTTTCACCGGTCCGGCCGTTCACCGCGATGTAGTGCAGCATGCCGCCGTTCCTGCCGGGCTGGTGGTACGAATACAGCCACACCGGCAGGTACATGGCCACCCAGCGGGTGCCGTGCACTTCCAGTTGCTCCTGTTCCCAGCGCACGCCACGGTCGTAACGGCGCACCGTGCCTTCCACCTGCGCGCGGGCGATCGACAGCAGCTGGTCTTCCAGGCGCGGCCGCAGCTTCTCGACGTCCAGGTTGCGCTTTTCCGAAGTGAACCCGGCCAGGTACGAGGCGTTCCACTTCACAGCGTTCTTGGTGTCGAACGGCAGAATGGTGTTGATGATGTTGTTGGTGTTGGCGCGCGTGTCCAGGTTGCCGCGCTCGGCAGAGGATTCCAGCGGCAGGTCGTCCACGGTGAAATCGACCTGGCGTTCCACCTGGTAGACATCCGCGTCGTAGTAGGTCTGCTTGTTCTTCTCGGTGCCACGGGTGTACTCGCGGGTCTTGATCTCACCCTTGCCAGCCACCGCTGCGCTGACATTGCCGTCGACGATCATGTAGGGCAGGTACACGCCCACCACGTTCTCCGGGGTGAACTGCTCCTTGAACGCCTTGAGCGCGAACATCCGGCGCTTGTCGACGAACTGGCGGATGCGCGCGACCGCATCCTCCTTCTTGATATGGAACGGCAGCACGGCATCGGGTACCGCACCGTTGGCGATCTGTTCGTTCACGCCGAACACATGCCGGCACCAGTGGCAGCGCGCCGTCATCGTGCTTTCGGTGTTGACCGTGACTTCGGCGCCGCACCCGGTGCACTTGAAGGTCATCAGTGCCGAGGTGTCGGCATCGATATCGCGTGCGCCCGATGCGATGACCGTGCCACGCAGCTGGTCGATGGCTTCGCCCAGCCCGAATTCCTCCTCCACCCGCGCGCCATGCCATTGGTGACGGCAGTACAGGCAGACCAGGATGTCGGTGCCCAGCTTGGGCCGTATGTCGGTGGCGCCGCACTTGGGGCAGCGGTTGAGGCCGTCTTTCAGTTCGGCCGCAGCGGTGTCGATGGCGACCGGGTCGGGCGCCTCGACTTCGTTGCGGATGGCCTCAGGCAACCTGGAGGTATCCAGCGGGAAGCTGCCGGGCAGGGGAGGAACATCCTGCGGCGAACCGGGGCCGTCCAGCACCGCCGCCGGCAGGGGCGGGGGTGCTGAAGCGGAACCGGGCAGCGGCGGAGGCGTGTTTCTGGGATCGGACATGGTGGTTGCGCGTCCTGCGTCTTCTTACAGTCCCAGCGCCTTGGCCTTCAGCGCGTCGTAGTCGGTCTGGGTGATCAGGCCCAGGTCGAGCATTTCCTTGGCCTTCTTCAGCTTGGCCACCGGGTCGTCGGCGGCAGGGGCGGCCGGGGTTGCCGGCTGCTGCAGGTTGCCCGCGCCGAACATGCCCGATGCCATGCCCACGCCGACAAGCCCGGCGGCACCGCCGTTCTCACCGGCGGACTGGATGCCCTGGGCGACGCTGGCCTGCAGGTTGGAATTGCCACGCGAGCCGGACAGCGCATCGGCGCGCTGCACGGTCTTCAGCAGCTCGCGGGTGTTGGCGTCGTACTCGATCGAGACGATGGCGGTCTTGACGATGGCCAGGCCACGATCGGACTTCCACTGGTAGCCCTGTTCGACGGCGGCCGACAGGCTCTGCGCAAAGCCCAGCGAATCCTGCTGCAGCCTGGTGATGCGGTTACCCTTGCCCGGATCGTTGGTGTACAGGCTGAACGCCGGCGCCAGCGAACCCACCACTTCATTGAACAGCTGGCTGGCAGCAGCATTGTCCAGGTCGGTGAAGTCGAACACCTGGCCCGGCCGCAGGTAGCTGGCCGGAACGAAGTTCTTCACGAACAGGATCGGGTCGACGATCTTCAGCGTGTACGAACCACGGGTGACCGCGCCGACCTGGGTGTTGAGGAAACCGTCGTCCCAGTAGATTTCCGACTGGGTGCCGAAGCGGTTGTCCGGCAGTTCCTTCAGCGATACGAAGAAGGCGGCCTGCTGCGAGCCCGGCTGGCCGCCGAACTTGAAGCGCTCCCAGCTCTGCTTGATGAAGGTGCTGACCAGGCCGTCGCCGGCGAAGATCGACTGCGAGTTCAAATCATCCGAGCGCCACTCGTAGCCACCCGGCTCGGCAACGAACGCGGTGATCGCGCCATCCTGCAACAGCAGCAGGCCGTAGCCCTCGGGCACGACGATCTTCGAGCCGTTGCTGATGATGTTGGAGGAGCCGCCGGTGTTCGATCCGCGCCCGGCATTGGTGCCCTGCGGCACCGCTGCGAACAGGGCTGCCGTGGACGGCAGGCCGGTCGGCACGGTGTAGAAGTCCTTCCACTGGTCGGCCAGCACACCGCCGACTGCACCCTTCACCGCTTGTACCAGACCCATGACCCACTCCCTGTAGTTGCCGGACAGGCACCACGCCCGTCGTGCTCGGCTGACTATAGAGGAGGCGGCCTACATGCGGCTAGCGACCGGGCCAATCCCCATTCATCTGGTGGTCGCCCGGCCCTTTCCAGTGGTGGGGTGCAGGAACGCGGCGGCGTTCGTGCGGACGCGGTCACGGATGATCACCCTCCAATGCGGAACATCGCTTCGCGCAGGCTCAGCGCACCGACTGCGGCACCTTTCGCAGCTTGCCGGTGTCATAGCCCATTGCCTTGATGCGGGCGACCGCCTGCTGGTAGTCCGCCTCGCTCACCTGCGGCGTACGCGCCATGTACCACACGTAGTCACGCTTGCTGCGGGCCACGATGGTCTGGGTGTAGCCCTCATCCAGCCAGGCAATGAGGTACTCGGCCTGGATGGGCCAGATGAACTGCATGCCCCAGACCGCACCGTTTCCGTGCTTTTCCACACGACCTACCGGGTGCATCGACTTCTGTGGCGACTGGAAGCTGCCCTTGCGGTAGGTGAAGGTGGTCTGGATGCGGCCATCCGGCCGTAGCGCATAGCTTTCCACCGCGTCGAAGGCCTCCCGCTCGGGCCGGGACGGGATATGGGCGATGACGTACCAGTCGCCCATGAAGCGCGGCACGTCCACCTTTGGTGGCAGCGGGATGGGGCGGGTGTCGTGGCTGCTGCAGCCAGCGCCGAACAGGGCAACGGCCAGCAGCGGGAACAGCGATGCGATACGCATGGGGGCGGTCTCCTTCAGCGCGGGCGGAACAGGTAGTGGGCGACCAACCATTGCTGGCCGTCGTCGTAGCCGAACAATTCGGCACAGGCCATCCAGAACATGCGCCAGCGCTGCCACCAGATGCGTGCGGCTGCTTCGTCGCCATAGGTCTGTGCCAGCACCGGCAGCAGCTGTTCACGGGCGGCATCCTGGTTGGCCAGCCAATGGTTGGCCGTGCGCTGGTAGTGCGTGCCGTCCAGCAGCCAGCGCTGGTCCAGCACCAGGTCGCGCTGGAAGTGCAGCAGCGTGTCCGCTGCCGGCATCAGGCCGCCGGTGAAGAAGTGCCGGCCCATCCAGTTGTCGTCGCCCTCGGTCTCGAACGGATACATCAGCGTGCGATGGGCGAAAATGTGCACGAACAGAGCACCGTCCGGCTTCAGCCAACGGGCAATGCGGCCCAGCAGGCGGTCGTAGTTGCGGACATGCTCGAACATCTCCACCGACACGCAGCGATCAAACGCAGCGGCAGGCAGGTCCAGCTGGTTGACGTCCCGGGTGAGTACCTCGACGTTGCCGAACCCGCGCGCCTCGCACTGCGCCAGGATATGGCTGCGCTGGCTGTGCGAGTTGGACACCGCGGTGATGCGCGCATCCGGGTAGCGCTCGGCCATCCACAGCGTCAGCGAGCCCCAGCCGCAGCCCAGCTCAAGAATGTCCTGGCCGTCGGCCAATCCGGCGCGCTGCCCGTACAGCTCCAGCATCGCATCCTCGGCCTGGTCCAGCGTCTCGCGGCCGGTGCGGTAGTAGCAGCTGCTGTACTTCAGGCGATGCCCCAGGCAGCCCTGGAAGAAGGCGGCAGGCACCTCGTAATGCTGGCGGTTGGCCGCATCCACGTGCAGTGCCAGTGGGCTGCCAGCGAGCTCGGCGATACGGCGGCTGAAGCGCTGCGCCTGCTCCTCCATGCTGCCGCTCGACTCCTCGGCCAGGCGTTGCGCACACAGGCGGCGTATGCCCGCGCGCAGCGCCGCATCGGGCAGCCAGCCACGCTCGGCCCAACCGGTAAGGCCGGCTTCCGTATCGGCAACCGGAGCAAGGGACGGGGTGCTGTTCATCGGGATCACTCCTTGGGGCTGCGCGGAAACCAGGGGAAGAACATCGGGGTACTGCGCTGGTAGTCGCGATAGTCATCGCCTCGACTGCGCAGCGCCTGTTTCTCGGTGAAGGGAACGCCACTGAGGTAGCGCAGGAACACGTACATCAGCACCGGCCCGGACCAGGCCAGCCACCACAAGGGTGAGCCGGCTGCCAGCAGTACATAGGTGAACCAGTGCAGCCACTCGAAGAAGTAATTGGGATGGCGCGTGTACCGCCACAGTCCTTGGTGGCAGGTCCGGCCCCTGTTCGCCGGGACGGCACGGAAGCGTGCCAGCTGACCGTCGGCCAGTGCTTCGCCGCCCACGCTGAGCAGCCACACGACGACCGCCGCTGCGATCCAGCCAGGCATGTCACTGTGGGGATTGCCGGCCACGGCCGTGAACGGCAGCGCAAACAGCACCACCAACAGCGCCTGCGCCATGAAGAAGCCGAAGATCCTGCCCTGGTGGCCGTGCCAGTGGTCGCGCAGATAGCGGTAGCGACCGTCTTCTTCCTCGCTGCGGACGCGGCGCCACAGATGCAGGGCGAGACGACTTCCCCACAGGCCACCGAGCACGGCCAGTGCGATGCGTGGTTGCAGCGCGCCATCGCCCAGCCATGCAAGCAGCAGCGCGCCTGCCGCCACGCCCTTTGCCCACAACACATCGACGACGCCGATGTTGCGGTGCCTGCGCTGCCAGGTCCAACCCCAGGCCATGATCAGCACGGCATACAGCAGTACCCACCACAGAATGCTCATCAGGCGGCTCCGATCAATGGGGTGTCACGATTGCTGGGCGTTCCGCGACGGGCGACGGCGCACAGCAGCGACAGCGCCACGCACCAGCCCAGCGCCAGTGTTGCCACGCCCAGCCAGGCCGGGGCGGTGAAATGTACGGCCTGGAAACCCCGCGCCGCGGACAGATACGCCAGCGGCGCCAGCAGGCCCAGGGCCACCGGCAGCATCCAGTGCCGCTGCAGGAACGCCATCGAGGCCGTCAGCGTCATCGCAAAGGCCGCCCACAGCGCGAAAATCCACGGTGGCGGCACCCATCCAAGCGGTGCGGCGGCGTACTGCACAGCACCGCTGGCTGCAGCGCTGCCATCCACCAGCCAGGCACACCCCAGCGCGAGCAACAGCAGGCGCAGCTCCAGGCGTGGTCGCGTCGAGGCAAGCAACTGGCTGCCGACATAGAGTGTGGCCGACAGCAGGGCCGGCCATTGCCAGCCGCGGCCGGCTCCGGCAACGGCGCACAGCCATACCAGCTGGTTGCCGACTACGTTGACCCAGGTGCGGCGCATGTCAGCCGGCCCGTTGGCCGTCGGCGTCCGTCTCGGGACGGTAGCCCGGCCGTGCCAGCAGCAGATGGGACACGCCGATCGAGCGCTCGAGGAAGCCGCCCTCGCAGTAGGCCAGATAGAACTCCCACAGCCTGCAGAAGCGGTCATCGAAACCCTGCGCACGTACCGCCGGCAACTGCGCCAGGAAGCGCTGCCGCCAGGCGCGCAGGGTGAGTGCATAGGAGTGGCCGAAATCCTGCTGGGCGATCAGCTGCAGGTCGCAGGCCCGGGTCTTGGCGGCCAGGATGGCGTTGATCGAGGGAATGAAACTGCCGGGGAACACGAAGCGCTTGATGTAGTCCACGCTGCGACGCGCCTGCTCGTAGCGCTGGTCCTCGATGGTGATGGCCTGCAGCAGGGCCACGCCATCGGGCTTCAGCAGCCGCTGCAGGGTCGCCATGTAGGTGTCCAGATACTCGGCACCGATGGCCTCGATCATCTCGATCGACACCAGCTTGTCGAACTGGCCCTGCAGATCACGGTAGTCCTGCATCAGCAGGGTCACGCGCTCCTGCAGGCCCGCCTCGGCCACACGCTGGGCGGCAAGCGCGTGCTGTTCGGCGGAGATGGTGGTGGTGGTCACATGGCAGCCGTAGTGCTGGGCGGCATGCAGGGCGAACCCGCCCCAGCCGGTACCGATCTCGACGACGCGATCACCGGGTTGCAGCTGCAGCTGCTGGCAGATGCGGTCCAGCTTGCGGCGCGAGGCGGTTTCCAGCGAGTCGCCGGCATCGCTGAACACCGCCGAGGAGTACATCAGGTCCGGCGACAGGAACAGCGCGAAGAAGTCATTGCCCAGATCGTAGTGGGCGGCGATGTTGCGGCGACTGCCTTCGCGGCTGTTGCGCCGCAGGCGGTTCCAGCCGCGCAGCAGCCAGCCACCGATCCGCGCCGGCCCGCGTTCCATGCCGTCCAGCAGGTCGCGGTTGCGTACCAGCAGCCGCACCAGGGCCACCAGGTCATCGCAGCGCCAATCGCCGTGGATGTAGCTCTCACCCGCGCCGACGCTGCCCTGCGCAGCCACCTTGCGGTAGAACGCCATATCGCTGATGGTCACGGTGGCCTGCAACGCGCCGGCACGATCACCGAGGATGACCTCGCCCATGGAGTCGCGCACCCGCAGCCCGCCTTCGCGAAGCGGCGCCAGTACCGCCAGCAGCCTCCGCCGCAGGAATACGTCCACCGCGCCGGGGCGGGGCAGGGCAACGGAAGGATTCAGCTCGTTCATCGCGGTTTCTCGGCAAGAGCGGGGTGGTCATGCACGGGATTGCGCTTCAGCCACAGGCGCAGTGCCTGCCAGTGGATGGCGGCTACCACCTGCACGGTCATCAACGGGTAGAACGCCAGTACCCGGGCCAGGCCGCGGCCATCAAGCGGGCGTCGCTGCATGGCCTGGGTGGCATCGAACTGCCGGACACCGTCGCGCCAGACCTGCATATGTACGCGCAGGTCATCGCCGGGCGCGGTGAAGCGCCAGTCGTAGCGGCAATCCATTGGCATGAAGGGGGAAACGTGGAAGGCTTTGTCGAACTGCCAGCGCAGGGCGCGCCCCTGGGGCTGGGCGCGCTCAACAGGCAGCACATAGGCATGCCGTTCCTTCCACGGTGTGTTGGTGATGTCGGCGACGATGCAGTCCAGGGTGCTGCCGTCGGCCCGGTAGCAGTAATAGAAGCTGACCGGATTGAACACGTGGCCACCGAAGCGCAGGTGGGCCAGCAGCCGCACCGGACCGTCCGGGCGCCGCCCCAGCACGGTCGCGGCGTGGTCACGCACGGCGTCTGCAAGTGATGTCTTGGGATCGCCGAGATAGTCACTGCGGCGGAACTCTGCCAGGTTGCGGCGCCCGACCGACCACAGCCAGCGCCCGGCGAAGACCTGGTCCAACTCGTCCAGATCCAGCAGCAGTTGCGCGATGGGGTAGCGGAAGGCATGCGGATGCGGATGGTGCCGGCGGTGCACCACCTGCCCGAAGTAGAGGGCGCTGGCGCTCATGCCGCCACCTCCACCTGCAGCGGAGGCGGCGCGCCGGCGTCGCGCATCTGCAGTGCATCCACAACGCGGCGGGCACTGCGGATTCCATCTTCATGGAAGCCCCAGCCCCAGTAGGCACCCGCAAACCAGGTGTGGCGCCGGCCCTGCAGTTCGGCCCAGCGCCGCTGCGCGTCCACCGCAGCCGGATCATGCACCGGATGCGCGTAGTGCAGTCGGCGCAGCACCTTGGCCGGGTCGATGGCCTCGCCGCGGTTGAGGGTCACCACCAGCGGCGTATCACCGGGCAGCCCCTGCAACAGGTTCATGCAGTAGCTGACCGTGCAGGGTGCGGTGGGGTCGCGCGGTACATGCGCGTTCCAGGCCGCCCACGCCTTGCGGTTGGCGGGCAGCAGGGAGGCGTCGGTGTGCAGTACGGCCTCGTTGGGCTGGTAGCGGATCGCGCCGAGCACCGCATGCTCGATCGGATCGGCGTCGGCCAGCAGGGCAAGGGCCTGGTCGCTATGGCAGGCCAGGATCACTTCATCGAAGCCTTCAATGCCGGTTGCGGTGTGCACGCGTGCCCCCCAGGGCATGCGTTCGACCGCGTGTACCGGGCATTCCAGCCGCTCGTGCACCCGCCAGCGCGCACGCAGCGCGTCCACGTAGCGCGCCGAGCCACCCTTGACCACGCGCCAGGGTGCGCGCCCGGTCATCTGCAGCATCTGGTGGTTGGCCATGAACTGCACCAGGTAACGGGCCGGGAAGTCCAGCACCTGCGCGGTCGGCGAGGACCACAGCGCCGAGGCCATCGGCAGCAGATGTTCCTGCACGAACGCTTCGCCATAGCGCTGGCTGTGCAGGTACTGGCCCAGCGTGGGGCCCTGTTCCTCGCCCAGCAGCAGGGGCGCGTCGCGATAGAAGCGCCGCAGGTCGGCCAGCATTCCCCAGAACCGCGGTGAAAGCAGGTTGCGGCGCTGGCAGAACAGGCCATCGAGCGATGTGGCGTTGTACTCCACGCCGCTGCGCTCGCTGTGCATCGAGAAACTCATCGTGGTGGGCTGCGAGGCCACGCCAAGTTCGCCGAACAACGCCGACAGCAGCGGGTAATGATGCGGATTGAAGACGATGAACCCGGTATCGACCGCCATCGTGCGGCCGTCCACCGTCACCTCGTGGGTGTGGGTGTGGCCGCCCAGGTAGTCGTTGGCCTCGAACAGGGTGACGTCATGCTCGCCGTCCAGCCACCACGCGCTGGCCAGACCTGCGATGCCGGAACCGATGACCGCGATACGCATGTCAGTGCCTCGCCTTGGCCAGTACCCAGGCCGGGATCGGCTTGAGGCCCTTCACCAGGCCCAGCGCAGCCATTGCGCGCAGGCCATACCAGCTGATGTCGATCTCCCACCAGCGGAAGCCCTGGCGGGCGGTGCCGGGGAAGAAGTGATGGTTGTTGTGCCAGCCTTCGCCGAAGGTCAGCAGCGCCAGCCAGAGGTTGTTGCGGCTGTCATCGCGGGTCTCGAAGCGGCGCCGGCCGAAACGGTGCGCCAGCGAATTGATGGTGACCGTGGCGTGGAACAGCGCCACGGTGGAGATGAAGAAGCCCCAGACCAGCAGCTGCGGGCCGGAGGTATGCAGGCCCGGTGCCACACGCTCGAGCACCGCACCCACACCATACAGCGCAGCAGCCAGCAACACCGGAACCACGGTGTCGAACCGGTCCAGCCAGCGCAGCTCGGGGTAGCGGGCCAGATCGGGAACGCGCTGCAGATCGGTGGCAAAGGCGCTACGGGTGAGGAACCAACCCATATGGCTGCGCCAGAACCCGCCCTGGCGCGGGGAATGCGGGTCCTGCGGTTGATCGGCGTGGCGGTGGTGGTGGCGGTGGTGCGCTGCCCACCAGAGCGGGCCACGCTGCACGCTGGCGGCGCCGATGACCGCGAACACGAACTGCACGGTGCGCGATGCCTCGAACGTCCGGTGCGAGAAGTAGCGGTGATAGAACGCGGTGATGGCGAACATCCTGATCGCGTACAGGAACATCGCGACGGCAACCGCTGTCCATGACACGCCCACCCAGATCACCCCGAGGCAGGCCACGTGCAGCAGCGCGAAGGGCAAGGCGCGCAGCCAGTCGATGCGGTCACCCTGGCTGCCGTCGATCGCCGCTTCGCTTCCGGCATCGGTGTCGAACCAGCGCTGGAAGGTGCGCAACAGGCGCGAACGTCTGCGGAGTGGAGGCGCTGCGGATGCCATGGACGGAAGCCCGAGGGAGTCGATTGCCTACCTCTACGCGTTGCAGTGCGGGTTGGATGCAGTGGATTGCAACAGACGGCATTTTCACCTGTTCGTAACACCGCAGCTGGCTACCAGCGGTCGCTGCAGCTCAGTGCGCCAACGCTGCTCCGGCTGCTCGGTTGCGGGCGCGGCGAAGCGCACGGTCACCTGCGGATAATCGCCACGTCCATCGCGCAGGTTGCTGGTACCACGGAACTCCAGCAGGCGGCGATCGGCATCGGCGTAGACCAGCGACAGACGTGGGGCCACCGCGCCGAACCAGGTATCAAGGCGGACATTCACCGCATGGGCGGAAAGCCCCCGCCAGCGCACCGGGCCCTGGTACTGCACCTGCACGGGGTAGAAGCGTTGCCGGCCGGGCACCAGAAAAGGCAGGCTGACCGGCGCTCCCCCCTGCAGCGTCCGCCAGTGGGCCCGCACGGCGGCATCGAAGCCGGCGTCGATCACGGCATCCGGGGGCAGCGGCAGCTGCCTGGTCCGGGAAGGCGTGGATATGTCCTCCTTCCAGTCGACCCGGACCACGCCGGGGTCGACCCTCACATCGGCCGCTTGGCCGCTGCGGGCATCCTGCAGCACATAGCCCCGCACCTGCGGCCGGGTGGCGGCGGGCATCTGCTTGCGGGCGAAAGGTTGGCCCTCAGGGCAAAGGTATTCCACCCAGCGTTCGCTGCCATCGCCGGCGCCGCGCTGCCAATGCACTTCGCGGTAGGCAATGACTCCGTTGGCCAGGGTGGCCACGCCCTCCGAACGCAGAAGAGGGGCGGCCGAAGCGGCGCAGGGCATGCAGAGCAGCAACCAGGCAAGACGCATCGGGGCGATCCATGGGAGGCTTGCGGGCCTGTACGCGCGACGGCGCCGGCTGGATGCACGTTGGCGCCCATCCCGGGTGCATCCAACAGGCGCCACCGTGCGTAGAGGGAAGGACTCCTCTTCACCCAACGGCAGCCCCCGCCGATGTACCGTCCTCCCGCCAGTCCCTCCCATCCCTTCGACACCGCGCGGATCGTGTCCAGTTCACAGCAGCCCAGCAACGAGCCAACGAACTGGAACGGCGAGATGGATGGCGTCGCCCGGCTGCGCGATCGTGACTGCTTCATGCGCATCTACGACCATTTCATGCCGCGCCTGTGCATTTATCTGCGTGGCCTTGGGGCACCCGCTGCGGTGGCCGAAGAGCTGGCCCAGGAATGCCTGCTGCGCCTGTGGCTGCGCGCGGCCGAGTTCGATCCTGCCCAAGGTGCGCTGAGCACCTGGTTGTATCGCATCGGCCGCAACCTGCACATCGACCGCGTGCGTCGCGAACGCAGCTGGATGGAGGTGCAGGAAGCCGTGGAAGACGCCGCTGCCGCCGACGTCGGCGAGCGCAGCAGCGCAGAGCAGTTTGCCGATCATGCCCGCCTGCGCCAGCGCATCAATGAACTGCCGGCCACGCAGGCGCGTCTGGTTCGCATGTCCTACTTCGAGGCCAAGAGCCACAGCGAGATCGCGCAGGCGCTGGGGATGCCGCTGGGCACGGTCAAATCACACCTGCGACGAGCGTTCCTGCAGTTGCAGTCCAAGGTCGGGGGTGCATCATGAATCCGCACCACCACCTGCATGAGTCGACGCTGATGAGCTACGCCGCCGGTGCTCTGCCGGCACCGTTGAGCATCGTCGCCGGCACCCATCTGGAGCAGTGCCCGCACTGCCGCCAGCGGCTGCGCGAAGCGGAGGCCATCGGTGCCGCATTGCTGGAGCAGACCCAGCCCGTGTCGGACGAGGCGCGGCGGGCGGGCCTGCGCGACGCGATGCTTGCGCAGCTCGTCGAGGTCCAGGCCGACGAGCTGCCAGGCCCGCTGCGGTCGATGCCGCGCGAACGCCCCGAGGCGGATCCGGATCATCTGCCGACGTCGCTGCATCCGTACTTCGGCGATTCGCTGGGCCGGCTGCACTGGCGCTGGATGGCGCCGGGAGTGCATTGCATCCGTGCCGAGCAGATGCCGTCGCTGATCATGCTGAAGATCGCGCCGGGCAAATGCCTGCCGATGCACAGCCATGGCCGCAGCGAACTGACACAGATCCTGCGGGGTTCCTACAATGATGCCTTGGGTCTGTTCGCGCCCGGCGATGTTGCGGACCTGGACGAGGAGGTCGAGCACCAGCCGGTAACGGCGCCGGGCGTACCGTGCATCTGCGTTTCCGCGCTGGATGCGCCGCTGGTATTCAGTGGTTGGCTGGCCCGCCGGATCCAGCGCTTCGTGAAACTCTAGGCTTCCTCAAGGTCAACCCATGTACGGAACACGCCCCCTGCGGATTCTGCTGACCGGCGCGACCGGACTGGTCGGGCAGGGTGTTGCCCGTGCCTGCCTCGCTTCGCCGCAGGTGGCGCGCACCGCTGCCCTGGTCCGCGGCAAGGCCCCCCTTGACGCGCGTATCGAGCAGATCGTGCTGGCCGATTTCCAGCATGCCCGTGGTGTGGGTCCGCAGCTGGCCGGATTCGATGCGTGTTTCTATTGTGCCGGAGCACCGCCGGTCGGCACCGCCGAGGACGAGTATCGGAAGGTGACGCTCGATGCCACCCTTGCCGTGGCTGCAGCATGGGCCGAGGCGAATCCGGACGGCCGGTTCCTGTATGTCTCCGGCGCCCATGCCAATCCCCACAGCCGGATCATGCCCCTGCGCATCAAGGGCAAGACCGAGGCCGCGTTGGCGCAGCTCGCGGTGCGCACCGTCATGCTGCGTCCCGCCGGGGTGCGCCCGGTGGCGGGCACCGGCACCCGTCATGCGGCGTTGAAGCCGCTGTATCGCGTTGGCGGTCCCCTGATGGCGGCGGCGGGCCGCGTCCTGCCCTCACTGGTGACCAGCAACGAAGCCATCGGCCGCGCGATGATCGTGCTGGCGACGATGCCGGAGCCGCCGCCGGTGCTGGAATGTGCGCAGATCAACCGGCTGGGTGGCGCTGCTGCAACCTGATGGGTGCGGTGCACATCTGCTGCACATCGCGCCTACTACAGTCGTCGCTCATCCTTCTGTGACGCATCGACGTGAACCTGCAGCCATCGTCTTCCCTGCTTCGCCCATCGCGCCCATCGCCTGAAAACGGCCGTTTCGACCTGCTGGATGTCAACGCACTGCAGGATCCCGGCAGCGGCCGCATCGTCCATCTGTATTCACTGGTGGCGCGCTGCCTGTGCTGCGAGGTCGTATTCAAGGCGCAGGAGGGCGATGGGCTTGTCAGCACGTCTGCCGCGCGTGTGCTGCGCTGCCCGACCGGCTGCGGTGAGCAGGCCTTCAGGGGCAGCGCGCTGCGCCAGTGGCGGCCCGCAGCGCAAGGCCCTCAGGCATTGCCCGGCTAAAGCACGGCCGGATTGGCCTGCCACACTGCGTAGTTGAGCGCGCAGGCGAACGTCACCCATGCCAGGTAAGGCAGCAGCAGCCATGCCGCCGCCGGACGCACGCGATGGAAGGCGACGATCGTGGCCACGATCAGCGCCAGCAACAGTGCGATGTCAGCGAACGCCAACGCCCCCTGTTTCCAGCCGAAGAACAGCCAGCTCCACAGCACGTTCAGGGCCAGCTGCAGCAGATGGAGCGCCAGCGCAGGCGTGGCCGCGCGCCATCCGCCCTGGCGCCAGACCAGCCAGGCCGCCAGCGCCATCAATGCGTACAGCACCGTCCACACCGGACCGAACACGCTGGCCGGCGGTGCCCATGCCGGCAACGCCAGGCTTGCGTAGAAATCCGCTGCCGAGATCGAGGCACGCGCGCCGAGCGCGGCGGCCAGAAAAGTGACGATGGCCCAGCCCAGAAGGCCAACTGCTTGCCTGCGGACATTCACGGTGTCTTTCCTCCTGCACTATCGCCAACTGCGGTAGTGCGTTGTACGTAAAGGCGTCGCGACTGAATGCAGCCTGCGGGTCAGTCCGCCGTGCCACCGTCGCTGGCCGCTGCAGCACCGGGCAGCAACGCGGGCCGACCGTCGAACCATTCCCGCGCACCGGCCAGATGCCATTGGCGGCGCTGCCCATCCAGCTCGATGCCGGCACCCAGCAGGCCCCAGCGAAGGTAGAGGTCGCCACGTTTGCGCTGGTCCAGCAGATCCAGCCGCGCACGCAGCGAAAGGCGCTCGTTCTCCGCCTGCAGTCCATCCAGTACCAGATGCCCGGCGCGCCAGCGCAGGCGGGTATGCGCATCCACTTGGCCGGAGTCGAGCAGCGACAATGCCCAGCGCGGGTAATCGCTGCGCTCGGCAAACAGCGCCAGCAGCGGGCCCGCGTCGCGCATGGCAAGATCCGCGCGTGCGTCCACTTGGAACGGTGACTGCGCATCAATGTCACCGCGGGCAATGGTGACCCGGCCCCACCACGGCTGTGAACGCTGCTGCTCACCTACCTGCACGTTGCGCAGCTCGATCACGCTACCGCCCAGATCGAAGCGGCGCTGGCTGAAATCACCACGCCGCAGCCTGCCATCAACGCGGGCGTCGCCCTGCAGGCCAAGCCCGGCCACCTGCAGGCGTGCGCGTTGGCTGCGCAGGCGGACACTGCCATTGCCAAGCCGGCCCTCGGTATCCAGTTCAACGTCGCCGCTCACCTGGCCAGCGCCTCCCAGCAGCCGCACCTGGCCGTTGCCCAGGTAGCGGTTGTAGGCGGTGAGGTCTGGAATGCTTGCGTCATCGAAGCGCAGCTGCGCGCGCACGCCCTTGCGCAGCTCGCGCAGGCGACCGTCACCGGTGAGTGTCAGTGCCAGGTCGCGCCCATCGAACAGCGTGGCACCCTTGGCGCCGCCTGCACGCGCATTGAACGTGGGAAGCTTCACTGCCAGTACGGCGTGCGTCGGCGTCCCGGCCTGCAGTTGGCCATGGGCGCTGGCCGTTCCCTGCATGTGCACGCCGGCCACGTCGGCCACCGCCCGCGCCGCAGGAATGTCGACGCTGCTGCCAGCGGCCAGCTCGCCGTTCTGCAGGCGCAGGTCGGCGCGCAGCACGCCACCACCCTGCAGCTGGAACCAGGGTTTCTGCACGAACAGTGCAGGAATCCAGTTGAGCGAGGTGAAGGTCCATTCGCCCTTGACCGTTCCGGAGGTGCGGCCCAGCATCTGGCTGGGTTCGGCGAATGGAATGTGCCGCCCGGTGATGGTCAGATCCGCGTCCAGCGCAGCGCCTGTGCCCTCGCGCTGCGGCAACCGCGCCTGCAGGCGGATATCGCGGGCGGCATCCAGCTGCACTGCCAGCGTTCCGCGGTCGGGGGCGCCAGCTCCCATCTGCAGGGGAACGCGCCAGACCGCATGGCTGCCGGGCTGAAGCGCGCCCTGGTCCAGAGTGATCGCGGCCTGCAGCTGCCCCGGCGCGGCGGCGCTGGCAATGGAAGGACGTTGCGTGTCCGTATCCAGGCGCAGGCCTTGGCTGCGCGCCTGCACCTCCAGCACGGCATGCAGCAGCCCCAGCTTTGCCAGCCCGGGTGCCTGATCGCGGTAATGCCGTGGGTAGGAGAACTGCGTCTTCAGTTGCATGTCGCCGAGCAGCTGGGTGCCGTCCAGGCTGACGTCGGCATCAGCGAAGGCCACCTCCGAGTCGAGCAGTTCCGAGGGACCACCACGCAGCTGCTTCACGAAACCGACCGTGCCGCTGCCCTGGCCAACGATCAGCAGCTTGCCCACGCGGACGCTGCGGATGGTTTCGCTATGAATGGCATCGAACCGCAACGTCCAGCCGCGATCGCCGCGCGGTGGTGAGGGAATGGCCTCCTCCACGCGCGCGATCTCGGCGGCCACCCCGGTCGCGTGCAGCGACGGCACGCGCACCTCGCGCTGGAACAGCGGCAGCAATGCCAAGCGTGCACTGGCGCGGTCCGCGCGCAGCACATACACCGTGTGATTGACGTGGCCGCGCATCTGCACATTCCAGGCGATGACATGCCCCGGCAGCAGCGTGATCGCCGGGCCAGTGGTCATCACGAACTTGTGCGGCTTGCGATTGGTAACCTGATCGAACAGCGGCGTATTGAGGAAAACATTGCCTGCCAACAGGTACAGCAGATACAGGCCCAGCAGGTACGGCAGCAGCTTGCGGCCGTGACGGCGCCATCGCTGCGGGCGGGCGAGGGAGTGGGGCATGGACCCTCGGCGTGGAATGGGATGGTCATCACTATCGTAGATGCGGCTGCGGCGCGATGTGAACGTGCTGCGCACACCGCGTCCTATAATCAGCGCGTCACTGTTCAAGGAGGTCACGGCATGAATGCCCGGACCAGCAAGGAAGGCGCAACCCAGGATGCGCCGCGCGATGCCGCCTCGGCGTCGTTCGATCCGACCTACACCTCGGCCAACAGCGAGGTGCGGGCCGCCGCCGGTGGTTACTCGGTCACGTTGAACGAGGGCGACGGCGCGTTGAAAGTGGGTACCGAGCACAAGCGCGCAGCGTCCAGTCTCGCAGCTCAGTTCCAGGGGACGTCGCTGAACATGGCCGGCAGCCCGACGCCCGATGGCGGCAGGGATTACCTGCTCACGATGGAGTCGGTGGTCGGGGCAAGCGCGAAAGGTGCCGGCTTCCAGGACACCAGCGGCACCGGCGTACGCGGGCGCTACAGGGTCAGCCTGCCCAGCGAGGCGGTGGACGTCGATCCCACCCGCATCAACCCGTTCGATCCGCAGACCATTCCCAAGGGGGGCAGCGTCACCCTGGATGGCCAGCAGTTCACCGGCACCGCACTGGAAGGCAGCTTCCGCAACATCGCCATGCAGAGCCAGACGACCGAGGCGAGCGGTGCCAGCTACCGCGTGGATCGCCTGGATGATGGCCGGGTGCGCGTCTCCACCGGGCCGAACGAGGCGGTGGAAGCCTTCAACGGCATGGGATTCAGTGCCGGCAGGTTCAGCGCGATTGCCGGTCGGCAGGACGCGCTCGGCCATGCTGCCGTCCGCACTGCTACGTTCGACCTGGATCAAGCCGAAGGCCGCCAGGCCTATGAACAGTTCATCGACAACGGCACGCTGAGCGGCCAGACCCCGGGCGTGCAGGATCTGGCGACGGTCGAGCGGCTGGGCGTGAGTTCGCAGACGCGGCTGAAGGTCGGCTATGGCGACACGTTCGGCCTGGACCTGGCGGGTGCACGCAACAGCGGCGACGTGGTGCAGGTCAGTCGCGAGGACGGCAGCCGCACCGAACTGCGCAGCGTGCAGTACAACGGCAACCTTCCGGCAACCCGGGTCAGCGCCTACGGCGCCGACGGCCAGGAAGACAGAGCGCAGCGCCGCTATGAATTCACCTTCGACCTGCGCGGCCATGCGCAGGGTGAGCAGATTGCCGGAATGGTCAACGCGGCACTGTCCGGCGACCCCAGCGGTGATCGCGGACCGGTGAAGGCCGGTGAGCTCACTACCCTGAGCTTCAGCGAGGCCCAGATGCGCACGCTGATGGAGCGTACCCAGTCGATGGTCGGGGACAACCCGATGCTGGGGCCATCGTGGCAGGTGCTTGCAGAGGACGGCAACGGCAGGCCGCAGCAGGATGTGGACGCCTTCGCCCTGGGGCTGGCGCGCAACCAGGGGCAATCCACCTATGGCATGGCCGAACGTCTGTTCCATATCGCTGCGGCGGGCGGCAAGGATCTGCAGAAGATCGATGCTGCCGTGCAGGGCGAGCACCTGCAGTCGCTCGCGCCGCCCTCACCGCTGCTGCCCCGGCAGGACCCACGGCACACCGCCAGCCCGGACCACGGCATGTGGCTGCAGAGCCAAGGCGCGGTGAGCAGCCTCGACCAGGCGATGGGGCGCCAGGGTGATGAGATGAGCGAACGGCTGGGCATGGCCCTGCTGGTCGCGGCCAAGGGCAAGGGCATGCAGCGGATCGACGAGGCCGTGCTCAGTGACGACGGCAGGTACGCGTTCGCGGTGCAGGGCCAGCCGCACGCCGCCGATCGTCAGGTCGCCCGCACCGATACTGCGCAGGCAGTGGCTACGCCGGTCGAGGACCAGGTGCGTCAGCTGCAGGATGCACCCGAGCGCACCGGCGCCGCACGGCAGGATGCCCGGCAACAGGGGCAGGTCGTACAGGAGCAGGCCGCACAGGAGCAGGCCGCACGGACCATGGCGCGCTGACGCGCGCCCGGGCCTGCTGCCCGCCCGGCGCCATCATCGTGCGAAGGAGCCCTCCGGCAGGCATTGGCGCTCGGCCGAATCGACCACCATGCTCAGATAAGGTTCGCCGATGCCCTGTCCGGCCAGCAACCGGCGCTGCCACGCCTTCGCAGCGGGCACGTCACTGCTGAGGCAGGCATGGCGGGCGGCGGTCTCCAGGTTCCATGCAGTCGGGTACTCGGCGAGGATGTCTTCCCATCCCTGCCGCATCAGCGGCCAGTCGACCGCCGAGTTCTGGAACAGCTGCTGTCCCGGCACGCCTTCGCTGACCGATGCGTACAGGCGCGCATACAGGCTGGCGCGGCGGCGCTTGGAGGTTCGTGCCAGAGCATGCCGTGCGAAAGCTTCCATCTGCTGTGCATCGCCCTGCCAGTGCGGGGTGAAGCGCTGCATCGCGATCAGATACAGCGGGTCATGGTCGGGAAAGCGCCTGCTGCCTTCGTCGACCAGCGCCATGAAGGCTGCTTCATCCACCCCCTGCCGCAACGCGATCAGGAGGGACATTTCATACCAGTAGGGGTCGCGCTTGGCGATCGCCTTGTGCTCCTGCATATAGGCGGCCGCTACCGCGTTGTACTCGCTGAACTGCTGCCAGCCCTGCGCCGACACCTCGTGGGCATAGCCATCGCCTCGGAAGCTCCAGGCCAGATTGAGCGGCACGCGCGCGGCGACCAGATGGGCCGACAGGGAGCCCGGTGACTGCCGGATCCAGCGTGCGGCCCAGGCGGTCCAGTCATTCCACTGCCGTACATCCTGAGGCGCGGTGCCGATGCGCCGCGATATGCAGATGTAGAAACGGCTGAGGTTGGAATAGCCGCTGGCATTGCGCTGGCCCTTACGGAAGCGATCGGCCATGGCATCGAGCGCCTTGAAGTCGTCGGCGTCCATCAGTGGCGCCACCTGATCGCACAGGGCGAGTGAATCGGGATCTTCCGAGGCCCAGGCGGACGAAATGGTTAGGCATGCCAGGCTCAACAGCGTGCCGGCGAAGTGCATCCTGCGCATCGGGATCATCCTTGAAGTTTGGGCGGGGCCGGGAGCGGCTTCAGGCCCGCTGCGGCATTGCGCAGTATCCCACCGCCCGCTACCCACCGGAAGTGAGGCCGCCTTCTGCGCTACGCTGGGCGCATGACCCAGAGCCCGGAACTGCTGCGCCGCCTGCTGCGTGCAAAAGACCACATGGACCGGGCCAGCCATGAAGACTGGCCAGTGGCGCGGCTGGCCGGGATCAGTGCGGTTTCCGCGGCCCATTTCGCGCGCTCCTTCAAGGACGCCTTCGGGGTGCCGCCGCACCGCTATCTGCTCAGCCGCCGCATCGAGCGCGCTGTCGCCCTGCTGCGCGATACCGACCTGCCGATCACCGAGATCGCACTGCAGACCGGCTGGACCAGCCTGGGCACCTTTAGCCGCATCTTTCGTGACATCACCGGCGACAGCCCCGGTGCCCTCCGCGACCGCGAGCGGACCGATGCCCCGGCGCAGGGTGCGGTGCCGGAGTGCCATGCGCGTGCCGCACGGCGCCCGGACCTGAAGATCGCAGTTTTGGAGAAGCGCCGCCGCACCGGCCTTGTTAGCGTAGATCCCACCTGAGGGAGGATGCTATGACTGGCATGGTGAATGTGGTCGGCCTGTATGTGCACGACCAGGATGCGGCACTCGATTTCTACGTCAACGCACTCGGCTTCCAGGTGCATACCGATGTCGGCAACGGCGACCATCGCTGGCTCACGGTGCATTCGGGCGGCGAGGGCGGTTTCCAGCTCGGCCTGTTCAAACCGGGGCCGCCGGTACACGATGCGGCCACTGCGCTGACCCTGCAGCAGATGGTGGCCAAGGGTGCGATGCCGCCGCTGGTGCTGGCGGTGGACGATTGCCGCGCCAGCTACGAGCAGCTGCTGGCACGTGGGGTGGAATTCACCCAGGAGCCGGTGGAGCGCTATGGTGCAGTGGATGCCGGATTCCGTGATCCGTCCGGCAATGGCTGGAAGATGATCGAGCGCCCTGCGAAGACTGCCGCGAGGGCGCCGCAGTGAGGGCCGGCAGCTGGGCGCGTCCCGTGCACCGCTGGACGTCTATCGTCTTCACCCTGACAGTGATCGCCAACTTCGTGGCGCGCTGGATGGGGCAGGGCGAACCACCGGCCTGGCTGACCTACTCGCCGCTGCCGCCGTTGTTCCTGCAGCTGTTCACCGGGTTGTATCTGTTTGCGTTGCATTACCGCCGCAGGCCGGATGCCGCTCGCGCCGGCGTCGCACCCTGAGGCGGGGCGCGGAGGCAGGTCAGGCAGGGTCCTCACGCAGCGCAGGCCCGGCGGAGAAGACTCTGCCGGGCCATCCGCCGCTCAGCTCAGATCGCATCCGCTCGGCAGCGGCCAGCTGGCACTGGGCAGCATGTTCTTCAGCGACGCCGGCGCGTTGATCGCCACGTAGCTGGCACCCAGCAGCTCTTCCAGATCCGCGATGGTGACCAGATAACTGTCCAGACTGCCCAGACCCGCTTCATTGGGAATGATCCAGCTGATGGCCTTGGCGGTGCCGGTGTTTGGATCCTTGGTGATGATCGTCTTCCAGAAGAATTCCGGGGTCGGAATGCCATGGCTGGCCAGGAAATGGTCATTGGACGCATCGCCATAGACAACGCCGCCATAGACGTCGACCGGGGCGATGTCCCGGTAGCACTCGGCCACGTTCTCGGCCTTCACCCAGATGCCCTGGTTGAAGCTGGACACCTGCGGCACGATGTTGGTCATGTAGTTGGCGCGGCGGATGTAAGTGGCCTCGTAGTCCATGTGATTGGACGTCACCAGATGTCCCCGGTCATAGCCGGACTGCACGCTGGCATAGGAGGCGGTGCTGGTCTGGCCGAGGCAGCCTGCCGGCAGGTCCGGGTCCTTGTAGAAGCTGGACGGGCGGGCCGCCGAGCCGGTGTCCGCCACCAGCGTGTATTCGTAACGGGTCGCGCTGTGGATACTGCAGTCATAGGTCAATACGAACCCACCCTTGTTGAGGGTCACGACCTGGGCATGTGCGGCCCCGGCAAAAGTGCTGAAAACAAGGGCAAGGAAGAACGTGGCAAGGCGCATTGCGGATCTCCATGGATAGGGGCAGGGCGCAGCCGTCCACCACGGCAGGCGAGGCTTTTCCGTGTGCAGGACGATGCGGTGACAGGTGTCGGGGATGCGATCCGGCCGTAGCCGGTATTGCCTGGGATCTCGACCGCGCACTGGCGTCAGGAAAGCTATCGCGGTGTCGTTAGCGTCTTTTTTTGTCGTCAACAGGTCAACGACCAAAGTGCGAAGGTGTGACTGCGCGCAAGCACTGGGCTCCTGTCAGATCAAGGTGCCCATGCATGAAAGAATGACCTGTTAGCGGCGTGGCCCTTGCCCGGTGGATAGCTGTCCGCAGGGCGCGTGCCGACGATTGACGTGACGCATCACGGCCGGGCAACCCGATGCCCGTAGCGTCCGCGCCGCGCTGGCGCTATGCTCGCCGTAAAAAGGGCATACGCAGATGAAATGGACTTCCATCGCGGCCGCAACACGCTGCGCGCTGCTCACGAACAGCTGCTTGCGCGATATCCCTTCCAACGCCAGTTGGCCGTTCCTGCGCCGGGCGCACCGTCCACCGACGCGCTTGAAGAAGAGCTGAGAACCTGCGGCGAGAACTGCAACGCCTACCTCGCGGCGCCTCTGCAGATGCGGTAGAACCTGCATGTCGCCCGGCATTTCAATGGAACCGGACAGATGAAGCGAACGATTGCAATGGTAGCGCTGTTGATGCTGTCGACAGCAGCGAGCGCGGGCGTGGAAAACATCAAGGAATCGAAGAAACTCAAGCCGGACGAAGGCATCCTGGTCACTTCGCTCACCTGCGCAGATCGGATCAACTTCGTGCAGCTCTACCTGTCCGGAAACGCGTCGACCGGCTTCTGGGGTCCGTACAGGTTCGATTCCGTAGCCACCTGCGCAAAGGGCCTGAAGACCCGCCCCGTCAAGGCTGGCCGCTACTACATCGGTTGGATTGGCATCGGGCAGCAGGGCATCGCCATTGCCGAGCCCCAGGCGGTCAGCTTCACGATCGAGGCAGGCAAGCTCAATTACATCGGTGACATCTACGTCGGCGACGTTTCACCCTTCCGCCTGGACAACGAAACACTGTTGCGGACAACCGGCAATCTGGTCAGCGTCGTCGATCAGGAGGCACGGGCGCGAGCTGCCTTGGCAGCCGATCACGCCTGGTTGCTCTCACGCTATGAGTTTGTCAGTGCTCCCGCGGCGACGCCGCCGAGAGTGGAAGAAGGTAACCAGCATCCGGCCAGGCCTTGAAATCAACGGCTCACGCGGGGAAGCAGGCAGGGATCGACCTGCACGCAACGGCCATCCATTCTTGACGGCGCCTTGGCGCCGGACGTGGATACTTCCGCCGTCATTGGCCGAGGAGGACTGAAAATGGGTAGCACCGAGACCAGCAGGGCGCCGCGCATTCTGCGCGTGGAAGTGATGCCGCTGGACTGCGGGGAAACCGCAGTGGTGGTGGAACTGGCATCGCCCCCCGGCAGGGCCTGGGAGAAGGCACTGAAGCGCGTGATTTCTGAAACCGAGGGGCTTGAATCGGCGCAGTCGCGCTGTGACGGCCGCTTCGTCTACATCATCGGTATCGAGCCCGGTGGCCGTGGCACGCTCCATCGGGTGAACCAGGTCCTGGCCGCCACCCACGAACGCGTTGCACCGCGCAACGGGCATTCCATGCCGATACCACAGCAACCGGCAGGCGCCATGGTCAACGCCAGCCTCTGAGCAGCGATGGCCGATACACGGCAACCTGACGGCTGCAGGCCGGCCACGCCCGGCGGCACAGGCTTCACGCCGCAGCCAACGTGTGTTCACCATGTTGCTACGAGCCTGTCGCCACCGTAGCGCCATGGCACGTGAACTCCGTCATCCGCGACCGGGCCACCCGGTCGCCGTGGGCTGCGCAGGGTGGTCGCTGCCCACGGACATCGCCCACGCGTTTGCTGTGGGAGACAGTGCGCTGCAGCGCTATGCATCGCGCTTTCCGATCGTGGAGATCAATTCGTCGTTCTACAGACCACATCAGCCCGCCACGTATGCGCGCTGGGCGGCCAGCGTGCCGCACGGTTTCCGTTTCTCGGTGAAGATGCCGCAGGCCATTTCCCATGACGCGCGCCTGCGCGGTGCTGCGCCGTTGCTCGACACGTTCCTGCACGCGGCGGCGCATCTGGGTGATCGGCTGGGCGCCCTGTTGCTGCAGCTGCCGCCGAGCCTGGCCTACGATGGCCGCACGGCCTCGGCCTTCTTCCGAGCGCTGCGCCGGCGCAGCGCCGTGCGGGTCGCCTGCGAACCACGCCACCCGAGTTGGTTCGACGACAAGGCCGACGCGCTGCTGGATGACCACGGCATTTCCCGGGTCGCGGCCGATCCCGCCCGGGTTGCAGGGGCTGATCAGCCGGGCGGAGCCAGGCACTGGAGCTACTGGCGGTGGCACGGGCAGCCGCGCATGTACTACAGCGCCTACCAGCAACCGCAGCTCTGCAGTCTGGTGGCCGCCGCAGTAGAGGCCGCCCAGGCGGGGGAGGCGTGGATCATCCTTGACAACACGGCGCACGGCCACGCCGTGCCCAATGCACTGCAACTGCAGTCGATGCTGGAGCACGCCAATGCCTGAAGGTCCTTCCATCGTGCTGCTGCGCGAGGCCGCCGCCAGGTTCAAGGGAAAGACCGTCCGTGGCGTCAGTGGCAACAGCACGCTCGACCTGGCCTGCCTGGAGGGACGCCGGGTGCGGGCCGTGCGCAGCTGGGGCAAGCATTTCCTGCTGGAGTTCAGCCACGTCAGTCTGCGCATCCACCTGATGATGTTCGGCAGCTGGCGCATCGACGAGCGCAAGGAGACGCCAGCGCGGGTATCGCTGCGCTTTGACAACGGCGAACTGAACTTCTACACCTGCTCGGTGAAGCTGATCGATCAGCCGTTGGACGAGGTCTACGACTGGCGCACCGACGTGATGAGCGACCTGTGGGACCCCCGGCTTGCCCGCCGTCGCCTGAAGTCGATGCCCGATGTCCTGGTCTGCGATGCCCTGCTGGACCAGACGCTGTTCTCCGGTGTGGGCAACATCATCAAGAACGAGGTGCTGTTCCGCATCCGCGTCCACCCGGCCAACCCTGTTGGTGATCTTCCGCCGCGCAAGCTTGCCGAACTGGTCAAGCAGGCCCGCGAATACAGTTTCGACTTCCTGCGCTGGAAGCGCGGGTTCGAGCTGAAAGAGCACTGGCAAGTGCACACCCGGCGGACATGCCCCCGTTGTGGTGGTCCGATCAGCAAGGTCTACATGGGCACCACGCATCGGCGCACCTTCTTCTGCCCGGTGTGCCAGGTCGATTATCGCGCTGGGACGCCGCGGCCGCCGGCGAAGAAGCGCGCCCTGGCGAGAGGCCCGGTTCAGCGCGGTGGTGCCAGGCCCGTGCGTTGATATGAGGACGTGGATGACAGCGAAGCGATGATCTGACGGTTGCTGAGTACTTCGACGGCGCCCGATCGCTGCAGGGTCTGCAGGGCCGGCCGGCGGCGGTCCGGCAGGGCGGCGACCGCTTCCCGGGCGACCACCGTCGCGTACTCGTGCGAGTTGGCATCGATGGCAGTGGCCAGCACGCACGCGTCCAGTACCATGCCGGCCAGCACCAATCGCCGGGTGCCGAGCTTGGCCAGCAGCACCGGCAGTGGCGTGGCGAGGAAGGCGGAGTGCTTCGGCTTGAGGATGAAGTAGTGTTCCTCGCTGGGGGCAAGGTACTCGACGATCCGCGCCGAGGCGCCGCCCTTCTGCCGGCAGGCCTCGACCAGCTGCGGGAAGTCGCGCTGCCAGTTGCCGAAATTGTCATTGGCGTAGATCACCGGGCAGCGGTGCGCGTCGAATGCAGCACGCAGGCGGGCGGTGCGCTGGGCTGCACGTACGGCGTACGGAGCCAGTTGCCGCCCCTGTGGAAAGTCGAACAGGCTGAAAAGATCGATGATGAGCAGGGCGGTGGGCTGTTCCATGACAGGCTCCGAGCTGTCAGGCCCCCAGTGCCTGTTCGTCTTCGGCACCACGCACCAGCGCGCCGGAGCCGCCTGACGGGCGCGGGCTGGCCGGCCCCTTCGGCGGGAGCGCAGGCCCGATCACTGGCCAGCTCCGTCGTCCCCCTCACCCTTGTCCTGCCGAGCGGGCGTCACGCGCTTGCCAAGCCGTTGCGCCTGCTCATCCGGCGTGGCGGCGGCGACGAAGGGAGAGATCGGATCGCTGGCCGGGAACGTCTCCGTCAACGCCTGATCATGATTGGCACTGTTGTGGGCCTTGGCCTGTCCAGCGCTGGCAGCAGGCACCGCAGCCGCGTCGTCATCCGGATGGGGCAGGTCTTTCTGATCGCGCTGCATGACGTTTCCTCATTGATTGGACCGCATCGTGCGGGGGGCACGACAACGGTAAACGTGAACGCGTGAGTACCCGCATCAAGCCGGCGTGGACGCAACGTCAACAATCAAGGCGTCCTTCCATATGAGCTCGAAGGCGTTGCACGGTTGCGGCGCCACGCCAGCAGCTGTCCGATCAGCGCGGTTGCCAGCAACAGCAGGTTGGTGACCACGAACACGGTGGCGCCCAGCAGCGCGCTGTAGATCGTGAACAGGGTAGACGCGGTCATCTGCCCGATGAAAAGCCACTTCGAGACGGTTTCCGGGTGCGGCGAGTGCCATTGCTTGACCATCTGCCGGACCAGCGTGGCCATCAGTACGGCTGTGGCGGTCCATCCAAGTAGATCAGGATGCATACGTCATCCTCGCGCAGAAGCGCGCCGCCCCCTGGCGGGCGACGCGTAGGCTGATCTGCGGTGCACCTGCGATCACGCGGCCCGGGCGGCCTTGGCGTTGCCGCCGCTCTTGGCCAGCAGGGTCAGCTTCTCGTCCGTGGCCTTTTCTTCTTCCAGCGTTTCCAGCAGCAACGGCACAGCGTCCTTGTATCCGAGCTGCTTGGCCAGCGCGGCGATGGTGCCGTAGGAAGCGATTTCGTAATGCTCGACTTTCTGTGCGCCGCCAATCAGTGCTGCATCGCGCACTGGGCCCTTTTCAATGCTCTCGATGACTTCCTTGCCTTCTTCCACCAGGCCCTCCATCGCCGCGCACTTGATCCGCTTCAGGCGGATGCCCAGTACCTCCACGACCTGGTCGATGCGCTCGACCTGGCCCTGGGTCTCCTCGAGGTGTGTCTCGAACGCGGCGGCAAGTGCGGGATTTTCTGCGGCCCGGGCGAGCCGCGGCAGGGCCTTGGTCAGCTGCTTCTCGGCACTGTAGATGTCGGACAGTTCGTGGATGAAAAGGTCTTCAGCGGTCTTGATGGCCATGGCGCGCTCCAGCGGGGAAGGAGTGACGAGGCTATCCCGGCCGGTGTTGGGCTGCGGGGTAGATGCAGTGAACGGCGGATGCGCATCGAGCGCGCAGATGCATGCATTCCCCTCACGCCGGGCACTGGGCGCGCGTCGGAACCAGGCTCAGCGTTGGTCGGCCGCTGCTGCAGAGTGGCCGGTTGCCGCCAGATGTTCGCCGTCCACCAGGCGCGCATTGCTGACGGCCTGGTGCGACCCGCACCTTCCGCAGGTCAGCAGCGTGCCCCCCGTCATCCGCTTGAGCTCCGCGTCGGCGCGGGACACGTGGTGGCACTGGTTGCAGCGGAACGCGATAGCGGTGACCTGATCGATGCAGCCTCGCGCATCGGTCGCGTAGTCCACTGAAAAGACGTAGAAGAGTCCGGTGTCAGGCATGAAATCGATCTCGCAGGCGGAGTTGTTTCATGCCATGGGGCAGCAGTGCATGGCGTGAATCCTGCCGGGGTTCCTTTTCACATTTCACTGAATTGTTCTGTTTCAGGCTGCGCCTGCTGCCCTGCCTCAACCGGCCTTCTGCTACGGTTGGGAGCCCATTGCAGGGAGGTCGGCAGGGAGGTCGAACGTGCCCATCAGAGCCGTTGTGTATACCAGCGAGGCGGCAGCGGATATTGCTGCCAGCCGGCTGGGCCAGGCCGGGGGCAGGCTGTGCGACATCGTGGATGACGCAGCACGTTTCAACCGCGATGCCGGCGTCACCGGCGTACTGCTGTTCGACGGGGTGCGCTTCGTGCAATGCATGGAAGGCCCGGACGATGGCCTGCAGGTGGCATATTCCCGGGTACTGGGTGCCAGCAGCCACAGCGGCCTGATCGAACTGCAGCGGGGCAGGGTGGGGCAGAGACGCCTGCCTTTCTGGCCCATGCGTTGGCTGGCGGTGGAGCCGACGGAGCTGAGGCGGGTGGCCGGCGCGGACTGGACCGGTTTCGTCCAGCGCGAAGGCACCGCTGCGCCCACCACTACTGCCACGGGCATGGAGCTGCTGCGCGCCCTGGTTGAACCCTATACCGCCTCACCCAGTACGGAGTCGCCATGACACAAGCAGCTTTCCACAGCGGACACCACCGCCGGCTGGACGTTCTTGCCGGAGCGTGGGAGACCACCCTCATCGCGCTGCAATCCGACGGCAGCACGGGCGGGGTGTCGTTCGCATCGGACGTCTACACGTGGATGCCCAACGGTCACTTCCTGGTGCATGAGGTCGACGCGATGATGGACGGGCAGCGTGTGCGCTCCACGGAAATCATCGGCGTCGATGTTGAAGCCGGTGGTTTCTTCAGCCGCAGCTACGACGCTGATGGTGGCACCAGCGATTTCACTTCACGACTTGATGGCGGCAGGTACACCATCCAGGGTCAGTCCCAGCGGTTCGACGGCGTAATCAGCAGCGACCGGAAGTTGCTGACCGGGGAATGGGAGCATCGGGTCGGCGATGACTGGATCCCGTTCGTCCGCATCGTGCTTGAAAGGGCCGAGTAGATTCGCTTGTTCCGCAGCCCGCCGGACCGGGGACGTTGCGGTCGGTCGCGCCTAGCGCTTGGGCGGCGGCGGCGCGGCTTCTTTCCCGCGTTCGGCCTCTGGCCCCGAGGCCTGGTCTTCGGAGGCGGCGGTGCCGCTGCCGCCGCCGGGCACGTTGCGCGCCGACGCGCTGGCCGCTGGTGGGGTTTGCCGAACCGCATCGGCATGTTGTGCCTTATCGGTCGGTTCGCCTTGGTTGCAGGCCGACAATGCCATCGTCGCCACGGCACACAGCAGCAGTACCCGCATGGCCACTCTCCAGAGTAGGAAACCCCTTGTTTCTAGCGTTGAGCGCGTTGTGCGGGCGTGACGGGGGTGGCAGCGCACCGGCTGAAATCTGCCTCTGCTGGTGCCGGGAGAAGGGCGCTTCGCCGCGCTGCGGCGCTTCCTGCTCACTCCGCGACGACGTTCAGGTGCGTTAAAGTTGCCCGAGTAGGTGCCCCCCGCGTCGCGGTCAGGGGCAGCCGAAGAAGTGACGCATCAGGAGTCCACATCATGAGTGTTCCCGAGGGGTTGGAAGGGAGTGGGCAAGGCCTGACGCGCAGAACCTTCCTGCTGGCCGTTGGCTCCGCTTCGCTGCTTGTTGCCTGCAACGGCAAGGCGCCAGCAACCCATGCCGGTGCCACGCCAGCGAGACGGACGGACGGGCGCTTTCTGCAGCTCTGCCAGGCACTGACCGGCAAGTCCGACCTTGATCCGGCAACCGCCGCGCGCATCGAAGCCGCCTTCGCCAAGCTGCATCCCGACATGCACGCCCAGTTCTCCGCACTCGCGGCCAAAGCGCAACAGGTGCAGGGCCCTGAAGCGCTGCTGGCGGCTGTTGGCGATGCACGGCCGACAGCGCTGGCCATCATCACTGCCTGGTACACCGGCAGCGTAGGCAAGGGGCCGCAGGCCATCACCGTGTCCTATCGCGATGCGCTGATGCAGCGCCCGGTGGACGATGGCCTGTTCCCGCCCACCTATGCACAAGGCGGTCCGGCATGGTGGACGGCCGAGCCGCCGGCGGCGGTACGCGCGCACGGCTGAGCCTGCGCTTCCAGCTCTTTTCCCGTAATTGTTATGGATTCCCCTCATGAAAGCTCCGGTTTTCCGTGATGGCGACGCCGATGCCGATGTTGTGATCGTCGGTTCGGGCGTCGTCGGCGCCTTGATCGCCCACCAGTTGGTTCGTGCCGGAAAATCGGTTCTTGTGCTTGAGGCGGGCCCCCGCCTGCATCGTTCCGACGTGGTCGAGAACTGGCGGAACGTCAGCTTCGAACGACGCATCGGCAGTGATTTCCAGGGGCCGTATCCACAGTCACCGCTTGCCACCGCGCCGCTGTATTTCCCGGCCAACGACTACGTGGGCCTGACCGGCCCCGACGCCAGCAGCTTCCATCAGGGCTTCATCAAGGCCGTGGGTGGCACCACCTGGCACTGGGCCGCCTCCTGCTGGCGCCACCTGCCGGTGGACTTCAGGATGCAGAGCACCTACGGGGTGGGCCGCGACTGGCCGATCAGCTACGACGACATCGAGCCTTATTACTGCCGCGCCGAGGAGGCGATGGGCGTCTCCGGGCCGAATGATCCGGACAAGCAGAGCCCCTCCGAGCGATCCAGGCCTTACCTTGCCGACATGATCCCGTGGGGCAACGGTGACAAGGTGTTCGCCGAGGTGGTCAATCCGCATGGCTACAACCTGGTGCCCATTCCGCAGGGCCGCATGGTCACGCCCTGGAATGACCGGCCCGCCTGCTGTGGCAACAACAACTGCCAACCGATCTGCCCGATCGGCGCGATGTACAACGGCATCCACACCATCGAAGCAGCCGAGAAACTGGGCGCGCAGGTGCTGGCCGAAGCAGTGGCCTACAAGATCGATACCGACGCGCAGAACCGGGTAACGGCCATCCACTGGTATGACAACAACAAGGTCAGCCACAAGGCCACCGGCCGCAGTTTCGTGATTGCGTGCAATGCACTGGAGACGCCGCGTCTGCTGCTGCTTGCCGCCAATGAGCAGAACCCGAACGGTATCGCCAACAGTTCCGACCAGGTCGGGCGCAACATGCTCGACCATTCCGGGTTCCACTGCTCGTTCATTGCCGACAGGCCGATCTGGCTGGGCCGTGGACCGGCGCAGTCCAGCTGCATGGTAGGTCCGCGCGACGGCGCCTTCCGCTCGCAGTACTCGGCCACCAAGATCATCCTCAACAACATCAGCCGGGTGGCGATCGCCACCGACCAGGCGCTGAAGAAGGGCCTGGTCGGCGACGCGCTGGATGCGGAGATCCGCCGCCGTGCGGTCTTCGGCGTGGATCTTTCGATCAGCCTGGAACCCTTGCCAGATCCCAGCAACCGCCTGACGCTGTCGAAAACGCGGGTCGATGGTCATGGCCTGGCCTGCCCGGACATCCACTACTCGCTGGGCGACTACGCCCGCAAGGGCTATGACGAGTCCTGCAAGCAGTTGCGTCACATCGGCTCGCTGTTCAACGCCGAGGAGTTCGTCATCACCACGGCGCTCAACGCCAACAACCACATCATGGGCTCGACCATCATGGGCGCGGATCCGCGCGATTCGGTGGTCGATGGCGATTGCCGCGCACACGATCATCCCAACCTGTGGCTCCCGGGCGGTGGCCCGATGGTGTCGGCCAGCGTGGTCAACAGCACCTTGACCATGGCCGCGCTTGCGCTGAAGGCAGCAGATGCCATCGAGCGTGCAGCATGAAGACCTTCGCCTCGGCTCTGCTGATGCTGCTGGCTGCAGCCAGTCAATCCGCGCACGCAGATGAGGTCGCCGAACGCGGGCGCTACCTGTCTGTCGCTGCGGACTGCGTGGCATGCCACACCAGCCCCAAGCAGGGCAAACCCTACGCAGGCGGCTACGCGATTGCCTCGCCGCTGGGTGAGATATGGGCAAGCAACATCACGCCCTCCAGAAGCCATGGCATCGGCCTGTACAGCGAAGACGATTTCGCCAGGGCGGTACGCGAAGGCGTGCGCAAGGACGGCGCCCATCTGTATCCGGCGATGCCTTATACCTCGTATGCCAAGCTGACCGACGAGGACATCCACGCGCTGTATACCTACTTCATGAAGGAGGTGGCGCCGGTCGATGAGGAAGCTCACGCGACCGAGCTGCCGTTCCCCTTCAGCATCCGCCAGTCCATGGCGGTGTGGAACCTGCTGTTCCTGGACAAGGAAACGTTCACCCCCGATGCGGGCAGGAGCGCGCAGTGGAATCGCGGCGCCTATCTGGTGGAGGGTCTGGCGCACTGCTCCAGCTGCCACAGTCCGCGCGGGCTGATGATGCAGGAAGTGGACGGCAAGGCCTTCGCCGGCGGATCGCTGGGTGACTGGTACGCCCCCAACATCACCTCACACCCCACCAGCGGCATCGGGGGTTGGAGCGATGCCGAGCTGGCCCAGTACCTGAAGACCGGCCGCGTTGCCGGCAAGGCGCAGGCCGGGGGTGGCATGGCCGAAGCGGTGAGCAACAGCCTGTCCAAGCTGCAGGACGATGATATCGCGGCCATCGTCGCCTACCTGCGCACGGTGCCGGCCGTGGCCGATCCTGAGGCCACCCGGGCCGCCTTCGCGTGGGGAGACGCCGCCACGGCGCCGGGTGAGCAGCCGGTACGCGGCACGAGTGCTGCATTGGCCTCCGGCGGGGTGCTGTACTCAGGCTTGTGCGCAAGCTGCCATGGATCCAGGGGCGAGGGCAGCAGGGACGGGTACTACCCCTCCCTGGTGCACAACACCACCGTCGGTATGACCCGCCCGCAGAACCTGATCGCCACCATTCTCGGCGGCGTTGACCGCGACGTGCATGGCGAGCATGCGTTGATGCCGCACTTCTCGAAAGGCTCGTTCGTACAGGACCTGAGTGACGCCGATATCGCAGCGGTGGCGACCTACGTGCGCGCGCAGTTCGGGCCGGGCGACCAGGTCACCGAAGCGCAGGTGGCGTTGACCCGTGCTGGCGGCGAGAAGCCACTTCTGGCGAAGATTGCACGCTTGTGGCTGCCGATGCTCATCCTTGCCGTGCTGGCGTTGGTAGGCATGGTGCTGCTGGTGCGCCGCGCGTGGAAGACCCGGAAGGCGCGGAGGGCGGCTGCATGAATTTCGTATCCTTGACCGGCATCGGGCTGCTCGCCTTCATCGTCAACGGGCCGGTGTCGGCCGCCGAAGCAAGTGGCACCGCCAAGCCCAAGCCGGTAGACAGCGTCGTGCAGACGCCGCTGAGTGCGGACTGGGCTGCGCGCCTCTGGCTGCAGGACCGCGGTGTCACGCCGAGTGCGCGCATCGTGATCGGCAGTGGCGTCAACAGCGACGGATACAAGGGCAGTGGCTGGTCCACCGCCGAGCACATCGACCTGGGCGCGACGATCGACACCGGCAAGGCACTCGGCTTCGACGGCACCCTGCGCGTGGTGTTCTCCGATCGCTTCGGCAACGCCATCAATGAACGATCCACCGGTTCCTACATCCAGAACCAGGCCTTCTATGGCCAGGGCCAGAACCTGCGTTTCAACGAGCTCTCCTACGAGCGTTGGCTGCTGGACAAGCGGTTGAGCCTGAAGGGTGGCTTCTACTCGATGGGCAACGACTTCGGTGGCTTGCCTTACACCTGCAACTTCAACAACAACGGCCAGTGCGGGCATCCGCTGGGCCCGATCTACAGTTCTGGCTGGCTGGACAATCCGACAGGCCAATGGGGCCTGCGGGTAAAGTGGAACAATCCCTCAGGCTGGTACGCGCAGACCGGCATCTACGACGTCAATCCAACGCGCAAGCAGGCCAACAGCGGCTTCCGTGTTTCGACGAAGGGAAAGACCGGCCTGTTCCTGCCGGTCGAGCTGGGCTACAGCCATGGCAAGTCCGGAGAGGACTATGGCGGTACCTACAAGGTCGGCTACTACCTGGATACCTCCAACGCCGATGACATCGGTGACCCGACGGCACCTCGCGCTTCGCATCGCAGTGGTTCGTACGTGCAGGCCGCGCAGCGGGTGTGGAAGCCCGAGGGTGACACGGTGCGCGGCATTTCGGTGTTCGGCGTGGCCACCCGGGCGGATGCAAAGACCGGGCTGATGCGCTACTCGTGGGAAGCGGGCGTGAGCTGGCGTGGTGTGATCGCATCGCGCGAGGATGACGTGCTCAGCCTGGCCTGGAACCGGCTGGACATCTCCGACCGGCTCGCCCGCCATCAGCAGCTCGCCGGAAAGGATGTGCAGAGCAACGAGCAGTTCGTCGAGCTGAACTACGGCGTGCAGGTCGCCCCGTGGCTGGTGCTGCGGCCGGCGGTGCAGTACGTGGCACGGCCCGGCGCCTATGCCAGCCGGCCCGACAGCTGGGTGTTCACCCTGCAGGCGCAGGCAACGCTGTAGCGCTGCGTCAAATAATTGACCATTTTCCCCGGCGATATTCCGGGGTCCAATGGATTATCTGCACTTTCTACTTTTGCGACGCCGCGCACGATATTCATTGATTATAGGATCATACTTCGCCGCAACTGCAGGAGCGGATGCAAGGTTCGCCCTCCGGCCCGGATCAACGAACGGGCCGCATGCAGAAGCGGGAATACACGATTGGCGTAACAAGAATTCCAGGCTTGTACATACGTCCAAATGCGAAGGGGGCAGGGGATGCGCACGCGAACCTTTGGAATGCTGGCCGTCGGCATGGTCGCCTTGTTGGGATTTGAAGGGGCGGCCATGGCGGACTTGCCGAAGAACATGATTTTCTTCATGTCCGGAACAGCTTGCCCGGCAGGCAGCAGCCGGCTCACCAATGCGAATGGCAGGATGCTGCTGGTGGCCAACGATACGGGTGCGATCGGGTCGACCTCGGGAAAGGCGCTGGCAGACCGCGAAGATCGCAGGCACAAGCACAAGGCGAAGGTTTCGGCCAATTTGAACGAGCATTCGATATCGGCCGCCAGCAGTTGCTGCAACAGCCAATCGACCCGCAAGGGAGAGCACTCTGCGGAGCTGGAGACCGACGAGTCGACATCCGCGCTGCCGTTCGTTCAATTGCTTGCCTGCAAGGTCGATTGACTTCTCCTTCAAGCTGCACGTTTTCCAACATCAAGCGCCGTGCTGCGACCTCGGGTCCAGTACATGCCTGACCACGACCGCTTTCGCCTCACGCTCACTCAAAAGGTGCGACATGGCTACCACGCGTCGTCTTTCCCGGCCAACCCAGGCCCCGCTGCTCGCAGCTCTGCTCCTGTACGCATCGGCGCCGCAGATCGTTGCAGCAGCTGATGCCATGCCATTCTTCACGCAGGCCTATTTTGCCGGCACATGCCCAGAGGGCTGGACATCGGTCGATGGTGCCAAGGGACGCTTTGTGGTGCCCGCGCCCCTGGGCGCCGGTGTCGGCGGCTTTGCCGGAGATGCGCTCGATGGAAAAAAGCCTCCGGCGCACAGGCATCAGCGCATCAACGGCAAGATCAATCTCCCATCGAAGAATTTCGTGCTGATCGGCGGTTGCTGCAATGGCAGCCTGGGTGATTCCGGGGACTATGCGGTGAGCGGTGCCTCCGAGGAGGCGAGCGGTGACCTGCCTTACGCCCAGTACGGCCTCTGCATCAAGACCTCCAATGGCGATGGTTCTGCCATCCCGTCAGGTCTGATGACCTTCATGGCACAGACGATGTGTCCTGCATCGTGGGAGGTGGAAAACTCAGTTGCGGGGCGCTATATCGTCGCGCTCCCCGATAATGGCACGCCCTACTACCAGTTCGGCGGGAAGCCGCTGGATCCAAGCGAAGTGCGCAGCCACGTGCATGGCGTTCAGGGAAAGATTCCGTTCAGTGGCCATGACATCGCCGGCGCCAGCGGCTGCTGCGCCAGCGGCTATGCGTCCAAGGGCGATTTCAACATCGTCGATACAAAGACGGCGCCGGTTGCCGGGCAGCCGTCCGACAGCGCGGTGCAGGCGCCGTACTACACCGCGCTGATGTGCCGGAAGCACTGAGTCCGGCTTTCGAAGGGCAGGGAGAGCATCATGAGCTGGGGTCACTTTGGCGGCGAACGGGATCGGGAGCGTGCCGACGCCTCCGATCGTAATGCGCCAGGCACGGCCGCCGTACGGGTGCGCAATCGCACTTGCCCATCGTGGATGCGTGCAGTTGTGGCAATGTGCTTGACTGCGGCAGCGCTTGCCAACGTTGCGGCGGCACAGCAGGCAATGCAGGTGCACGGGGAAAGCGCTGCTGAGGTGCGCCCCGGTGAAGTGGATCCCATCACCAACCCGAAGCGGCTGACGATGTTCCCGGTCAGCACCATCGGAATGCTGGCGAGTCAGAACTCATCGCTCTACAGCGATCTGTTCGACTACGCCGCAGCCAACGCAGAGCTCACCCAGTGGAGCGTGTCGGCGCAGAAGCTGCAGCCGGGAGATTCCTGCCAGCAGTCACAGCGGCGACGCCTTGCCCATGGCCGTGTATCCACGCCCGATTTCGAGCAGGCGGTGTGCATGACCAACTTCGGCATCACGGTTTATACAAGCCCTCTGAAGATCAACGATGGTCAGCGCGCAACGCTGTCCTTTGCCAATCCATCCACCAGCATGGCGGGCCGCAATTTCGATCTGGCGGTCGGGGAGATCCTGCGGCGCCCCAACCAGGATGAACAGCCCCAACAGATGATCGTTGCCGCCTATGCCAACCTGCAGCAGCGACTGCAGGTCGACGTGATCCTCTGGACGCCAGGAGCGGGTTCGCAAGGCGGACTGGAAGTGGCTGCCTCCTATGTCGGCCCGGCCGATGAGGCGCCCACCGGCGACGTCGCGGTGACGCTGGGGGACTACATGAACGACGGCACCCTGCAGATCGTCACTGCCGCCGATGCGTCGGCTGGCGCAGGCGCCGGACGCATCCGCCTGGCGGCGTACCGCTATGCGGGCGACGGCAGCAAGCACACCCTGCAGCGAGTCGGCAGCTCCTATGCGTACGATGTCCCCAGCGGCCGCCCGAGTTCGATCGGGCTCGCCTCGGCGGACTTCGTTGGCCGGGGCCATGAGCAGTTCATCGTGAGCTATCTCGCCCAACGGGACGCCGGCACCGACCAGATGCTGTCACTGGTCTATTTCGACCCGGCCAAGCTGGAGCAGATAGGGCCGCCGACGGCAAACTCCCTGCTCGGACCTGTCGCCGGCAACTCCTACGCCGATCTCGCCACTGGCCTGTTCCAGTTCGATCCCAGGACAGCCACTCCGGCAAGCGATCCGTTCTTCAGGCGGCAGCTGGCGGTCGCCTACGTGTCACCCGAGGGCAGAGTAATGGGGCGCGTACTGCAGGTCCGTGATGGCACGCCGCCATCCTTCCATGCCGGTCCGGAAGCTCAGTTCTCATCGGACCGATCGCCGGTCGCAACCACCGGGTTGGGCCCGATGGTTGCGGCAGGCAATTTCATCGGCCTCAGGAACGATGGCGTCGATCCGCGGCACCAGCTGGCGGTGGCACTGCCCCAACGGGGTGACCAACCCGGGCGCATCCTGCCGGAGATCGTTGTCGCCCGTGTCAACAACGAGTCGTTTGCACTTGATCCGGTGTATCGCCATCGCATGCCCAACTACGAGAGCACCGGCCTGGTCTTCGGCGTGCCGATCATCGCCTATGATCGTGGTGGTGATTCCCTGTATCTGGGAAATCCAGCGCACATCACCATCCAGGACATGATCGATCCGCAGTACGTGGTCGGCATGCCGCCGCGCCACGTTGATGCGCTGCCTGACCCCGGTGGTGATTCCCCCTACCGGATCGTCAACCTGCTTGGCGGCTTCGGGCCATCGGCGTTCAGTGTCACCTTGCGTGACAGCGCAGACAGCACGCTCACCGAGACATCAACCAACTCCAGCTCGTCCCGGTTTGGTGGCGGCCTTACGCAGACCGTGGGCAGCACCGTCGGTGGCGGCTTCATGAACATTGCCAACTTCGAGACGTCACTCTCGGTAAGAACGGCGGCATCGTTCGAGACCAACAGCATGGAGCGCTCGCTCAACAATGCCTACCAGTCGATCACCACCCAGAAGGCCGCCACCACCACCCAGGACGACCACTTGGTATTCAACATGCGCCTGATCGATATCTGGCGCTATCCCGTTTACGGCGTGAACCAGGAGCGCTCGGGCCGGTTCCCCTTCTACGACATCGTCATACCCGGGCAATTGATGGAGTACAGCGGCGGCGGCCTGAACTACGACTGGTACAACCCGTCGCACCAGAACTACAACGCCACTAGCTATCCGGAGATCCCGACGCAGGGTCTGTTCGCCACCGACATCGGCACGTTCAGCTTTCGCGATGAGGCGGGGAAGACCGTCGAGGTGGCGGGAAAACCGCTCAACAGCCCCATCGCGCGTGCCTTCGATGGCAATGCCCAGACGTTCAGCCTCGACTACACCAGGGAGTCCGGCTCCAGCAGCGAGAAGTCCTTCTCCTATTCGCTCAGCAGGAGCATCGACATCACCACCGGATTCCGGGCGTCAGCGGAGGTGCGCATGTTCAGCGGCAGCGCGAACTACGAAGGCACCGTCAGCCTGTCTGACGCATCGAACTGGGAAAGCAGCGTGGTCGCGCAGCGTACGATGCGCAACTCGCGGGGAATCACCCTCGATCAGCCGGATGTGCCCGGAATTGCGTCACGGGCCTATCACTACCAGACACTGATCTATGTCACCGGCAATGGCGGCATCAAGGTCGCGCATGGAACCGACTTCCTCCGCTCTTCCGGTGGATCGCAGTGGTGGAAATCCACCTATGGCGGACGACCGGATCCTGCCCTCAACCTGCCGTGGCGCATGGCCTACGACCCGACGCAAGGCGCGTGGACACTGGCGCCGCAGGACGAGTACTTCCGCTTGCGTGGACTGGCGCTCACCGAGGCCTTGCCGGACGATGTGACCGGTGAGTACGCACCGCTGCTGGGTGGCGTGGATGCAGGAACCAAGGTCAGGATCGTGGTGCCGGTGCACAACTACTCTCTCGATACAGCTGCGCAGAAGGTCGTCGTCGCCTTCGCCTATCGCGCAAGGGCGCCGGACGCCGACAGGCTGGGCGGGCGCGAACCGGTCTCTGCACACGAAGAGGACTATGTCGAGTTCGCTCGTTCAAAGCCGGTCACCATTGCGCCGCGCGGTATCGCCAACGTCGAGGCGCTGTGGAATACCGCCAACCTGGGCGGTAGTGACGCCGGCACTGCCTATGAGTTCAAGATCACCGTGGACCCGGACGATGCGATTCCGGACAAGTTGCATGGATCGGATCCCGCCGCCGGTGCGCAGACCATCGGCCATTGGCCATGGAATGGCGGCTTCTGGGTATTCAATGCCCAGAAGCCTGGCGCGGGCACGCGGCGCCATGACCTCCTTCAATCGCCACAGACGCCTCGATTGACGCTGAGCGTGCCGGCGCCCGCGCGACCGGCAGGTGAGGGCAGGGCGGCTGAAGGCAAGCGCACTGACGTTGCCACCGTGATCATCGATATGCCGGCAGCGGACCGCTCTCTGCGTCGACTGATCATCGGTGGCATCGACGCCGACGGCAGACGCGTCGCGCTGGCGTCGCGCTCCCTCTATGGACTAGGGCCCGGCCAGCATCGGTTTGACATCAGGCTTGGGGCCGCGGATGGCCCGGTCGGCCTGGCATCGCTGCACGCCTGGATGTCCTCGGGTGCGCTGCACGGAGAATCACGCGCCGGCATCAGCACGCAGGACGTGGATGCGGTGCATCCCGGTGCAAAGGAATCGAATCCAATAGAAGGGGAGTGATGCGTGACGAGGCGAGGCAGTCGCCTTCGGTGATCCACCCGTACCGGTTGGCGTGAGGCTATGCCGCCGGAAAATCGACTTCTATGCATGGAGGGGTGTCCCGATGAGAACGACCATTGTTGTTGCGATGCTGCTTGTGGCTGGCTCGATTTCCACAGCGAATGCCGCCCAGTGCTATCAGGGGAGGGCCACGGTGCGACAGAACGCGCCAGCGAACATGTGCACGCAGCCGGAAAAGGGCTATGCCAACACCGGCAAAGGTCCATTGACCCATGACGGTTGCACGGCAGCCAAGAACCAGGCCGCCACCAAGCTGCGAGCGCGCCTGCAGCAGAGTTGTCGCGCCTATGTGCAGACCAATGAATCGTGCACCGTCATCACCGCTCCAACCTGTACCTGACAAGGGTGGTGAGGTCGTTTGCGGATTCATGCCTGCTGGCGGCGGGTTGGCTCGGGCCGGATGCCGGGGCCGATCCGACTGCTGGCGCTCGAACAGACAACAGGGACTACTGCGATGACGGACTGCAGAACCTTCAACGGGGTCACCGAGGCCATCTTCAGCTGCGTCAAGAAGAAGAGCTTCGAGGAGCACGGCACGGTCTACGAACCGGCGAATGCGAACCAGGGCAAGGCAACGACGAAAGTGCCGGTGGTCGGGACGGTGGTCGTCAGCTTCAGCTTCGATCCAACTGCGGGAACGATTGTCTACTGCATCATCTCAAAGCCCTGGATCGTGTCCGCTTCCCAGGTCTTCGATGGCATCGGCGACACCATCAATTCCTGCCGGAAGTCGTAGGGCCTACGCAGGCACGCCGATGGCATGCCTTGCGCCTCCTTGCTCCACCCATGCTGCAACGCAAGGTGTAAGCCACCATTCGCACTGGTACGGTCCTGCCCGTTGCACCACCAACGACGGGGAGAGACGACGATGCGCAAGGTAGTGCTGCTGTTGATCCTGCTGACCGGACTGGCGCCCACCGCCTGGGCTGCCACGGTCAAGACCACCCACCGCACCCTTCCCAGCTGGGACGGCACGCCCCTCGGGGTCTTTGTCATCGAGCCCCAGGACGCAGGTGGCGGCAAGTACCCGCTGCTGGTGATGCCCAGCAGCTGGGCCGTTCCCAGCGTGGAGTACGTAGGGGTGGCACAGTCGCTGGCCAAGCGCGGCTACGTGGTCCTCAGCTACAGCTCGCGCGGCTTCTGGGAGTCCGGCGGGGCCATCGATATTGCCGGCCCGGCCACGGTCGAGGATGTCAGCGCATTGATCGACTGGGCGCTGGACAACACCCAGGCCGACCCGGCGCGGATCGGCGTCTCGGGCATCTCCTACGGCGCCGGCACCAGCCTGCTGGCGGCGGCACGCGATCCCCGCATCAAGGCGGTGGCCGCCCTCAGCGGATGGGCCGACCTGCAGGCGTCGCTGTACGCCAACGACGCCCCCAGTGCTCAGGGAATCGCGCTGCTGGTGGCCGCCGGCCTGGTCACCGGCCGCCCCGGGGCAGAGCTGGCCACGATCAACCGCAACGTGGTGGTCGGCAACTACCAGGGAGCAGTGGAATCGCTGCTGCCCGTGGCCGCGATCCGCAGCCCCGCTGCGAGCATCAGCGAGATCAACGCCAACCAGCCGGCCGTGTTCCTGGCGAACGCCTTCAACGACAGCCTGTTTCCACCGGGTCAGCTGGTGGATTTCTTCAACCAGCTGAAAGGCCCCAAGCAGCTGCAACTGCGCCACGGCGACCATGCCCTCAACGAGGCCTTGGGCGCACTGGGCATTCCCAACGAGGTCTACGACTCGGCGGGCGACTGGTTCGACCATTACCTCAAGGGCGTGGCCAACGGCATCGACCGCGAGCCGGCGGTGCAGCTGAAGTCGCAGAAGGGCAGCTGGAGCAGCTACCCGAACTGGCAGGCGACCAACAGTGGTGCGGTCAGCTACGCGTTGACCGCACCCGGCGGCCTGCTTCTGCCCACTGGCGGCCTGGCTGAGAACGGGCGCAGCAGTGGCTGGAACTACCGCATCGGCAGTGGCCTGGCTACCGCCGCCAATTCCGGCGTGGCGATGGTGTCCGGCTCGCTGCAGATGATCAACCTTCCGCCGGGTGCGTACGTGCCGTTCATCGGGCGCAACGCCGCAGGTGTCTGGCAGGGGCCAGTGTACTGGAACGCACGCCGCCTGGACGGCGCGCCGGAAGTACGGGTGACCGTTACCCCCAGCCGCGCCAACACCACGCTGTATGCCTATCTGTACGCGGAAGATGTGCTGGGCAATGGCCAGCTGATCAGCCACAAGCCGTACACCCTGCGTGGCGTTGCGCCCGGTCAGGCGACCACCCTCGATCTGCGCCTGGAAGCGAGCAGCTGGAACCTTCCGGCGGGCAGCCGGCTGACGCTGGTGGTCGATACGGTGGACCTGCGCTATGCAGGCATCAGCCAGTTGGGCGGGGCGGTGACCTTCAGTTCGCCCGCGTCCGCGCCATCGGTGCTGAAGGTGCCGTTGCATTGAGTTGATCCCGTGCCCGCCGTGGCGGGCACGGGCACTCCCTGTGCGCACCGGGGTCGCCACCACGTGCTGGAGTCAACGCTTGCCGGCCGTCCTGTATCGGGACGCACCTGTCCGCTCAGCGCGCTCCTCAGGCCTGCACGTCCTGTGTCTGCACCATCTGCACCACCACCTTGCCCTTGGCGCGGCCGCCGTCCATGTTGGCCAATGCTCTGCCGGTTTCCTCGAAGGGAAACACCGTGTCCACCACCGGGCGCAGGGCGCCTGATTCGACCAGTGCCGTGACCTGTTCCAGCTGTTGCCCATCAGCACGCATGAACACGAAGCTGTACCGCATGTTCCTGCGCGCGGCCTTGCGGCGGATGCGAAGGCTCAACAGGCGCAGCACCTGCCGAAGCGGCCAGGCCAATCCTCTTGCCGCACCGAATGCCGGCGTGGGTGGCCCGGAAATGGAAATAAGGTGACCGCCGGGCTTGAGGATGCCGAGGGATCGATCGAGTTCGTCGCTGCCGAGGCTGTTGAGGACCACGTCGTAGTCACGCAGCACGGCAGCGAAGTCCTGCTGCCGGTAATCGATGACGACGTCCGCACCCAGAGCCTTCACCCAGGCAACGTTGGCCGTGCTGGTGGTGGTGGCGACGAAGGCGCCCAGGTGTTTGGCAAGCTGGATCGCAATCGTGCCGACGCCACCGGAGCCGGCCTGGATGAAGACCCGCTGTCCCTTCTTCAGTGCTGCGGTTTCGACCAGCACCTGCCAGGCGGTCAGTGCCACCAGTGGCAGGGCGGCCGCCTCGACCATGCCAAGGTTCTTCGGTATTGGTGCTACCGAGGAGGCCTTGACCGCGATGTACTCGGCAAATCCGCCGATGGGATCATCGTCCGGGCGGGCATACACCTGGTCGCCCGGCTTGAACCGGCCTGCGCGATCGCCGACCCGCACCACCGTCCCGGCCACATCGTTGCCCAGGATCAACGGAAAGCGATAGGGCAGGATCTGTTTGAACTCGCCGTGCCTGATCTTGCTGTCCAGTGCATTCACGCCTGCGGCATGAACCCGGATCAGGACATCCTCGTCGCCCACATGCGGCTCGGGCACGTCGGCGATTCGGCCGACGTCCTTGCTGCTGTAGCGGTCAATGATGAAGGCTTTCATGGCGGGCGGTTCCTGCAGTGATGGGGCCGGGTGGATGCAACGGAGGCCGGCCTCAGGCGCCGGTGCGGTAGCGCTCTGCGGCGTGCGCCTGGCGGATGTCGCCGAGCAGAGCCTGACGTGCGCCATCCAGCGTGTCCCAGCGTTCGGCCACGTGCAGCGGCGGAATGGTCACCGTTTCGCGACGATCGAAGCCGACCAGCGCTGCATCGACCAGTTCGCCCACGTCCATCACTTCAGCAAGCGTGGTGATGTCGATACCGGCGCGTTCCCAGATCTCGGTGCGCGTGGCAGCGGGCAGCACCGCCTGCACATGGACGCCCTTCGGGGCCAGTTCCTGGCTCAGGCCCTGCGACAGGAAAAGCACGTACGCCTTGCTCGCGCCGTACACGGACATGCCGAACTCCGGGGCAAGGCCAACCACCGATCCGATGTTGACGATCGCGCCGTTGCCGGCACCGACCAGCCGCGGCGCAATGGCGGCGGCCAGGCGCGTGAGCGCGGTGGTGTTCAGGGTGACCAGGCGGTCGATGGCGTCGGCCGACTGTGCGAGGAAGTCGCCGGACTGGGCGATACCGGCATTGTTGATGAGGATGCCGATGCGCGCATCGTCGCGCAGCCGTGCCTCGACCGTGGCCAGCGCGTCAGCCTGGGTGAGATCGGCCGGCAGTATGTCCACCGCCACGCCGGTCTCTTGGCGCAGTCGCGCGGCGAGTGCTTCCAGTCGGGCGCTGTCACGCGCGACCAGGACAAGGTCATGCCCGCGCCGCGCGAAGCGGTCGGCATAGGTAGCACCGATGCCGCTGGAAGCGCCGGTGATGAGGACGGAAGGGAGGACGGACATGATGGATTCTCTGGACGGGGGACGTGTCGGATGCGGGCGGCCGCGTTACTGCGCGTGCGCTTCAGCCAGGGTGGGGTAGTCGGTGTAGCCTTCGGCGCCACCGCCATACAGCGTGGCCGGGTTCAGTGCCGCCAGCGCTGCGCCGCGCTTGAGGCGCTCGACCAGATCGGGGTTGCTGATGAACGGGCGACCGAAGGCGACCAGATCGGCCTTGCCTTCGGATACTCGGGCGCTGGCCAGCTGCAGGTCGTAGCCGTTGTTGGCCAGGTAGGTGCCGTTGAAGCGACGGCGCAGCCCATCGAAGTCGAACGGTGCCACATCGCGCGGGCCACCCGTGGCGCCCTCGACCACATGCAGGTAGACAATGCCCAGTGCGCTGAGTTGATCGACGATGTAGTCGTACTGGGGCTGCGGATCGCTGACGGTGAAAATGGCATTGGCCGGCGACACCGGCGAAATGCGCACGCCGGTCCGGTCAGCGCCGATTTCGCCCGCCACCGCAGCGGTCACCTCAAGCAGGAGGCGGGCACGGTTCTCGACCGAGCCGCCATACGCGTCGGTGCGCTGGTTGGCCCCGTCCTTGATGAACTGTTCGAGCAGGTAGCCGTTGGCGCCGTGGATCTCCACGCCGTCAAAACCCGCTGCGATGGCGTTGGCAGCCGCTTGGCGGAAATCGTCGACGATGGCGGGCAGCTCATCGATGTCCAGGGCGCGCGGCTCGGACACATCGACGAAACCGTTGTTGACGAAGGTCTTGGTCTGCGCGCGGAGGGCCGAGGCGGAAACCGGCGCGGCGTTGCCGGGTTGCAGGTCGACGTGCGAGATGCGGCCGACGTGCCACAGCTGCACGAAGATGTGCCCGCCGCGTGCGTGCACCGCATCGGTGACGGTGCGCCAGCCGTCGATCTGGTCCTGCGTGTACAGCCCCGGGGTGTCCTGGTAGCCCTGCGCCTGCGCCGAGACCTGGGTGGCTTCGGTGATGATCAGGCCTGCTGACGCGCGCTGGGCGTAGTAGGTGCTGGCCAGCGGACTGGGCACCAGGCCCTCGCCGGCGCGGTTGCGCGTCAGCGGTGCCATCACGATGCGGTTGGCCAGCGTCAGCGGGCCGAGGGGATAGGGCTGGAAAAGCGTGGCGTCGGACATGGGAGGGTGGCTCGTCTACGGAGGAAGGGTCTGGATCAATGATGATGACCATAATCATTGATGTCAATGGTTTGATGATGAATATAATCCATGTGTGTTAAAGTGCCCTCCACACGCGACAGGACTCCCAAGGGCGAAGGCTCATGAAGGTCACCAAGGCACAGGCGCAGGCCAACCGGGCACACATTGTCGAAACCGCCTCCACGCTGTTCCGCGAGCGCGGCTACGACGGCGTTGGCGTGGCCGACCTGATGGCCGCCGCTGGCTTCACCCATGGCGGCTTCTACAAGCATTTCGGCTCGAAGGCCGACCTGATGGCCGAAGCAGCCGCCTGCGGCCTGACCAGCTCGGCCGCAGCGGTGGCTGATCTGGATGTCCAGGCATTCGTCAGCGAGTACCTGTCCCGCGCGCATCGCGACGGGCCCGGCCAGGGTTGCACGCTGGCGGCGTTGTGCACCGATGCGGCGCGGCAGACGGAGGCGGTCAAGGCTGCCTTTGCGGCCGGCATCGAGGCCAGGCTGGCAACACGTGCCACGCAGGACGGGCAGGCGCAGCGCGATCAGGAGGATGCGGCGCGTGCGCGCAGGATTGCGCTGATGGCTCAAGCGGTCGGCGCGCTGGTGCTGTCGAGGTCCTGCCCGGACGAATCGCCGCTGGCGGACGAAATCCTGGATGCATGCCGGGCGGATCTGCTGGCCCGGCTTGTGGACGAGCCTCGTAACTGAGCTGCGGCTTTTTCAGTCAGGAAATTCGCGTTTCATCCTGCGGCTGACATCGTACGGCCAGGGTGCGTTCGGATGCTCGCAGGTCTTCTCGAAGGACCCCTCGAATGGTGCACTGTCGGGAGCGTCCTTGCGGTCGGTACAGGCATTCTGCGGCATGTCCCTCGCTGCATTCCGGCACCGCGGCTGGCGCCGGCAGCGTTTGGTCATATCCCGGGTTTGTGCCAGTGGGCCATCGACAGCATGTGGTCGCGGCTTCGTCGCTGCATAACCCCAAGACGGCGACCGTCAAGAAAGTTGTGCGGCTGCCGCTAATGCGCAGGAGGAGGGCGTATCGCTCTCTCGATGTCGCATTCCTGATCCAGATATAAGGACGTAGTTCTGTGAGAATCACTGTGGTTTTGGCGCTGGCGCTGTCTGTCAGCGGATGCGGCATGCTTCCAAAGAAGGAAACACGCGAGCAGACGGCGGCTGCGTCCCGCCTCTATCCGGGTAAATCAATCGATCAGGTGCGCACCGCGGCTACTGAGGTGTTGAATCTACTGGCGCCGGGGAAGATGAAGTACGACGCTGGCGCGCCCGGTATTGCAGCCAAGCGTGAATATGGCTATGTGGAGCGGCGCATGGGCTACCAGGGAACCATGACGACGTTCTACAACGTGCGCATGACGGCGGTGAGCTGGTATACCGTTGCCTTCTCGGAAGAAGCGGGTGGCACGCGTGCCCGGTTTGCGGTGCAGACCCGTGCCGATGACCAGAGCTCGTACTGGGCAAATCCGGCGATACCGGAGATTCACAACAGCTTCCGCCAGGATCTCCTGATGGACGGCCGTTACGGCGTGGCCGATCTGAAGCTGTTCCACGACCGCGTCGAGTACGTGCTGGGGTTGCGCCCGCAGTGGACATCGTGCGACGAGGTTAAGGAGCCGGGCATGGCCCTCGAATTCTGTGATCGCGCCGGTGCCAGCGACGTGGGTCCAGCGCAGCCCTGACCGAATCGGGTCCGGCCTCTGTTTGATATATGCAGGGGCGGGCCCGAACCTGGAGGCGTCCTGTTGCGAAGGTTGAGCGGTGCCAGCACACTCCTCGCCAGCCACTCCCTTCAGAAACGTCCATGTCCCTTCGGATCACCTGCCTGTGCGGCACAAATACCATGGAGCTGCATGGCCGTCCCGCTGCGCAGGCGAACTGCCACTGCGCCACCTGCAGGGACTTCTACGGCGTTGCGATGCTCTCGGCCACCGCATGGGCGGCCGAATCGGTGAGCGTTTCGGGGACGAAGAATGCTCGTTTCCACCATCCGTCCAAGCAGCTTTCCAAGACCTTCTGCCTGAACTGTGGCGATGTGTTGTTTGGCACCAATCGCTTGGGCATGCGCGTGGTTCCCAATGCTGTGGTTGCCCGAGCTGCTGATGGCGTACTGGATGCAGCGTTTGCGCCAACGATGCATCTGTTCTATCGGGAGCGTGTCATCGACGTAGCAGATGCGCTGCCGAAGTACCTCCATGGGTGGGATGGTCCGCTTCATGTGAGCCAGGAATATCCGCAGCCATGTCCTGGCCCCTGACGATGCGAGGAAGCAATGTCCATGGATAAATCGTTGGGCAAGATCAAAAGGACTGCGCAGTTGAACTTGCCAATCACTCACGACCTGGTACTGGATACGCTCCGGAAGAGCCTTGAAGGCCTGCCCGCGACCGATGGCGTGGGCCTGCCATTACTTGCAGTGTGCGCAGCATTTGATGACTTCAACGCGCTTTCCATTGGAAGGAAGCTCGATGAGGAAGCGCTTACCAGCCTGTTCCTGGGGCACCTGGGGTCGAGCATCCGCCATGCAAGCTGCATCTGGCCAGAAGGCGACGTTGGCGGCAATCGCATGGGCCTGCGCTGGCTCCATTACAGCCGCCCGGCAGAAAACACCTTTGGCAGTGACTTCGCGTTGCTGATCGCCGCACCTGGGCAGGACGAGCGCTACCGGTTGGCGGTCTTCCAGGCCAAACGCTGCGATGGGTCTGCCGTTGACCTGAAGCGGGCACCCGCATGGGATCTGGGTGAGAGTTCCGATGGCAATGGGGCTCCAGCGTCGGTCAGCAAAGCCAGTAGGGATCAGCTGGAGAAGGAACGCAAGGCAAAGCGTGTGGAGGAAGCCGACGCCGAGCTTGAACGCTATCTTGGGTGGTTACAGAAAACAGATGCCGTACTTGCGGCTGACCAGATTTCGGAAATCGAACAGCGACAGCCCGGCAAATGCTGGCAACTTACCAAACTGGTCATCCTTGCCCTCAGGCTGAGGCACCAGTTCAACAGGCCGGCGGCGGCAAGCGTGAATTATGTGCTGTGGCCAGAGCAGACCGGTAGGCCTGTGACCTTTGCGCCCGTGGCCCATGCCAGATTGGAGCGTCTGGTTGACAGCAAGAGACCCACGACAGCGCCGGTGGCGCAGCGGGATACCGCGTCCGGGGAAGCGCTTGGGCGTAGCAGGCAACGTCTGGAACCACCCCAAAGCGAGCTTCGCACGCTTTTGATGGCGTGGCTGACGGAAGACGGGGGTAGCGGCGACTCCTTGAGCGTGGACGAAGCTGCCGACGCCTGCCAATTGATCACTGACTGTGTCGGCTCGGTCGCCATCGTCGACCTTCGCAGTTCAGGGCCCGCACTCACCCTGGATAGCAGGATCGGGCTGGCAGCGCCCGCTGCAGCACTGTCTACCTACGAACACGCGTTCGAAGGGACCGTTTGCACGCCCTGATGCAGATGGGCGAAAGAGGCACGGGCCCTGCGATGCTGCAACCCGCATCGTGCGGATTGCAGCAGAACCGTCTTCGTCCTGCAGGTGCTGGTCTCAGCGGGCGTCGGTGGCACCACCCGAATCATGCAGGCTGCGCAGCTTCTTCTTGTTGATCTTGCCCACGCTGGTGCGTTCCAGCGAATCGACGAAGCTGACGCGGTCGGGGATCGCGTAGCGGGAGATATCACCGGAGCGGCTGCGTGCTGCGACCAGCTCGATGATCTCCGCCTCGGTCACATCGCTGCCGTGCTGTCGGACCACCAACGGCAGCGGTCGCTCGCCCCATTTCGTATCGCTGATGCCGATCACCGCGACCTCGTTGACTGCCGGATGCAGGGCGATGATGTCCTCCAGGGCGAGCGAGGAGATCCACTCGCCACCGGTCTTGATCACATCCTTGATGCGGTCGGTCACGCGCAGGTAGCCGCTGCCATCGATGTTGCCGATGTCCCCGGTGTGCAGGTAACCGCCGGCCCATAACGCCGTCGAAGCGTCCGGATTGTGCAGATAGCCGTGGGTGAGCCAGGGCGTACGCACCACCACTTCCCCGGTGGCGATGCCATCGTGGGCAACATCATTCATGTGTTCGTCGACGATGCGCAGATCCACCAGCGGCACCGGAATGCCGGCCTTGGTGCGCAGTGACAGCTCCTCGTCCGGGCCATCCACGGCGTCGGCATCGATCTGCGCGAGGGTGAGCAGCGGGCAGGTTTCGGACATGCCGTAGCCACCGAAGATGTCGATGCCACGGGCCAGTGCCTGCTGCGCCAGTGCCCGCGGTAGTGCCGCACCACCGATGATCACCTTCCAGTTGCGCAGGTCGGTATCGGCGGCAGTGGGATGGCCCAGCAGCATATGCAGGATGGTCGGCACGCAGTGCGAGAACGTCACCTTCTCGCGGGCGATCAGCGCCAGCAACGTGCCCGGCAGGTAGCGTCCGGGGTAGACCTGCTTGATGCCCAGCAGCGTGGCCACGTACGGCATGCCCCAGGCATGGACGTGGAACATCGGCGTGATCGGCATGTAGACATCGTCGCGGTGCAGGCGCCCCTGGCTGGACGCGCTGCCGAGGGCTGCCATCGCCGCAAGCGAGTGCAGTACCAGTTGCCGATGGCTGAAGTACACGCCTTTGGGCAGGCCCGTGGTGCCGGTCGTATAGAACGTGGTGGCGCGGGTGTTCTCGTCGAAGTCCGGGAAGCGGGTGATGGGCGTGGCCTCGCGCAGCCCGGCCTCATACTCGGTCACGAAACCCGCTGGCAGCGGGCCCTCATCATCATCCAGCAGGATGCGCGTGCGCACGTCCGGCAGCTGTTCTTCGATGGCGTCCAGCACCGGCAGGAACTCGCGGTTGGCCAGGATCACCCGCGCACCGCTGTGATTGAGCGTATAGGCAATCTGCTCGGGCGCCAGGCGGATGTTCACCATCATCAGCACCGCTCCGATCATCGGCACGGCGAAATAGCTCTCCAGGTAGCGGTTGCTGTCCCAGTCCATCACCGCCACGGTATCGCCGCGCTTTACCCCGAGCGAGGTCAGCAGCCCGGCCAACCGGCCGATGCGCGCCTGCAGGGTGCGGTAGTCGAAGCGGACCTTGTCGCCGTAGACGATCTCCTGCCGTGGTCGCACTGCCAGAGGTGTCAGCAGCAGCTGCTTGATCAGCAGGGGGTAGGCATGAGGCTCGGCGGCGGGCGCGTCTGCGGCGGTGGCGAATGACATGTGATCTTCCTGATGGGGCGGCGCGTCAGCGGCCGCGGGGCGCGGGAATGGACAGCTGCTCGCGCAGCAGCGGCGCCTCCGCGCGTGGGCTCGGCTGGATGAGTGCATCCTGCGGCAGCGCTCGCGCTGGATCTTCAAGGTGTTCCCACACCTGGTCCATCGCCGCGAACAGGTAGGGCAGCAGCGGGACGTAGCGCTTCCGGTAGTCCGGGAAGGCCAGCAGCGAGTCGAAGTGCTGCGCGTTGTTCACCCGCCAATAGGCGATCTGCGCCCCGGCCTTGCGGGCAAGTGGCACATAGCGATCACTGGTCATGCTGATCGGTACCAGCCCGTCGTCCAGGCCATGGATGACCACGATCGGCAGGCCGCGACGCGGCGCCTTGGCAGTCGCTGAGGTGATGCCGGCGCGTACCCGTCGGGCATCGGCGCTGTCGCCCTCGCCCAGTGCGCGCAGGCAGTTCAGGCCACGCAGCGGATCAGCTGCCGCCCCGGTGGCATTGCCGTCCACCAGAACCACGCCGCTGCCCGGCGGAATGCCGCTGCCCTCGCTCCACCAGGTCGCACGAACCTCGGCCGTGGCCGCGTGGGGTCTGCCGTCGGTACCGGCGGCCGAGAAGCTGTACGCGCAGGGATGTTTGCCCGTGGCGTAGCGTCCATAGGCTGACGAGTAGGTCACTGCGATGGCGCGCCACAGATCGAAGCCGGTGGAGAATGCGCCGGCGCGAAGTGCATCGGCGCTCAAACCCGCGTCGAGCAGCTGCTGCCGTGCCGACCGTGCCTGTGCTGCAGTGTCATCGCCTTGCACCAACCCAGCGGATTTCAGCGTGGCACATCGCTGGGTCCACCCCGGCACGGCCTGCGCCCGCATCGGCGGTTGTGGTAGATCGCCCTCGGTCAGCAGGGCACAGGGCATCAGCAACGCGGCCTGGGTGACGAAGTCGTACAGCGGCGGAGCGCCGGCCACCGAGACATTGGGTTCGCCGGCCACCATCGCATCGAACCAGTCGCCTTCGATCTCCGCCGCACGCAGCACGGCGCCACCGCCATTGGATACGCCCACGCCCAGCGTGCGCGTGTTGGCCGCAGTGAACGGGGCCGACTGCGGATAGGCGCGGTCCAGCGCCTGCAGGCCGAACTGCAACGCCTGCAGCAGATGGCGTCCCCAGTCTGCTTCCGGGTTGTCACCGGAATGGGCATGTTTGAAGGCGATTCCCTGCGCGGCTGTCGCACCCGCAGGAAGGAAGGCCAACGCGCCTTGGCTGGCTGGCGTGCCGTCTGCCTGGACGCCGGCCTTGGCGTCCAGATCGTAGTAATCACTGCCGGCGCCCTTGTCGGTATAGGCGACCGCGCAGCCATGTGCCAGGCCCCAGCTGCCGGCAACCGCGATCGCGCCATGGATGCCACGCGAGCCGGAAGACGCCGCGACGACCAGGCAACGCCGCGCGGTGTCGAAACTGTCGGGCACCTGCACCAGTACCCGATGGGGATGGCGGGCGCCGGGAACGCGCGCATAGGCGGAGAACTCGCGGCCGGGTACCGCCTGCAGGCTGCCGTAGACATCGCCAAAGCCGCCGCCGGGTGTCAGGTCGGCGATGCCGCGCCAGCTGCTCCAGATCGCACGACGCCGGACTTCCTCCGCTGTAGGCTGGGCCGGGTTGGCAAACGCCGGCGCGGTGGCCGAGCGCAGGGCGTCGATGCCCAGGCCTGCGGTCAGCAGTTCGTCGCTGCCGCGATGCACGGTTTCCCGCCACTGCTCGAACACCGGTACAGCGGTAGTGGGGCGGGGCGGAGCGGCGTGGGTGCTGGAGATGCTGCCCAGAAGCAATGGCAGCGCGGCGCACAGCAGCATGACGGGGCGGTGGATGTTCATTGCTCCACCCTAACCATCCGGGCGGCGCACGCCAGCGTACCTTGGTACCCGTGCCCAGCCCCGGGCGATTTGCTAACCTCGGCTGGACATGCCGACCCTGCTCATCGCCGATGACCACCCCTTGTTCCGCGCGGCGCTGCATCGCGCCGCCGAAGAAGCGGTGGCTGACCTGCAGATCAGCGAGGCCGATTCGCTGCACGGCGTGCTCGAAGCGATAGAGAGCCAGCAGATCGATCTGATGCTGCTGGACCTGCACATGCCGGGTAACCACGGCCTGGCCGGACTGGCGACCATACGTGCGCTGCAACCGGGGCTGGCGATCATCATCGTTTCGGCCAATGAGGAGCCGCACGTGATCCGCCGCGCCATCGACCTGGGCGCAGCCGGGTACCTGCCCAAGAGCTCCGGCCTGACCGACCTGCAGTCCGCACTGCAGACCGTGCTGGAAGGTGAGCGCTGGATACCGGCGCTGCTGCGCGAGCCGGTGGCGCGGGTGGCGCCCTTCAGCAATGACGCCGATCTTGCCGCGCGCTTGTCCAGCCTGTCCGCGCATCAGTACAAGGTGCTGAGCCTGGTGGCCGAAGGGCTGCTCAACAAGCAGATCGCCGACCGGCTGGGCGTGCAGCTGCGCACGGTCAAGGCACACATGACCCGCATCATGGGGCGACTGGGCGTGCGCAATCGCGCGCAGGCCATCCGCGTGCTGCACGAGATGGGGTTGACCGACCCATCCCGGCAGATCGAAGACGCGCAGGACGCTTGATCCTTCGTCAGGTCCTTTCCGCGCTGACCGTTGCCAGCAGATGGTTGATCGCCCAGCGCAGCGCCAGTGGCTTGAACGGTTTGTTCAGCAGTGACAGGCCCACACTGCGCACCGCATCGCGCGTGTCGCTGCCGGTATCGGCGCTGAGGATCACCGTCGGCCGCGCGCCATGCACGGCGACGAGGCGCTTCCACAGTGCGACACCGGTATCGCCCTCATCAAGGTGGTAGTCGAACAACCACAGTGCCGCTTCATGTGCGGATGCACCCAGCGCAGCGACATCGCGCGCCGCGATGACATCGCAGCCCCAGGCAAGCAGCATCAGCCGCATTGCCTCCAGCGCCTCCGCATCGTTGTCGACCACCAGCACGCGGATGCCCTTGATGCTGCTGTTGCCAGCGGCGGGCTCAGTGCGTGGTGCCTCAGGCGGCGCTGCACGCGCCACGGTGATGGAAAAGGCTGAGCCGCGATCCAGTTCGCTTTGCAGTTCCAACGGTGCATGCAGCAGGTCGGCAATGCGGTGCGCGATGGTCAGGCCAAGACCGAGGCCCTGGCCATTGCTGCGGTCGCCACGGTGGAATTCCTCGAACACCACGGCTTGTTGCTCCAGCGCGATGCCGGGGCCGCTGTCATGCACGCCGATCGACAGTGCCTGGCCGTGCCGGCGAACGCCCAGCAGCACGCCGCCACGGCGGGTGTAGCGGATGGCGTTGGCCAGGAAGTTCTGCAGTACGCGGCGCAGCAGCAACGGGTCGCTGTGCACCCACGCGCGGGTGCGCACATGGCGGAACTGCAGGCCGCGTGCCGCGGCCAGCACGGCGAACTCCTGCGCAAGCGGCTCCAGCACGGTCGACAAGGCGAACGGGCGCGGATCGGCCACCAGGCCACCGGCTTCCAGTCGCGAAATATCCAGCAGGCCCGACAGCAGATCGTCGGTGGAATCCAGCGCGCCGCGAATCTGGCGCAGGAAACTGTCCAGGAATTCCGATTCGATGTGCTGCGACATGGCGTCGGTGAACAGCTGCGCCGCATGCAGGGGCTGGATCAGGTCATGGCCGACTGCGGTCAGGAAGCGGGTCTTGGCCACGTTGGCCCGCTCGGCTTCATGCACGGCCTGTTCAAGCCGGGCGGTGCGGTCCTGCACGCGGCGCTCCAGGGTTTCGTTACTGCGCTTGAGCGCGTCCTCTGCCCGCCGGAAGGCGGTGACATCGGTGAAGGTGGCCACATAGCCGCCACCGGGCATCGGGTTGCCTCGGATCTCAACGATGGTGTTGTCCGGGAAAATCCGCTCGGAAAGGTGCGGCGTGCCGCGCCGCATGTGCACCACCCGCCGCTGCAACGCCTTGTCGCGCGAGTCACCAGGGGTGTCGCCGATCTTCAGCTGTCCCAACGCCCACGCCGTCAGGTTCGACACCGGCTGCCCCACCTGCAGCAGCTCCGGCGGGAACTTGAACAGCGCGGCGTAGCGGCTGTTCCAGGCCACCAGCTGCAGCTGCGCATCGACCACGCTGATGCCCTGGCTCATGTTCTCCAGGGCGGCCTCCAGCAGGCGCTGGTTGAAGCGCAGCACCTGGGTGGCTTCACCTACCGCGCGGGTAACAGCGTCCAGTGGCGCAGCGCCACCATCGCGTGCCGCCTCCACCAGCAGCCGCGCCATGCCTGCACCGACCACGGCGGTCAGTTCGCGCTCGATGGCAGTCACCCGGTCGTCGTCCAGCATCTGCCCGGCGTGCCCGTCCATCAGCTGCCGTGCCCGTTCCTGGCCGAGGAAGCGACCAGCCGTCTTGCGCAACGATGCAGCGGCCACCGCGTCGCGCTGCCGAGGCACAGAAGGACGCACCGCGCGCGACACCAGCACCACGGTTACCAGGTTGACGGCCAGGCTGGCGCCCATGCTGATGGCGATATGGCCCGGCTGCATGCGCAGCGAGAACATCGCCAGCCAGTGCAGTCCGTCGGGGCCGGCCGACGCCAGCGGTGCAGGGAGCACCATGGGCAGCAGCACCAGCCACAACCAGACCAGCGAGCCCAGTACGATGCCGGCGATGATGGCCGGGGAGGGCGTGCGCGGACGGTACACCGCCAGCAGCACCGCTGGTGCCAGCTGCGAGAGCGCGGTGAACGACATCAGGCCGAAATCGCTGAGCGCCTCGGTGCCGCTCATCGCACGGCTGTACAGCCACGACATCAGGAACACGGCGAGGATGCCGGCGCGCCGGAAGGCCAGCACCCGCGGTCGTAGATCCGCGCCGGTGTTGAAGCCATTGACGCCGCTCAGCAGGCGCGAGCCCACACCGTGGTTGCCGAGCATGATCGACAGGGTCAGCCCGGACAGGATCATCATGCCGGTGGCGGCACTCAGGCTGCCCAGGTATGCCAGCAGTGCCAGCAGGTGATGGCCGCGCTCCTGCGGCAGGGCCAGTACGTACAGATCCGGCGTCATCGAGGGCGGCAGCTGCGCGGCACCGGCCAGTGCCATCGGCACCGACGGCAGGCCGATCAACAGCAGGTAGACCGGGAACAGCCAGCGCGCCGTCTTCAGGTCCGATGACTGGCGCAGCTCAACCACGCCCACATGGAACTGATGGGGCAGGGTGAACGCGGCCATGGCACCGAGCGCCACCATGGTCAGGTAATCCGGCACCACCGCCGGCGGCGGCAGGTGCGCCATCTTCTCAAGCAGCGGCGTGCCGGCCTTGTGCACCGATAGCGCGGCATACAGGCCAATGGCCAGCAGTGCCGTCAGCTTCAACAGCGATTCCAGGCCCAGCGCGACCACGATGCCGCGGTTGTGTTCGGTCGCCGATGCCTTGCGTGCGCCGAACAGGGTGGTGAACGCTGCCATCGTCAGCGCGAACCAGAACGACACGTCCAGCTGCCAGCCAACGGGTGCGAACTGGTCACCGAGCAGGGCGGCAAGGCCCTGGCTGACCGCTTTCAGCTGCAGCGCGATGTAGGGAATGATGCCGAACAGCGCGACCAGGGTGATGGTGATGCCCAGCCCTTGGTCGGCGCGCAGGCGCGCGACCACCAGGTCGGCGATGGTGGCGCTGTTGTGCTGCTTGGCCAGCCGCCCCAGCCGCACCAGGAACGGCAGGCCGAAGGCAAAAATGAGGGCCATGCCGATCAGTGTCGGCGGAATCGGGAAGCCCCATTGCACGCCCTGCGAGGCAGCCCCGTAGTAGGTCCACGCCGTGCAGTGCACGCCCAGTGACAGCGCGTAGATGGCTGGCCATACCTTCGACAGCCGATGCCCCTGGCGTTCCCCCCACAGGGCGACGCCGAACAGCAGCACGGTCCACGCGATGCAGGCGAACAGAACGATGGAGGGCGTCAACATCGCTCCAGTGTAGAGAGAACCGCGGCCGGCGGGCAGCCGGCCCGCCCCGCGCGGGAGGACGGTGCGGCGCTAGTCGGCGAGCACGATCAGCGACAACTGTTCGGCGACCACGGCCGTCTCGCCGGCGGGAACCACTTCCACGGTCTTGTGCTGGGTCAGCAGCCACTGCCCCGTCCTGCGCGCTTCCAAGGACATCAGCTGCGAGCGTACCCGTACCTCGGAACCGCTCGGCACCGGCGCCAGGAACCGGACCTTGTTCAAGCCGTAGTTCAGTACGTGGGCGATGCCGGGAAAACCGGCCAAGGCCGCCACGTCGTCCTCTACGGTAAGCGAGAGCAGAAGGAACCCATGGGCGATGGTCTGCCCGCCCGGCAGGCCGGTCCGTGCGCGGGCAGGATCGGTGTGGATCCAGTTGTGGTCACCGGTGGCCTCGGCGAAAGCATTGATGCGCGACTGCGCGATGCGCGTGCTGCCGCTCAGCCGCTCGCTTGCCGCCCATTGGTGCAGGGCCTGCAGGGCGGCAGGCAGCGCATCCATCGAAACGCCGGAACTCATCGCACGCGATCCAGCAATGCCAGGATCGCGTCACGCGCCTCGGGCTCGGACAGCATCGGCGCATGGCCCACCTCCGGTACCTCAACGAGGCGGGCGTTGGGCGACGTGGCGGCCATCTGCTGCGCGACATCGGCAGGCAGGATGTCCGACAGCGCCCCACGAACCACCAGCACCGGCACGCGTGCGGTCAGCCCACGCACCGCGCGCCACAACACCGGGCGCAGCAACCACAGCAGCCACGGCCGGGTGGTGCGGATCACCGCCGGGTCGTAGTCCAGTTCCAGCAGGCCATCGCTGCGCTGGCGGAACGTGCGTACGGCCATCGCCCGCCAGTCGTCGGCGGTGAAGCGCGGAAACGCGGCCTTGCCGATGGATTCCACATAGGTCGTGGCCTGTGCCAGGTCCATCGGCGGCACGGGCTTGCCGGCGTACTTGCCGATCCGCGCCAGCGCGTCGCGCGGCACCTTGGGGCCGGCATCGTTCAGGACTGCCGCGGCGATCAGCCCGGGCGCACGCGAGGCCAGGGTGATGGTGACCAGCACCCCCAGCGAGGTGCCGACGAATACCGCCTTGTCGATGTTCTGCGACCGCAGCAGCGCCACCATGTCGTCGGCATAGGTGCGCGGGTTGTAGCTGGACCGGTCCGATGCGCGTTCCGAACCTGCGCGTCCTCGCAGGTCAACCGCGATCACCCGCCAACCCGCAGCAGTCAGCGATGCGGCCAGCGCATCGAAGTCGGCGCCATTGCGGGTCAGGCCGGGGATGCAGACCACGGTGCCGCGCGCCGGCTGCGCGCCTGCAGGAGCATGGTCACGCGCATGCAGGCGCAGGCCATCGTCACTTTTCCAGTACAGATCATCGTAAGACGGTGTCATGCAGAAGCTTCCTAGAAATCGTAACGGACGCTGAGGCTATATTGGCGTGGCGGCCCATAGAAACCAATCAGCGTGCCGACCGCCGGAATGTTGTAACCGGTGGTGCGGTATTCCTTGTCGGCCAGGTTGGTGCCCTGCAGCGAGAAGGTCCAGGCGTCGTCAAGCTTCCAGATCACGCCGGCATTGACCAGCCCGTAGCCGTCCTGGCGGATCACCGGGCTCAGATCGGTGGTCGGCCATACTTCGCTCTGATAGCTGTAGCTCACCCGTGCGGACAGGTTGCTGCCATTGGCCAGGTCGGTGCGGTACTCCACGTTCAACGCGCCCGAGAAGTCCGGTGCGTTGGTGAACTTCATCTGCTTGGCCACGTTGACGCCACGGTCCATGTACTCGTCATACTTGGCATCCAGCCAGGCCAGGTTGCCAGAGATCAGCCAGTGCTGGCTGGGCAGGTACTGGTACTCGATTTCCAGGCCGTTGATGGTGCCGGCGCCAGCATTGGTGAAATCGCCGAAGAAGGCATCGTCGACACCGTCGCCGTTGGTATCGATGCCGGTGAACACCGACAGCTGGATGTCCTTGTACTTGTTGTGGAACGCCGACAGGTTCAGGAACAGGCGCTGGTCGAGGAAGGCCATCTTGCTGCCGATCTCGAAGCTGTCGACCGTCTCGTCATCGAACGGCTCGGCCGAGCGTGGCACGGCAACGGCATTGGCGCGGATGTTGTAGCCGCCGGACTTGAAGCCACGCGTGGCCAGGCCGTAGACCATGATGTCCGGGGTGATCTGGTAGTCCAGCGACACCTTGGGCGAGACGTTCTTGAAATTGGTCTTCTTGTCGAAATCGGCGGCGACCGCGATCGGACGGGTGAACGTCGCATCCGAATAGAAGCGGTTGAGCACGATCGCGCGCTTGTCCTCGTCGGTGTAGCGGGCGCCGACGTCCAGCTTCAGCTTGCTGGTCAGGTCGAACGTCCAGTCGGCGTACAGCGCGATGCTATCGGTGAGCACCTTGCCGCGGGTGTCGCCGAACTGCAGGTTGAAGAAGTTGTTGCGGATCTGGCCGCCGGCCTCGCCACTGAACTGGTACAGGCCCACCACGCCGCGCACGCGGCCGCCGGCATCGTAGTTCAGCTGCAGCTCGTTGCTGACCTGGTCGTCATGGTAAGTGCCACCCACATCGGCCAGCTTCACCGGCGTGCTGTCGAAGTCGATGTTCGCGTCGCTGTCCGATTCGCGCTTGGCCACCACGTACTTCAGTGCAACGTCTTCGCTGGGCCGCCAGTTCACCGTGGCCGAGGCGCCCTTGGTCTCCACGCTGTTGAGGTTGCGCATGCCCGAGCGGATGTCGTAGCGATCATCCATCGGCGGGTAAGCGCGCACGAACGGGTTGGGTGCCAGCATCTTCGAGCCACGCATGCCGGACTGGTCATCGATCCAGTCCAGGGCGAACTGCACGTCGAAGTCGTCGCCCGCATACGCACCCAGGTTGAAGCGTGCAGCATTGATCTGCTTGTCACTGACCGGCTGGTTGGTGAAGGTGTTCTCGCCGAAGCCGTCACGATTCATGCTGGCCACCGCCACGCGCGCGCGCAGGCCGCTGTCGGCCCCGCCGATCGGGCCGCCGATCGCCGCCTTGGCGTCCAGCTGGCTGTAGTTGCCCACGGTGATCTGGGCGAAGCCTTCGGTCTGGGTGGGCAGGCCGCGCGAGATGTACTTGATGGCACCGCCAATGGTGTTCTTGCCGTACAGCGTGCCCTGCGGACCGCGCAGCACCTCGATCCGCGAGACATCGAACACGTCCAGCAACGCGCCCTGCGGACGGGCGATGTAGACGTCGTCCAGGTAGATGCCCACGCCCGGGTCAGCGCCCCAGGTGGGGTCGGACTGGCCGATGCCGCGGATGTAGGCGGTGACCGTGCTGCTGGCGCCGCGCGCCGCGTAGATGGTCAGGTTGGGGACCTGTCCATCAAGGTCGCTGATGTCCTGGACGTTCATCTTGTCCAGGGCTTCGGACGTAAAGGCGGTGACGGCAACCGGCACCTCCTGCAGGGTTTCCTCGCGCTTGCGTGCGGTCACCGTGATGCTGTCCAGATTGGTGGCCGAAGCGGTGCGGGCGGCTGCCGGCGCGCCCTGCGGTGCGTCCTGCGCCAGGACCGGCCCGGTGGCCAGCAGTGTGCCGATCATCAGGCTCAAGCAATTCCGTTTCATTCGGTCCTCCCCCAAGGCATGTACGCGGCGAATGGCCCATTGCCACCCATGGACGCTAGGCTAGCGGCGCGGTTGCGCACCGGCGAGTGGACCTAGGTCCAGTCGGCAGCGGTCGCCAGATCCGGATACTGGGCGCGTCCCCACCCGGAAGCGCCGTATGTCGCTACTGATCGTACTTGCTGCGCTGGCCTTCCTCATCCTGGTGGCCTACCGCGGTTACAGCGTGATCCTGTTCGCGCCCATCGCCGCGCTTGGCGCAGTGCTGCTCACCGATCCCTCGCTGGTGGCGCCGATGTTCACCGGCTTGTTCATGGACAAGATGGTTGGCTTCCTCAAGCTCTATTTTCCGGTGTTCCTGCTGGGCGCGGTGTTCGGCAAGCTGATTGAACTGTCCGGCTTCTCCCGCTCGATCGTGGGTGCGGCGATCGGCTTGTTCGGACCGCAGCGGGCGATGCTGTCGATCGTGCTGGTGTCGGGCCTGCTCACCTACGGCGGCGTGTCATTGTTCGTGGTGGTGTTCGCGGTCTATCCGTTCGCGGCCGAGATGTTCCGCCAGAGCAACATCCCCAAGCGCCTGATTCCGGCCACGCTGGGGGTGGGCGGCTTCAGCTTCACCATGGACGCGTTGCCGGGCACGCCGCAGATCCAGAACATCATCCCGACCACGTTCTTCGGCACCGATACCTGGGCGGCTCCGGTGCTGGGTACGCTGGGCAGTGTGTTCGTGCTTGCGGTGGGCATGGCCTACCTGGAGTGGCGCCGCCGCGCGGCGGTGCGCAGTGGCGAGGGCTACGGAGACCCGGCCACGCTGGTGAACGAGCCGGCGCCGTTCGCAGGCACCCATCTGGCCCACGCGGGCATTGCCGTGCTGCCGTTGCTGCTGGTGTTTGTGTCCAACAAGCTGTTCACCCTGGGCATACCGCAGTGGTACGGCGCCGAACACAGCTTCGTGCCGTCGATCATGGGCAGCGCCGCGCCGGTGGTGCAGGGCGTGGCGAAGATCACCGCAATCTGGGCCGTGCTGGGGGCACTGCTGGTTGGCATCCTGTCGGTGCTTGCGCTGGCCTGGCGCCCGGTGGTCACCCAGTTCGCCGAGGGGACCAAGGCGGCGATCGGTGGTGCCGTGCTGGCAGCCATGAACACCGCCTCGGAATATGGCTTCGGCGCGGTCATCGCCGCGTTGCCCGGCTTCATGGTGGTGGCCAACGCGCTGGGGGCGATCAAGGACCCCCTGCTGCATGAAGCGGTCACCGTAACCGGTCTTGCCGGCGTCACCGGCTCTGCGTCGGGCGGCATGAGCATCGCCCTGGCGGCGATGTCGGAGACCTTCATCGCCAACGCGCAGGCTGCCGGCATCCCGATGGAGGTGCTGCATCGTGTTGCCGCGATGGCATCGGGGGGCATGGACAGCCTGCCGCACAACGGTGCGGTCATCACCCTGCTGATGGTCACCGGGCTGACCCATCGCCAGGCCTACAAGGACATTTTCGCAGTGACCATCATCAAGACCCTCGCGGTGTTCGTGGTGATCGGCATCTACTACGCCACCGGCTGGGTTTGACAGCGGCGTCGCAGCACCCTCTGGAAGGTCGGTCCACGAGGATTTCCGGTACCACTTCATCCACGACTCACGCATGAGGATCTGGTCATGAAATCTGGAATCGATTCAATCAAGGCGCTGATGCTGCTGCTGTGTACCTGGCTGGCCACCACGGGCGCCGCCTCTGCGGCAGACCCGCCCGGGCATTGGGATGTTGGCCTGTACGGCAATCTGTTCGGTGCCCGCGAGTACCAGGTGTGGGTGCCGGCCGGCTACGACGAAACGCGGCCACTGCCCCTGTTGCTGGTGCTGCACGGCTGCGTGACCGGGCCGAACCTGATGGGCGAGGCCTCCGGCTTCAACGAGGTCGCCGACACCGAAGGCTTCATCGTGGTCTATCCGCGGCAGAACGTCACCTCCAACCCCGCACGCTGCTGGAACTGGCAGCTGCCGATCAACCAGGCGCGCGACAGTGGCGAAGCCTCCATCCTGGCCGGCATCGTGGACAAGGTGAAAGCGGGCTACAGCATCGATCCGCATCGCGTGTACGTCACCGGCATTTCCGCCGGCGGGGCGATGACTTCGATCATGCTGGCCTGTTATTCGGATGTGTTCGCGGCGGGCGCGATCCATTCGGGCGGCATGTACAAGGGCGCGACCACGATCTCCGGCAGCGCCTATGCGCTGTTGGCCGGCAGCATCTACTCACCGGACAGCAACGGGCGGCTGGCCTGGCAGTGCTCGGGCTCGCCGTCGCCGCGGCCGATCCCGGTGCTGGTCTTCCATGGCACCGCCGACGCCACGGTGAACCCGGTCAACGGGCAGCAGGCCGTGCGCCAGTTCCTGCAGACCAATGACCTCGCCGACGATGGCCTGGACAACGACTCGGTGAAGTATGTACCGACCAGTACCTTCCACGGACAGGTGCCGGGTGGGCGTGCCTACACGGTTGACTCTTACACCTATGGCGGCAGGACGCTGGTGCAGCATTACGTGGTGCAGGGGATGGGGCATGCCTGGAGCGGCAGCCAGTCCGGTTTGCCGTTCACCGATCCCAAGGGGCCCGATGCCACGTTGATTACCTGGCTGTTCCTGAAGGATCAGCAGCGCTGAGTGTGGAGGCACAGGAGCAGGGAGGCGGCGCCAGTGTGGGAGCGGTGGGCTCCCGCACTGGCGCGCGGCCTTTGCCTCATCCATCCAAACGTGTCCCCCCCGCACGCGCACTCGTGCTCAGCCGCGGGCCAGAATCTCGTCGCGGATGATCCGTGCGCCCGCGCTGAGCGCGCGCAGCTTGCCTCGTGCTACGTCACGCGACAGCGGCGCCATGCCGCAGTTGGTGCTGGGGTAGAGCTTGTCAGCATCCACGAACTGCAGGGCCTTGCGCAGCGTGTTGGCCACTTCTTCCGGCGTCTCGACCGTGCTGGAAGCCACATCGATGGCACCGACCATCACCTTCTTGCCGCGCACCAGCTCGATCAGGTCAATCGGCACGTGCGAGTTGTGGCATTCCAGCGAGATGATGTCGATGCTGGACGTCTGCAGCTTCGGGAACGATTCTTCATACTGGCGCCATTCCGAACCCAGCGTCTGTTTCCAGTCGGTGTTGGCCTTGATGCCGTAGCCGTAGCAGATATGCACCGCGGTTTCGCACTTGAGCCCTTCGACCGCGCGCTCCAGTGCAGCGACACCCCAATCGTTCACTTCGTCGAAGAACACATTGAAGGCCGGTTCGTCGAACTGGATGATGTCGACGCCGGCCGCCTCCAGTTCCCTGGCTTCCTGGTTGAGGATCCCGGCGAACTCCCATGCCAGCTTTTCGCGGCTCCTGTAATGCGCATCGTAGAGCGTGTCGATCATGGTCATCGGGCCCGGCAGCGCCCATTTGAGCGGCTGCGTGGTCTGCCTGCGCAGGAACTTCGCATCTTCCACAAACACCGGCTTCGGGCGGCTGACAGCACCCACCACGGTGGGCACGCTGGCGTCGTAGCGGTCGCGGATGCGGACGGTTTCGCGCTTCTCGAAATCGACACCACTGAGGTTCTCGATGAACGTGGTGACGAAATGCTGCCGTGTCTGTTCGCCGTCACTGACGATGTCGATGCCGGCGTGCTGCTGTTCGTGCAGGGACAGGCGCAGGGCATCCTGTTTGCCTTCAATCAGGCCGTCATCCTGCAGCTTCCAGGGCGACCAGAGCTTTTCGGGCTCGGCCAGCCAGGAGGGCTTGGGCAGGCTGCCTGCGGTGGAGGTGGGGAGCAGCTTCTTCGTCGACATTGCGTCTTGTGTCCTGAGGGGCGAATGGAAAAGCGGTGGATCAGCGGGCGGCCCACTGCTCAAGCACGGCGCGGTACGGCTTGATGAAGTGTTCTTCGGTGAACCGGCCTTGCTTGACGGCCAGCTGGCTGCGCTCTTCGCGGTCGTAGACGATGCGGGTGGACGAATAGTCCTGGTGCTTCAGGCTGGGCTGGTAGACCTTGCCCGCTACGGAATTGGCGTTGTAGATCTCGGGGCGGTAGATCTTCTGGAAGGCCTCCATCGTGCTGATGGTGCCGATCAGTTCCAGGTTCGAGTAGTCGCCCAGCAGGTCACCCTGGAAGTAGAACGCCAGTGGCGCGACGCTGCCTGGCGGCATGAAGTAGCGCACCTGAAGCCCCATCTTGTCGAAGTACTGGTCGGTGGGGGAGAACTCGCCTTGCCGATACTCGACGCCCAGGATGGGATGGTGGTTCTCGGTGCGATGGTAGGTCTTGCTGCTGGACACGCTGATGCAGATCACCGGCGGCTTGCTGAAGTGCGCACGGTAGGCGTCGGACGCCAGGAAGTGCTTGAACAGCTTGCCATGAAGATCGCCGAAGTCTTCGGGAATGCCGAAGGTAGCCTTGCCTTCGTTGCTGGCGGGCAGCACGACGCTGAAATCGTAGTCGCGGACGTAGGAGGAGAAATTGTTGCCGACGATGCCTTCTGTACGCACGCCGGTACGCGTGTCGACGATGGTCGGCCGCAGCACCTCGATCAACGGGAACGTATCGCTGCCGTCGCTGCCATCGATGTGCATCTCCACCGAGATGATGTCCAGCTCGACCGCGTAGCGATCCGCGCTGGGGTTGTCCCAGTGCGCCAGATCGTTGAAGCGGTTGTTGATCATGCCGAGCGTGTTGCGCAGGTTTTCCTGGCGGGATTCGCCGCGGGCCAGGTTGGCGAAGTTGGTGGTGATTCGCGTGCCGTCAGCGGGCTGGTAGTCCTCGTTGAAAGGAATACGGGTGATGCTGAAGGTGAAGTTCTCGGTCGTCATGGGCGGCGTTCCGGGTTGCGGGGGTGACATCCGAATGCAGGTCGCTGGCATTCGGCATTCAGAGGACTGCAGCGGCCTCGGTAACGGCAGGTGCTGCACGATGGGAGAGGGCAAGCAGGGGCATCGCTCGCTGCACCGCCAGCCGCGCCCGCTGCATCAGGGCCTCGTTCTGCACGCAGCCGTCTGCGAAATCCTTGTCGGTTGCGTAGACACCCAAGGGCAGGGTTCGCGCCTGGAAGAAGCTGAAAAGCGGTCGCAGCTGGTGGTCGATCACCAGCGCGTGGCGTTCGCTGCCGCCGGTGGCGGCCAGCAGGATCGGGGTATCGACCAGCGCGTCCTGGTCGATGAAATCGAAGAAGTGCTTGAACAGGCCGGTGTACGAACCGCGGTAGACCGGCGTAACCACCACCAGCACATCGGCACGCTCGACAGCGGCCAACTGCCGCTCCACGGCTTCGGGCAACTGCGAGCGCCGGAGCGCACCGGCCAGTTGCGGCGCCAGTTCACCCAGTTCAATCAGGTGCTGATCGCAGGGGACGCCTTCGCCGATCAGGTCCAGCAGGTGCTCGGCCAGGGTCGCGGCCCTTGAGGGGCGCTGCAGCCCGCCGGAAACGGCGACGATACGGAGGGGGCGGGTCATCTCTTCGCTTCAGCAGGGGAGGGGCTGCTTCGGGGTGACCTGCAGGGGCGCAGTCCTGCGTGCCGGCTGGGTAGCCGCGCTGGCAGGGATCCGAAGGCATGAGCCGATGCTAGCCAGCCCTTCCCATGACGTAAAATGGTATTACTTCACCAATCCATGAGTTAGATTCATCGTCATGTTGGAGCGGATCCATCTCAGCATCGTGCGGCAGGTCGAGCAGCAGGGGTCGCTCACGGCCGCCGCCGGCGTGCTGAACCTGACCCAGTCAGCCCTGAGCCACAGCATGAAGAAGCTGGAGCAGCAGTTGGGCACCAACGTCTGGTTGCGCGAAGGCCGCAGCCTGCGCCTGACCCAGGCGGGCCAGTACCTGCTGGCGGTGGCCAACCGGGTGCTGCCGCAGCTGGACCTGGCCGAGGAACGGCTGGGCCAGTTCGCGCAGGGCGAGCGTGGCGCGCTGCGCATCGGCATGGAATGCCACCCCTGCTACCAGTGGCTGCTGAAGATCGTCTCGCCCTATCTGGCCAGCTGGCCCGACGTCGATGTGGACGTCAAGCAGAAGTTCCAGTTCGGCGGCATCGGCGCCCTGTTCGGCTATGAGATCGACCTGCTGGTCACGCCCGACCCGCTGTTGAAGCCGGGCCTGAAGTTCGTCCCCGTCTTCGATTACGAGCAGGTGCTGGTGGTGGCCAAGGGCCATGCGCTGGCGTCGGTCGAGCACGTCAAGCCCCGCCAGCTCAGCCAGGAAGTACTCATCAGCTATCCGGTGCCGTTCGAGCGGCTGGATATCTACAACCAGTTCCTGCTGCCTGCCGGGGTCACGCCCCGGCGCCACAAGGCCATCGAAACCACCGACATCATGATGCAGATGGTGGCCAGCGGTCGCGGCGTGGCCGCCATGCCACGTTGGCTGGTGGAGGAATATGCCGCCCGCATGGACGTGGTACCGGTGCGTCTGGGTGCGAAAGGCATTCCCAAGCAGATCTACCTGGGCGCGCGTGAGGCCGATACCGGTATCGATTACCTGCAGGCGTTTGTCGAACTGGCACGGAACAGCTCCACACGCGCCGGCAACCTGCCTGGAGCCCGCTGATGTCAGCAGGCGTTGGCCGCATGGAGCCATTGGCGCAGACCTTCGTCAACGCCTTTTCATTGGAAGTCAGTGCCAAGGCCATGCCTGCGTTGCGCGCCGAAGCCGACCGCATTGCACGGGGGACGACGATCTCCATTCCCTACCTGCCGAGCGAGGACGATGCTGCGCGACTGGCCGCGGCACGCAGGGTGCGCGAACTGGGGTTCGAGCCGATGCCGCACCTTTCCGCACGCCGCATCGGCTCGCGGGCGGCGCTGGAGCACTTCATCGAGCGTGCCGTCATCGACGCCGGCATTGAGCGCTGTTTGGTGATCGCAGGCGATCTTGCCACGCCTGCCGGGCCATTCGCCGACAGCACATCGATCATCGAGAGCGGCATTCTCGAGCGCGCCGGCATCAAGGTCGTGGGGGTGGGCGGGCATCCGCAAGGCCATCCGGTGATGACCAGCGCCGAGAGGTGGCGCGTGCTTGAAAACAAGTGCCAGCGTATCGAAGAGCGAGGCATGGCACCGCTGATCATCACCCAGTTCGCATTCGACGCCGATATCGTTCTGGCCTGGTTGAATGAACTGCGCGCCCGTGGCATCACCCATCCGGTGCTGGTGGGCGTCCCCGGGCCGGCCAGCATCGCGCGGCTTGTACGCTATGCGGCCATGTGCGGCGTCGCTGCAAGCACCTCGATGCTGTCCCGCTACGGCATCTCCATCGGCCGCCTGCTGGGAAGGGCCGGGCCGGATGTGTTCGTGGACCGCCTGACAGAGGGCTTGACCGAAGCCCATGGGCAGGTCAGCCCGCATCTGTTTCCCTTCGGCGGTATCGCACCGACCATGGAGTGGGTGGAGCGCTACCGGATGCGCGCAGGCGATGCGCGCACGACCCGCTCACCTGTCTCCGATCCACTGCCCTAGCACGCATGGGCGTGCGCCGGTCAGCGGAGCGTGATCGGGACAAGGTCTGGCATCCAGCAGCAATCGCGCCCCGCCATCGGGTATCTTAAGAGCTCTTTTTTCACCTCCCTTCAAGCGCCTACGCATGCAAGCGACGTCAATGAATGTTCGAAACAGGCGATGGTTCCGCTGCCTCGTAGTGTCGGCCGCGCTGTTGGCTGCAGGCTGCGCCAGCGAGAAGGCCGCAACGAAGGATCTCGGGGCGGAGATCGACGAAGTTGCCGCGACGCTGATCCAGCAGCCGCTGCTTCATTCGACCTCGATCGGCGTCGTGTACCGGGGCGAGGAATTCGTCCGTCATCGCGGCAACATGGAAACCGGCAAGCCTGGCCCTCCAACCGATGCGACCCTCTACGAGATTGGTTCGTTGAGCAAGACCCTGGCCGGAACCCTGATGGCCAATGCCGTCCTGGAACACAAGGTCAGTCTGGACGACGACGTCCGGCAGTACCTGCAGGGAGACTATCCGAACCTGCAGTACAAGGGCGAGCCCATCCGCATCCGCCACCTGCTGTCCCACACCAGCGGCCTGCCGAACATGCTGCCGGAACGCGCGAACACGGTGTTGGAGGACTTCACCGATCATCGTACGCCCGGCGAACTCAACACCGTCTATGCACACTACGGCAAGGCTGATTTCTTCAAGGATCTGCACGCCGTCGAGATTGACCGGGCACCCGGCAAGGACTACGCCTACTCCAGTGCCGGAACGGAACTGACAGCGCATATCTTGGAAACCGTCTACAACAGCGACTACGAGTCGCTGTTACGCGGGTTCCTTGGCGATTCCGCGGCGATGACGGGTCTCAGAATCAGACTCAGCGACAGCGAAGCGTCCCGGCTTGCGGTCGGCTATCACAGCGACAACCCGATACCGACCACGCCGATGCCACAGTTGCCGTGGGGCGCTTCCGGGAACGTGAAGGCAACTGTCCCGGAAATGGTGAAGTACCTCAGGTTCCAGCTGGCCAACGGGCCGGTGGTAAAGGAGTCGCATCGCCCTCTGGTCACGTTCGATTCGGAGTTCAGCATCGGCTACTTCTGGAACATCGTTTCCGGTGACCGGCTGAAGGGCGTCTACCATGCGCATCATGGTGGCGTACCGCGGTCGCAGTGCTATATCTACATCGTGCCCAAGTACGATCTTGGCATCTTCGTCATCACCAACCAGAGCGGCGACCAGACGGCGCGCGCCATGGAGGCTGCGATCGATGCGCTGGTCGAAAGAATCGCCGCGCGGGAAGCTCTCGCTGGTAATGATGTTTCCCGATAGAGAGGGTATTTCCCAGCTGTGCGGTGTGGTGCCGAACAGTGTTGGCACCCCAGGCAGGAGCATTGCGCATTGATCACCCGTACGTTGAACAGGATTCTACTGCTCGCAGGCTTGGGGCTTGTCATTGCGCCGAACGCCCCGGCAGCAGCATCGATCCGCAGCACCGTTCCCAGGCAGGATGAAATCGATCAGGCGCTGGCACTCGTGTCCTGCAAGGCGGATCGCACCGCATTCCGGGTGTTGGCCCATCAATTGCGTGACATCGCAACCCGCGGGAAGCCATCGGGTGGCTGGCAGCCGATCGCCGGCAAGGATGGGGGTTACAGCAACGCACTGGGCGACATGCCCGGCGTTGTCGCGGAAATGAAGCTTCCAGCACCGGCTCTGGTCTTCGGTCATCCGTCCACGCGGCTGATACTGTCGCGCAGTTCCGTGGTGGCTGTCTTCGATGCAGACCTTGCTGCAGACCTCACCAAAGCGCTTTCCCTCGATGGGCCGGGGCCGCAGGGCGAACCCGGAGGAATGCGGGTGGTCCAGTCAGCACCGGAAGCCCAGGGCGATGGCGTCGAAGTGATGGCACTGGTGGCCCAGCGCATCGAGGCCGACCCGATGCCGATCGCCGTGGCCGGGTGTCTGTACTTCACCCGGTGAAGTGCGCGACGTTCTCATGGACGGGGGTCCTTCCTGGTTCCCGATCTTCGCTCCGGGGCTGTGAACAGAGGGATTCGAGGGTGCGAACCAATCTCGAAATCCTGCGCACGTACGGGCTGTTCGATCCGCAGGAATGCCAGGCTCGCCTTGCGCGGTGAACACCAAACGTCTCGGCGCGTCCCGGCTTCAGACGCGGTTTCCATCCCTTCGTCGGCCACCACGGGAACTGGTCGCGCGTCCATCAGCAGTGTAGATGCGTTTGCTAGGCTGGATCGATCGACCACAAGGATGAATGCTTTCGATGAATCGCTGGCTCTTTCTGCTGCTTGCCGCGCTCCCGTTCGCTGCCGGGGCCATCGTCATCCGTGATGATGTCGAAGATGGCAGGTACCGCATCGAACGATCTGACTTCCCGGCGCTGGCGGACATGCCAGGAGAGGGGCACGGCGTTCTCATCGCCCCGCGTTGGGTGCTGACCGCAGCGCATGCAGCGCCGATGGAAGGGATGGGAGCAACGATCGCGATCAATGGCAACGCGTATGGCGTTGAACGCATATTCCTGCATCCCGGCTACCGGAGGATGCCCGAGGCTCTGGGCAAGGAGGCGATGGCAACAGGAAGTCCTTCCCGGATCCATGCCTTCCTGGCGGCCTCGGATGACATCGCGCTGATCAAGCTTGCCGCGCCGGTGACCGATGCCACGCCCGTGGCGCTGTATCGGGGTTCAGCAGAGGTCACGCAGGTCGCCGTCCTGATGGGGAAGGGCGCCACCGGCAACGGTGCGGTTGGCCAGTTGCCGGATGCGCCGCACCGTACATCCCTGCGGCGGGCCCACAACACGATTACCGGCGGCAATCAGCGGTATCTCTGGTACCGGTTCGATCCGCCGCCGCAGGGCCTGCCGCTTGAGGGCGTACTGGGAAGTGGAGACAGCGGTGGTCCACTCGTGGTCAACGACCACGGCACCTGGCAATTGGTGGGACTGGGGTCCTGGATCACGGCCGTACCCGAGCATGCCCTTGAAGCGGGCTTCTATGGCCAGATGGTCCACAACGTTCGCGTGTCACGCTACGTCGACTGGATCGAGGCCGTCATGCGGCAGGGGGACGATAGCTTGCCGCCCAGCAAAGCTGGACGCGCCAATGGCTCACTTGGAAATGGACGCCCGTAACAGGTTCGATCGTGAAATCCCCCACAAACTGGACTGAAGCGGTGCGCGCGCAGGATGTGCCGCGCTCAGCGCTCAGCGCCCCGCGCATGTCGCTGAGGTGACCCGCGGGGCAGGCACCCGCCACACCTGTTCACCTTCCTCGTCATTGCCCACGTAGAACGCGATGCGCCCATCCTCCTCGCGGCGAAGCGTGGGACTGAACGTGATGGTGTCCATTTCGCCGCCCTTGCCGATGAAGCGCATTTCACCGCCGCAGACAAAGTTCGAACCGGCCTGCTCTCCCAGCGCACCACAGTTCAGTGGCGAGGATTCGGCGCGGACCAACGGCGTTACCCGAGGCTGGATGCGCCCCTGGTCGGCCAGCTCGCAGAAGTGGTCGGCGATGGTGCTGCGCATCTCGGCCTGTGAGGGCATCCATGCGGGGCACCGGAACGCGTCGTCCTGGCAGCTGCTGGCCGGGGCGGTGGAGGCGGGCTGGGTGGACGGTGCTGCGATCGTCCCGGAAAGCGGCAGCAGGGAAGCTGCGATGGCAAGCAACAGGCGAGTGGAGACGGACACGCGTATCTCTGGTCAGTTGAGCCCGGCATCGTAACGCAGGGCGCTGGCCTTCACTCTCCTGACTTCCCCGGCGGCAGGCTGTCATCACGCGCGTACCAGGATGGAAGCTCCAGCGCGTGGCTCTTGAGCATGGCCCGGATGCACGCGTGCGCCTGTCCCCTTTCTGCGTGCTCGCATTGGTCAAGAATCTCCGCAGCCAGCGTTTCAAACTGCGGCCAGAACTGCGCCGGATGGCGCGACCGCGCCAACCAGTGCACCAGCATCTCGGCCAGCGTATCAAGTTGCAGCTGTATTTCAGGGCGCACGTTCATCCCGGGGCCGCACCCAGATCAAGCGCGACGCGGTAGTGATGGCCGTCGTCGCGCAGCAGGACGGTGAGGTCCGGCTGCAGGACGCCATCCACGTGCAGCGTGGGCTGGCCCTGCGCAGTGCGGGTCACCACGAACTCGTAGAAGCTGCGGCCGAAGCGGTAGCTCAGTTCGAATGACGGCCAGTGATCGGGCAGGCACGGTGCCAGCGAAAGACGATCGCCCTGCCGACGTATGCCCAGCAGCGATTCGACCAGCAGGCGGTACATCCAACCGGCCGAGCCGGTGTACCACGTCCAGCCGCCTCGTCCGACGTGCGGAGGCACGGCGTAGACGTCGGCTGCCAGCACATAGGGCTCGACGCGGTAGGTCTGGATCGCCTCCGGGTCCAGCGTGTGACTGAGCGGGTTGATCATGCCGGCCAGCTCCCAGGCACGCACCGCATCGCCCTGCTGCGCGAATGCCATGGCCGCCCACACGGCCGCGTGGGTGTACTGGCCGCCATTCTCGCGCACGCCCGGTACGTAGCCGCGAATGTAGCCGGGGTCTTCCGGGGTCTGGTCGAACGGCGGATCGAGCAGCTGGATCAGCTTGGCGTCCTTTCGCACCAAGTGCGTATACAGCGAATCCAGCGCCTGTGAGGCACGTTCAGGCGCGGCGACGCCTGACAGCACCGACCAGCTCTGCGAAATCGAATCGATTCGGCATTCTTCGTTCTGTGACGAGCCCAATGGCGCGCCGTTGTCGAACCAGGCGCGGCGATACCATGCCCCGTCCCAGGCATGCTGTTCCAGGTTCTGGCGCAGGCTTTCGGCCTGCTGTTGGCACCACTCTGCACGCGGTGCATCGCCATGCGCGTTGGCCAGCCCGATGAAGCGGCGGAGCGTGTCATGCAGGAAGAAGCCAAGCCACACGCTTTCACCGCGCTGCTGGTCGCCGACGCGGTTCATGCCGTCGTTCCAATCTCCGCTGCCCATCAATGGCAGGCCACGCTCGCCGAGCAAGCGGCAACCGCGCTCGAGCGCGAGCACGCAGTGCGCATACAGCGTGCCGCGCTGCGTCGAAGGCGTGGGCATGTCGTAGTACCCTTCCTCTTCGGGTGTCACCGCGCGCCCCTCGATGTAGCCGACCACTTCGTCCAGCACGCTGGCGTCGCCGGTAACCTCCAGGTAGCGGCATGCGCCCTGCGGCAGCCAGAGGTAATCGTCCGAACAGCGGGTGCGCACGCCGCGACCTTGCGGAGGGTGCCACCAGTGCATCACATCGCCTTCGGTGAACTGGTGTGCAGCGCATAGCAGCAGGTGCTCGCGGGTCAGGTCCGGGCGAGCGTGCACGAGGGCGAGTGCATCCTGCAGCTGATCGCGGAAACCGAACGCACCGCCGGATTGATAGTAGCCACTGCGCGCCAGGTAGCGGCAGCCCAGCGTCTGGTAGACCAGCCAGCCGTTGGCCAGCGCATCGAGCGCCGGGTCTGGCGTGCGCACCTGCACCGTTGCCAGCACGTTGCGCCAGTGGATGCGCACGGCGTCCAGCGCGTCGATGGCCTCATGGGCGCCTTGGCGGCTTCGTGCCAACGCCAGCGTTTCCTTGCGGTTGCGCCCGGCGCCAAGGCGGAACGTCGTTTCGCTGCGGTCGCCTGCAGCCAGCAGCAACGGCACCTGGATCGCCGCGCACGGATCCAGGCCAGCACCCAGTCGTGAATCCAGGCGCTCGCGGCGCAACGCCGCCGGTGCGTGCAGGCTGCCGTTGCGGCCGATGAACTCCAGGCGGTCACAGGTCCAGCCGCAGCCATCGGCATCGGTGTCGAAGAAGGCCATCCGGCCGCCGAAGTCGGTGCTGTAGGTGTTGCGCGCCAGCAGCGCGCCACTCTGCGGGTCGCGTTCGGTGAGCACGTGCATGCGCGACTTCGCGCGCAGGTCACCCATCACCCATTCAACGTAGCCGATGGCCGACAACCGCCGTGGCCGGCCCGACAGGTTGTGCAGCCGCAGGACCGAGAACTTCAGCGGCGCGGCGACGTCGACGAAGACCCACAGTTCGCTGGCGATGCCGTCTTCAACATGCTCGTAGACCGTGTAGCCGAAGCCATGGCGCGTACGGTACGCGCCGGTGCCACGGCGCGGCAGCGGCATCGGCGACCAGACACGACCGGTGTCCTCGTCGCGCACGTAGAAGGCTTCGCCGCCCGTGTCCGACACCGGATCATTGAGCCAGGGCGTCAGGCGGAATTCGTGTGCATTCTCGAACCATGTGTAGCCCGGTGCACTCTCACTGACGACCGTGCCCAGGCGGGCGTTGGCGATCACGTTGGCCCATGGCGCCGGCGTCGGCGCGCCTTCGCGGACCACCACGACGTACTCGCGGCCGTCCTCGCTGAAACTGCCGGTGCCGTTGTCGAATCGGCCGGTGCCGCGGTAGGGAAGGAAAGGCCACGGGTCGTCCACTTCTTCGTCGTGCTCGGCGCTCGGCGGCAGTCCGGGTTCCGGGCCCAGGTCGGCAACGATGGGCAGTCCGGGCGTCGCCTCCATCGACAGGGCCAGCTCCTGCTGCAGCGCCTGCGGCACCAGAGCCGGGATCCGTCGCGGAGGCAACGGCTGACGCCCCACCTGCGCGACCAACGTACCGTCTTCGTCGCTGATGACCGCCCGTGCCACCGCCTGCAACAGAATGCGGTCCTCGTGGGTCATGTTCTGCACCGGCCGCACGAAAATGCCGCCGGGGCGGTCGAGCAGGCCGGTCTCCGAACTGGCGGCCACCATCCCCAGGATCTGGTCCTGCAGCTCCTGCCGATAGCCGGCCTTGCTGTCGTTCCAGATGACCAGGTCGGTGTTGAGGCCCTTCTGGCGCCAGTAGGCATGCGCCTGCACCAGTTGCCGGACCAGTTCCACGTTGTCCGCGTCGGTGACCTTCAGCAGCACGATGGGCAGGTCACCGGAGATGGCATGGCCCCACAGCCCGGATTGTCCTCGCTGGTTCTGCTGCAGGACGCCTGCACCGGCGCGCAGCAGCGGACCGGCATACAGCACGTGGCTGGCCAGGCGCTCGTACAGCGATGCCTCGGCCTGGCTTGCGTTGATCTGCCGGCGCACCACCTGGCTGTGTGTCCAGGCCAGGTCGAAGACGCGGTCGGCCAGGCGGCGATCACGGTATTTATCCACCAGTGCTTCGCAATCGCCGCGACTGGCGCCGATGCCATACACCATGTCCAGCTGTACGGTCTGCTCGGGCTCAAGCACCACGCGGACGCGGATGGCCACGATCGGGTCCAGCACCGAGCCATCGGTGCCGGACAGGTCGGCATCGGTGGTCAATGCCTGCGGCGTCCGCGGCGTGTTGCCACGGCCCAGGAAGCGCGCACGGTCGGTTTCATAGGAGATCGCCACCACTTCCGCATCGTGCACCGCGACCAGATGGAACATCCACGGCGGCACCTCATCGTTCGAACGTGGCCGGCGCGTGCACAGCACCGCCTGCTTGGCGGCCAGGATCTCGCTCTGCACGAAGAGGTTGCTGAAGGCCGGGTGCGCATCGTCGGCCGCTGCGGGTGCCAGCACCACTTCGGCATAGGTGGTGATCTCCACCGTGCGCGGGCGACGGCTGCGGTTGGTCAGGCGCAGGCGCCTGAGCTCGATGTCGTCCTCGGCGGAGATGGCGACCTGCAGGTGGCTCTCGCAGCCGCGGCGCACACCGCGGAATTCCGCCTTGGCGTCAGAGAAGATCGCCTCGTAATTGTCCACTGCCACGCAGGTGGGCTGGTAGGCGGCAGACCAGAACTCGCCGCTGTCCACGTCGCGCAGATAGCAGAACGTGCCCCATGCATCGGTGGTGCCGTCCTCGCGCCAGCGGGTAAGCGACAGGTCGCCGTGGCGGCTGTAGCCGCCGCCGGCATGGGTCAGCATGCCGTGGTAGCGACCGTTGGACAGCAGCTGCACTTCCGGGCGCGGGCCACCCGGGTCGCGCAGGACGCGCAGGGACGTCTCGTGCTCGGCCAGGGCTGAGTGCTCGCCAAGCGCTTCGACCTCATGGGGATGGAACACGCCCACGCGCGGGATGCGTTCCTGCAGCAGCAGCAAGGTGGCCTGGAACTCGACATCGGCAAGGAAGCGGCGCTGCATTGGCTGGTCGCGCAACAGGTAATCCAGCGACAGCAGGCCCATGCCCTGGTGGTGGGCCATGAACGAACGCAACAGGACGTGATCCTGTCCCGGCGGCACCCGGGTGGGCGTGTAGTCGATGGCCTCGTACATGCCGAAACGCCCGCAGAACCCCAATCCTTCCAGCACCTGGAGGTTCTGGCAGGCCGCTTCCGGCGCCACCATCAGTGCCATCATGCTGGCATAGGGCGCGATGACCCGATCCTGCCCAAGGCCGCGCTTGAGCCCCAGTCCGGGCACGCCGAACGCCCGGTACTGGTAATTCAGGCGGGCATCGACGGCGTTGTAGCCGGACTCGGACACGCCCCATGGCAGGTTCAACGTACGGCCGTAAACGATCTGCGCCTCGACCGCGTGCCGTGCGGTCTGGTCCAGCAGCGTGTCCGGATAGCTGGGCATCACCAGCTGCGGCATGAGGTACTCGAACATCGAGCCACTCCATGACAGCAGCGTCGGCGTGCCGTTGACCTCGGTGAGCATGCGGCCGAGCGCGAACCAGCTTTCCTGTGCCAGCTGGCCCTGTGCAATGGCAACGAACGCGCCCAGCCGCGCTTCGGAAGCCAGCAGGTCGTAGAAGCTGTTGTCGAGGCGGTGGTCGTCTACGTTGTAGCCGATCGAAAGCAGGTTGCGGGTACGGTAGAACAGGAACCCGTATTCCATCAGCGAGAACTGCCCGGCGCGGTGCGCCAGGTCCTGCAGCTGCTCGATGCGCGCGCGCGCGTCCGCGCCGGCCGCACCGGGCAGGGCGGCCAACTGACGCAGGCTTGGCACCGGTGCATCGACGGCCGCGCTGGCATCGGCAGGGATATCGGCAAGCGAAGCCTGGGCGGCATGGCATTCGGCGGCGAACAGGGCCGGCCAATGCAGCTCACCGTCCTCGGGCGAGGGCGGTGCCGGCCATTGCAGCAGCAGGTCGTCGGCCAGACCGGCCAGTTCCTGCAGACGGGCCAGCGACTGCGCCATCCCGACGGGACGGTCGACACGCGTAGACGCCAAGCGCTGACGAAGATGATTGAGCACCTCGACCAGCGGCGCATCGTCGGCGCGATGACGCTGCCGCTCCTCTTCCAGCACGCCCAGCGTATCGGCCAGGCCATCGAACGTGTGCGGCGCCAACACCGGCGCATCCACCAGCGCGAGCAGGCCTTGGCGCAGGGTAAGCAGGTGTCCGGCAAGGTTGCCGCTGTCGACGGTGGAGACGTAGCGCGGCGGCAGCGGCGCCAGGGTTTCGGTGTCGTACCAGTTCAGGAAGTGGCCGCGATGGCGCGGCAGCTGGTCCAGCGTATCGAACGTGCGGGCGGTACGTTCAGCCACCGCGCCCTGCTGCAGATAGCCGAAATCCCACGCAGACAGATTGGCCAGCAGGGACAGGCCGATGTTGGTCGGCGAGGTGCGTCGCGCGACCACCAGCGACGGATGCTCCTGGATGTTGTCCGGCGGCAGCCAATGATCCTGCTCGCGCACCCAGGCCTGGAAGAAGGACCAGGTGCGCCGCGCCAGCCGGCCCAGGAACGCCCGTTGCGTGACCGACAACTCGGCCACGCTTGCCGCTGGCGGGCGGCCCAGCCAGGCCATCAATGCCGGCGCAAAGGTCCATGCCAACAGCAGGGGCAGGGCGATTGGCAGTGCCTGCGGACGCACGCCGGCCACCACAGCCACCAGCGCGAGCGCCAGCAGCGAGGCCGGCGCCATCACCCGCCATTCCGCGCCACGGTCGCTGCCAAGGCGGCGCTCGACTTCGCTGGAGGGATTCCATTGCAGCAGGTGACGGCGTGTAATGGCCATGCGCCAGAGCGTGCGCAGCACGGCGTCACTGGCCAGCAGTGCTTCGTAGGGCAGGCACGCAATCTGGGTGGACGCGCGCAGCAACGACTGCAACGTACCGCGCCCGACCTTGATGTAATGCGCTTCCAGCGGAGTGTCTTCCGGAACGCTCAGGCCATCACGCAGCATGCCTATCAGCGGCGGCGCGAACCACAGCGCCAGCACCCACGCGGTCCACGCAGCAGGGTTCCGCGCGTACAGCCAACCGGCTACCAGCAACGCCAGGGCAGCGATCGGCACCACGCTCCGGCGCAGGTTGTCCAGCAACTTGCCGCGCGAGAGCAGGCTGAGCCGGTTGCGTTCCCACCCCGGGCCCGGGCGCGGTGTCCACGGCAACAACCACGGCAGCAGCTGCCAGTCGCCACGGATCCAGCGCGCACGGCGCTTGGCGTCGGCGGCGTAGCGCTCGGGATAGTCCTCGTACAGGCGCACATCACTGACCAGGCCTGCGCGTGCATAGCAGCCTTCCAGCAGGTCGTGGCTGAGGATGCGGTTCTCGGGCAGGCGGCCCTCCAGCGCATGCTCGAAGGCGTCGACGTCATAGATGCCCTTGCCCACGAACGAGCCTTCGTCGAACAGGTCCTGGTAGACGTCCGAGACCATGCGCGTGTACGGATCGATGCCGGGCTCGCTGCCGAACATCCTGGCAAAACGCGAGGTGCGGCGCCGGCCCAGGCTGGTGCCGACGCTGGGCTGCAGGATGCCGTAGCCCTCCACCACGCGTTGCAGCTGCGGATCAAAGCGCGGGCGGTTGAGCGGGTGCGCCAAGGTGGCGACGAACGCGCGTGCCGCATCCCGCGGAAGCTGGGTGTCCGAGTCCAGCGTGATGACGTAACGGACGCCGATCAGGGCCGCCGCGTCTCCGACGATGCGCATGAACGCAGCGGCATCGCCTTGGCGTAGCAGGGCATTGAGCGCGGCCAGCTTGCCGCGCTTGCGCTCGTGGCCCATCCACACACCTTCGCCCGGGTTCCATTGCCTGGGCCGGTGCAGCAGGTAGAAGCGGTCGCCGCGCTCGGGCGCGTAACGATGGTTCAATTCCTCGATCCGTGCCACGGCGTGCGCAAGCAGGGCGTCGTCCATCGGCGCCTGTGCTGCTGGCGCGTCGAGAAAATCCGTCAACAACACGAAGCGCAGCTGGGGATCGCGGTTGGCCAGGAAGCGCACCTCCAGCGCTTCGACCAGAACGTCGATGCCGTCGACGCTGGACAGCATCGAGGGGACCGCGACCACGGTGGCGCACGCGGCAGGAATGCCTTCGCTGAAATCAAGCTTGGGAAGCGGCCTGGGGGCGACCAGCACCGTCGCGGTCCAGTTCACCAGCACGATGCCCAGCTCACTGAACACCAGCAGCCCGAGCAGCGCGGCTAGCCAGACAGGTACCGAGCCGCTGCCGGTTGCCAGCAGGCCGCTGGTGGCCAGCACCGCCAGCAGGCCGATCGGCAGCAGGTACAGCGCAAGCGGCACGCGATGCGCCAGCCGCCGTGCCTTGCGGTGGCGCGGTGCTGCCTCGGCCACCGCCGCTACAGTGGTCTGCAGGCCTTCGCCGACCAGCCAGTAGCCCACGTGCGTGCGTGGGCCGTCGGCCGGCGTAGCCGCCCGTGCCAGGTCCAGCGCGATGGTCGCAACGCGCTCCTCGGCGATGCGGCTGCCGCGGGCAATCTTCTCCACCACGTGGCGGTAGGCATCGCGGGTACCGAAATCCATCTGCGCATAGACGCCCATGGGGTCTTCCCGCAGCCGCTGCTCGACCACGCTCATGTCTTCGACAAAGGTGCGCCAATCCATGGTGGAGAGGAAGCGCAGGCTGCCGATGCTGTTGCCGATGGAGACCTGGTCGGCCGCCTGCTGCTGCCCCTCGGCGGCAACCAGTTCGTCGATGCGCTGCCCGGCCGCTGCCGCCCACTGTTCCAGCCACGCGATGGGCATGGCCCAGGCGCCGCCGCGCCCCTGCAGCGAGCGCGTCAGCTCGGCGATGAACGCGCCGGTCAGCGGCGGCGCGGATCGCGCCATGTCGGCAACCACCAGGACCACATCGGTAGGGGTGTCGGACGCTGCGCGATTGAGCTGGTCGGCCCACTGCGCAGCCAGGCGGCGGTCGGTCCCATCGCGCATCACCCGCGCGGCCATGCGCCGCAGGTTCTCCAGCAGTGCCAGGCGCAGCATGATCGGAACGGCCCACAGTTCGCCCAGGCTCAGCGGCGCGAGTGACTGGTACGAGGCGATGAAGCGGCCCAGCGTATCGGCGTCAATGCGGCCGTCACCGTGCGCGATCGCCAGCATCGACAGCTCATACACCCGTGGCAACCCGGCCGAAGGGCCGGAGGCAAGTGAAGGCAACTGGCGGCTGTAGCCGCGCGGCAGGTGGCGTCGCGCGGTCTGGATCTGTTCTTCGACCAGGTAGTAGTTATCGAGCAGCCATTCCCCCGCCGGGGTCACCGGCCGCTGTTCGCGCACCACGCTGCTCAGCAGCGTGTTGGCGTCTTCCAGCACGCGCTCGTTGGCCTGCAGCCGTTCGAGCAGGCGCTCAGGACTGGGGCGCAACCGCACGCGATGCTGTCGCGCAAGCGCGCGGCCGTACTCCTCCATCTGTTCAACGTTGTACAGCGCGGCACGCAGTGGGCCCTCGGTGGCCTCGATGGCCGGGGCCGACGCCTGGTGCTCACGCCAGCGCCAACGCACACGACGACGCAGGCGCAGCCAGCGGCCAAAAAGACGACGAAGGTGGGGCATAGGTTACCGATGGGGGCAGGGCGCGTCCTGCATGGTTGCATTGCAGGGGCCGTGGTAACTGTGAAGGCCGGGTTCGGTTGGCGCCGTCGCCGCTCACCCTCACCTGAACGACGATCTGGAGCAGTGCCGTGCAGCGCAGGGGGCGTCTGCTCAGCGCGCAAGCGGCCGCGCCGCCATCCATGGGTGGTTCTGCTGCTCGGAGGGTCCAGATCGGTTGATAGAGCATGACTTCATGCACTGCAGATTGACTACAAATGTAGTCATTGTCTCTGTGTCCATTGAAGGAGCCCGCCATGAGAGCACGTCTGCTTGCCTGCCTGTTCTTCCTGTCGCTACACCCGTTTGTGGCCGCAGCCAACACGCCTGATGCCTTGGCAGCGATCGAGCGCAATGCCCGCAACGCGCATTCCGACGCGGTCTACATTGAACGCGGGCGCGGGGTGCTGCTGCAGATCGCGCCGGCAGCCGGTGAAGACCGCATCCACCTGATGTCGGCGACCAAGTCCGTCGTCGCCCTGGCCATCGGGCTGCTGCTCGATGACGGCAAGCTCGCATCCATCGACGAACCGGTCAGCACGGTGTACCCGGAATGGCGCCAGGGCAGGAAGCGGGACATCACGATCCGGATGTTGATGGACCACACCTCCGGCCTGCAGAACGTGGCCAACGCGGGGGTGGAACTGGAGGGCGCGCCGGATCTGGTGAAGCTGGCGCTGGCGGCCGAAGTGTCCAGCGATCCAGGCACCACCTTCGCCTACAACAACAAGGCGACCAACCTTCTGCCGGACATCGTGCAGCGGCTTGCCGGCAAGCCACTGGATGTCTATCTGGACGAACGGTTGTTCAAGCCGCTTGGCATCACCGGCCATGCATGGATGAAGGATCAGGCCGGGACGCCGATGGGCATGGCCGGGCTGTCGCTGTCGGCGGTTGATCTTGCAGCGATCGGACGATTGATGCTGAACGGCGGTGTCACCCCGGGCGGCAAGCGGTTGCTGAGCGAACGCTCGGTGGCGTTGATGACCGCCGAAAGCGCGCGTTCCCCCGACGTCGGCATGTTGTGGTGGCGCATCCCCGCATGGGAGCACTACCGATTGAAGGCCGGTGCAGCCACGCTTCTGAGCGCTCGCAGCATGGATGCCGTGATGCTGGACGCGCTGCTGGCCGCCGACGGCCAGGTATTTGACAGCAAGTCAGCGCTGATCAGCTTCCTGGCCGAACGGCTGGGACCGAGCTGGCCCCAGCGCTACGCTGCGGAAATCACTGGGCGTGGACTGAAGCTCGGCGACATCTTCGACATCGACCGAGGGCCGGTAGCGGCATACGCCGCCAACGGCTATCTCGGCCAGCACCTGGTCATTGTTCCCGACAAGGGCGTGGTGGCGGTAAGGCAGATTCAACGGCGGGAGAGCCACAGCGCGCCGCTCGACGATTACGCCGCGTTTCCCATGGATGTACTGCGGCTGGCAGAGACGCTGTGACTGGCCAGCACGCTAGGGAATGCGGCAGCCCGCGAACACATCCAGTCCCGGCTGGTAGATACCGCTGCTGATAGCGAACAGTCCCAACAGGGAGTGGAAGAGATTGTCGTGGCTGTAGGATCCGGTGCCCGCGGCATGGCGCAGGCAGGCCAGATCAAGGCGGGCATGGGTTGCAAAGCCCGGGGAGAACCACATCACCATCGGCACCTGGGTCTGCTCGCGTGGCGCAATGAAGTAGGGCGTTCCGTGCAGATACAGGCCGCGCTCGCCAAGCGACTCGCCGTGATCGGAGACATAGATCAGTGCAACGTCACGCTGCTCCGAATAGGTCTGCAGCAGGTCGATGGCCTTGCCCAGCAGCCGGTCGGTATAGACCAGGGTATTGTCATAGGTGTTGGTCAGCGCTTCGTTGCTGCACTTCTGTATCTGGTTGCTGTCGCAGGTAGGGCTGAATGCCCTGGCGTCGGCGGGATAGCGTTCAAAGTAGGTGGGGCCATGGCTGCCCAGCTGGTGCAGCACGATCAGACCATCACCCTGCATGGCCGCGATGCGCGTGTCCAGCTGGTGCAGCAGGATCTCGTCATGGCAGGTGCCGTCCTTGTTCACGCACAACCCAGGCACCTTCAGCGGCGGCATGTCGTCGGTGGGAACGCGGTTGCACACGCCCTTGCAGCCACCGTTGTTGTTGTCGCGCCAGAGCACGCTGGCGCCGGTGCGCTGCAGGATGTCCAGTACGTTCTCTTCCGATGCCGCAGCGACGCCCTCGTACTGCGATCGTGGCATCTTCGAGAACATGCACGGCAGTGACACGGCTGTTGATGTGCCGCAGGATGCAACGTCCCGGAAGCTGATGACGCCGTCCCTGCGTGACAGCTGCGGGTTGGTCGGGCGCGGATAGCCGTTGAGCTGGAAGTTCTTTGCACGTGCCGTCTCGCCGGCCACCAGGATGACCAGGCGCGGGCGCTCGCCGGGCGTGCGCGCGGCGTCTTCGCCGATCGTGCGCAGCGGCTGTGCCTTGGCGCTTTAGCTGCTCCGGAGGTAGCCATAGGTGTGACGGAGAACGTTCAGCGGCAGCACCTGCTCGCGGATGTAGCGGTTGTTGCGGAGCAGCGACGAATACTCCTTGTAGAACGCCAGGCTTACCGCTGCCAGCACCATCAGCGTCGCCAGCACATTCCCCAACCACACCAGCGCCGCCCGCAAAGTACGCCCGCTGTTTCCACTGCGCATGATCAGCAGAACGCATGTGGGCAGCGCGCCCAGCAACAGCACCGTCAACAGCAACGGCAGCGACAGGTAGGAGGTCATCTCAGCCTGGTTGGTCTCCAGCGCGTTCTGCACCATGTCGCGGTCGATCTGTACGTTGTAATGCAGCATGAAGTAGGTGCACGCAGCGCTGACGACAACCAGCAACGCCAGCACCGGTTTGCGCGCATAGGGGAGCATGCCGATGGGCGTGAACAGCAGATTGAACAGGCACAGCAGCAGCACCGGAAGGCTGCAGAAGAACAAAGCGCTGCGCAGATCATGGATATCGATGAGAGACCAGAGCGTCTTCCAGAGAGCGATGTTTCCCAGCGTGGTGAAGAACAATGCCGTGCACCAGACAAGCATGATCGGATGTTGCGGGACAGACCTGAAGCATGAACGCACGTGCAGAATCCGCTGAGCCAGAAGTGCGCGCAGTATCTGGACGCGTTCATCAGGAAGTTGTCAGGTTCCTTGCTCATCCCATCAGGACCACGGCCCACACCGTAGCCACCATCAGCAGGGCCGTGCTCTGTGCGGCACTGCCCATGTCCTTGGCGTTCTTGGAAAGTGGATGGTGTTCCAGAGAAATGCGATCCACCACCGCTTCGATGGCCGAGTTGAGCAGCTCCACCAGCAGGCTGATGAAGCAGACCATCAGCAACAGGGCGCGCTCGCTGCGGCTGACGTCCAGCAGGAGCGCGACGGTTGCCAGCGCGCCATGCAGCAACAGCAGCTGCCGGAACGCGGCCTCACCCTTGAATGTCGCGACGAAGCCGTCGCGGGAATGGATCACGGTATGCAGGATGCGGCGCAGCCCGGTCTTGCCGTGCGCGTATTTGCCGTTGCCCTTGGGTTGCCCTGGCTGCATTTCGCACCTGCCTTCATGAAGAGATCCGGCAAGGGTGGAAGGAGCAATGTCAGGAAGCTGTCAGGTATCGGCTGCGGCTGGGCGCATCTGCAGGGTGAAGCAGCAGCCTCGCACCGAGGTCTCGACCGTCATCTGCCAGCCAAGATGCTCGACCACGCGCTGCACGATGGACAGGCCCAGACCTTCGCCACTCTGCCGGGCGCTGGTCACGAAGCGCTGGAACTGCTGCGCGTCGATGCTGGACGGCAGCCCCGGGCCGGTATCGGCAACCCGCAGCGTGGTGCCATGCAGTTCCACCCGTATCTCGCCTTCCTCCGTGTACTGGCACGCATTGCGCAGCAGGTTCCAGATCACGCTCTGTGCCAGCACGTCATTGGTCAGCAGCTGCTCGTCCTGCGCCGCATCAAGGCTCAGCCGCACCGGCTTTCCTGCCAGCCACGGCACGCATCGCGCCATGCATTCCTCGATCACCGGTCGCAGCAGCAGGTTGCTGCGTGGCACCGTCCTGGGGTCGCGGGAAAGCAGCAGCAGGCAGGTCAGCTGGCGCTGCATTTCCTGCGTGGTCCGCACAATGCGCTGGGCACTGGCCAGCAGCCGGCTGTCGGCCGGGAGCTGGTGCAGCAGCGTTTCGGCGGCGCCACCGATGATCGCCAGTGGTGTGCGCAGTTCATGGCTGGCGTCGCCGGCGAAGCACTGTTCACGCTGCAGGAACTGCTCAAGTTCGTCGCTGTGCTGGGCAAAGGCGCGCGCTAGAACGCCGATCTCGTCGCGCGCGTCCTGGAAGGGGAAGGGCTTGTGCTTGTTCTGCACGGCATCAGCCAGGCGCGTAATGGGCGCGATGACGTGGGCCGACGTCCGGCGACCAATCCAGAACGCACAGAGCACGCAGGTCAGGATCACCAGCGCAGCAAAGGCGTTGATCAGGTGCTCGAGGTAGGCGTAGTGATCACCGTGCTGCAGCAGGTAGTAGCGCTGCCCGCTGCTTTCGAAGACCCGAAGGTGCCATTCGTTCGGTGCGGCGTCACCGTGGTAACCCGGCCCGTACCGGCGCAGTACCTGCGGAACCGTACGCAGATCAAACAGTTGGCTGCCTTCCGGCAGGTCCGGTTGCACGCCTTTCGCCAAGGCCGCCTCCAGCCTGCGGACCTCCCGGTCCTGGCTCATCGAAACCACAGAGGCCCTTACGTCGTCATAGTCCACCAGTTCGACCAGTACGATGAAGCCCATGGCACCGGCCATCAGCAGCACGAAGGCAACGGTGATACGCGTTCTCAGGGTCAAGCTTCGATAGAGGGACTTCAGCGAGCGGGCATTCATGGGTGGCGACTACTCCACATGTGCTGGCGCCAGCGTGCCCAGGCGCCAGCCGACACTGTGCACGGTAGCAATGAGTGCAGGGTCGAACGGCCTGTCCACCTGAAGGCGCAGCTCATGGATATGCGTACGTAGCGCGCCGCTCTCCGGCGGCTCGTCGCCCCATATCAGGTACTCCATCTCCTGCTTGCGCACCACCGCCGGCGCGGCACGCATCAGGCACATCAGCAGCTTGTGCGTGGTCGGTGTCAGGTTGAGGGCCTGGCCCTGGCGCCATGCCTGTGGCGAACGGGTGTCGACCCGCAGGTCCGCCCAGGCCAGCACGCTCTGCACCTGCCGGCCCTGGGCACGGCGGACCAGCGCCTTGATGCGCGCGTCCAGCTCCTTCAGGGAAAAGGGTTTGACCAGGTAATCATCCGCACCCAGCGCGAGCCCCTGCACGCGGTCTTCCACCGGATCACGGGCGGTCAGCATCAGGATCGGCACCGGGTTCTGGAACTCCTCGCGGAGTGTCTGGCACAGCGCCATGCCATCAAGGCGGGGCAGCATCAGGTCCAGCAGGATGGCATCGTAATCATTCTGCGTTGCCCTGCGCAGGCCGCTGGCACCATCCCGTGCATCGTCAAGTACGTAGCCCAGTGGCTCGAAGAACGCGTAAAGGTTGGCAACCAGCTCGGGGTTGTCTTCAATGATGAGCAGTCGTGTCATGGGCTACGTGCATCCGTGCATGAGCAGCGGACTTTGGACGATCACCTGTGGTTTGCCAAGTGCGGGGAGGTGCTGCACGCCCCCGCCAAGCGCAGGCACAGAGTGCTACATGAGCCGCTGTAAGGCCAGCGCAGCAACGACGCACCACAGCACCACCCACGCCGCCGAGATCCGCGCAACCGCCAGCAGCGCAAAACCCACCGCGGCGATCGCAAGGTCGATCGGCGCGCGCACGCCTTCCGTCCACACCGGATCATGGAACGCGGCAGCCAGCAGGCCGACCACGGCTGCACCGGCCCCGGCCACTGCCCTGGCCGCCCAAGGTCGGCATACCAACTGGTTCCATATCGGCAATACCGACAGCAGCAACAGGAATCCCGGCAGGAAAATGGCCAGCAACGCAATCCCTGCGCCCGCCACCGCTGGCAGGCCCGATGACGCCTCTGCACCAAGAAACGCCGCGAGCGAGAACATCGGGCCGGGCATCGCCTGCGCGGCACCGTAGCCGGCCAGGAACGTGTCTGGTCCTACCCAGCCGCTGTCGACCACCGCATGCTGCAGCAGCGGCAGTACGACGTGGCCTCCACCAAAGACCAAGGCCCCTGCCTGATAGAACGCGCTTGCAATGCGTGGTGCCGTCGGCACGGTAGAGAAGGGCAGCACCAGGGAAGCCGCCAACCCGGCGACAAAAAGCGCCAAGCTGATGACGGCACCACGTGCGCCGTACCGTACCGGAAACACCGCAGCAACCGGCGCCCTTGCGTGCGTGCACAGCCACATGCCCAGCAGGCCGCCCAGTCCCACCGCGAACAGCGATACCCATGCATTGCCTGCCAGTACCGCTACGGCCAGGGCGAGACAGGCGATCAACGCATGCCGCACATCGGGAAGCAGTTGCCGCGCCATGCCCACCAGGCCGTGGGCGACCACCGCCACGGCCACCAGTTTCAGACCGTGGATGATGGCCGGGTGGACTGCGTGATGCATTCGAGAAGCTGCTGCGGCAGAACCAAGCATCAGCAACGCAGAGGGCAGGGTGAATGCGGCAGATGCTGCCAACGCGCCCCGCCAGCCGCCCCGGAACAGGCCGATGGCGAGACCCATCTGGCTGCTGGTCGGCCCCGGCAGGAACTGGCAGACCATCAGCAGTTGGGCGAAGCGGGCATCATCGAGCCAGCGACGGCGCTCCACGAATTCACGGTGGAAATAGCCGAGATGGGCGATGGGCCCGCCAAAGGATGTCAGCCCCAGTTTGAGGAAGACCGAAAACACCTCCATGGCATTGCCGCGGCCTTTCATCACGTCAGCAGCATCAGTTTCGGGCGGGGGCGGCGATCCGGTCACGGGCCGAGGATACACAGTCCCGATGTGGCGGATTGCAGGCGCCTTTTCGGACCGGGGAACGAGGCGGGGGCACGCTGAATCGTTACCGGCCGGACGCATGGTTTTGTTCACAGGCGCTGCCCTATATTCCGGGTCACAACGCCGCATACCGCGGCTGGACCGGGAGCATTCCCATGAAAACCGGACGTTTGCTTGGCATTGCCCTGGGCGCGGCAATCACCCTGGTGGCTGCCCCTGCCTGGGCCGATCCGCCGCACCATGCACGTGGCAACGGACCGCCGCCCCATGCAGGCGGCCCCCACAACCGCGACGCACCCCCGCCGGGCTGGCAGAAAAAGGCATGGCGCCGCGGCGACCGCTTGCCCTGGGCCGAGGTTGACCGCCGCTACTGGGTGGACGACTACGCGCATTACCGTCTGCGCGACCCCGGTCGCGGTCAGCGGTGGGTGCGGCAGTCGGATACGGAATACCTGCTGGTGGAGATCGCCACCGGCGTGATCATCGACGCCTTGCGTCGCTAGGGATTCCGGCACGGGCCCCCGGGCGGCACGCAGCCGCCGCGGGGGTAATGGCGGCACGGCCGCCGCTGACATCGCGCTCTCACCCCGGCAACTCGCACCTCATCTTGCCGTCCACGTAATACGGCTTGGGGACGTTCGGGTTGTCGCTGGTCTTCTCAAAGACCACTTCGAACGACGCTGCGTCGGGCGAGCCCTTGCGATCGGTACACGCGTCGTCGAGTTTTTTCTTGACCGCGGCAATGCCGGCCTCGCGGTTGGCACCGTCGGCGCTGTTGGTCAGGTTCACGGTTTCAGCCAGGGCCAAGGGGCTGAAGGCACACAGGCAGCCGGCGATCATCAGGGTATGCAGCTTGGTCAAGGGGTGCACCTCGCGGAAGTCCAATGAGGCGGTCAGCATAATGCGGGAGCGTTAACAGCACGTGCCCGGTAGCGCTACGCCTGGTCGATCAGGAATGCCGTCCGGCGCGGGTATCTCGTCGCCCGGGATGGAGCCCACGTTCGCAATCCCGCGATGCGACTGCGATTGCAGCACTCCCTCTCCCATTGACCTGTCGTTGACGCACAGATGTCAGACTCGCGCACAAAGGGGTGCCCGGGTGAATGGCAGGGGAGTGATCATCAGGAGAGCTGGCAATGCCGTTCTTCACTGACTCAACAGAAGTCGCCGTCGAGGGCGTCGGTGCGGCCCGGCGCATCGGCTGGATGCGCTTTGTGGGAAACGGCCTGGGCGCGCTTCCGATTGCCTCGATCATTCTCGAGCGTCAGGCGGATGCTGCGCCCTGGGTGCTGCTGTTGCTCAACGCCATCGCATGGCCGGCGCTGGCGATGCTCCTGACACGTCGCGCCCGCGAGCCTGCAGCAGCGCAGTTCCGCTGCATGATCGTCGACTCTCTCTTGGGAGGCGCATGGATCGCCTTCATGGCCCTCAGCACCGTGCCAAGTGCGTTGTTTGCCGCACTGCTGGTGGCCGACAAGATCGCCGCCGGCGGCATCCGCCTGGCCACAAGGGCAACGCTGGCCCTGGTGGTCGGGTTCGCCGCCACCTGGCTTGCCCTGGGCCTGCCCTATCAACCCATCACCTCGCAGCGCACCGTTGTCCTCAGCCTGCCATTCCTGTTCGTCTATGGCATTGGGTTGAGCCTGCTGAGCTGGCGACTGGCGCGCCGGGTGAAGTCACAGAACCGCCAGCTGCAGCGCCTGAGCCGGATGGATCCGCTGGTGGAGCTGGCCAACCGCGGCTTCCTGATCCAGCGCGCCCAGCAGGTGCTGCAGACGGGGCAGCACCTGGGCGGGAACGCCTGCCTGCTGATGCTCGATGTGGATGATTTCAAGCGGATCAATGACTCGCATGGCCATCGTGCCGGCGATGAGGTGCTTCGCCGCATCGCGGCGGTGCTGCGCCAGTTGGCCCAGCCGGGCGACACGCCGGCGCGGCTGGGCGGCGATGAATTCGCCATCCTGCTGGTCCAGCGGACACCGGTGGAGGCCATGCGTGTGGCCGAGCAGATCAGGCACTACCTGCAGGAGCCGGGCGCGCCCGGAACAACCGATATCCAGTTCAGCGTCAGTATCGGCATCGCCGCAGCGGCTGGCACCGCGACCGCAGAGGACTGGCTGGCGAAGGCGGACAAAGCGCTGTATCACGCCAAGCGGCATGGCAAGAACACCGCAAGCTGCGCCGAGTGATCTGCGCCGGGGGCGGTGTACGGTTCATGTGAGTGGAGAGCAGCCTGCCATTTCACCGGATGCAGGAGGGCCAACCGCCACACTCGCCACTTCCACGGGGCCACCGGCACTTGCAGAATCGCGCGATGTTCAATCTTCAACATCTCCGCACCCGTATTTCGGCGATGGTGCTGACCGAAGGATGGCGCCGGCGCGCGGCATTGTGGAGTGGCGCGGTGGCCGTGGCGCTGGTCGCCATTGTGTTCGCCAAGGCCAGTGATGCCGCCTTCCATGTCTTCCAGCGTGTCATTGCCCATTCCCCGTGGTGGGCGTTGCTGCTTACCCCGGGCATCTTCGCGCTGCTGGCGTGGCTGACCGTCGGTGCGCTCAGGCCCACCCGTGGCAGCGGCATTCCGCAGGTCATCGCTTCGCTGGAACAGCCGGACCCGCAATTCAGGCAGACCAACCTCTCGCCTGCGGTATCGGCGGGAAAACTGCTGCTGACCTCGCTGTCCCTGCTTGGCGGCGCGTCGGTTGGCCGCGAAGGCCCCACCGTGCATGTGGGGGCCAGCCTGATGTACCTGTTCGGGCGCTGGTTCGGGTTCAAGGATCCTCGCGAGCTGTCGCACTTCCTGCTGGCAGGGGGCGCGGCAGGCATCGCCGCAGCCTTCAATACGCCGCTTGCGGGCATCGTGTTCGCCATCGAGGAGCTGAGCGGCCGGTTCGAACACCGCTTCTCGGGCACCCTGCTCACGGCGGTCATCGTGGGCGGCGTGGTGTCCCTGGGCCTGCTGGGCAACTACACCTACTTCGGGCATGTCACGGCGTTGCTGCCCTTGGGCCAGGCGTGGGGCGCCATCGTGCTGTGTGGCGTGGTCGCCGGCCTGCTCGGCGGTCTGTTCGCTCGGGTGGTACTGCTGACCATGTCAGGTCATCCGCGCTGGCTGGGCAGGCTCAAAGGGGACCATCCCGTGGTACTGGCCGCTGCCTGTGGCGTGATCGTGGTGGTGCTGGCGCTGGTCTTCGGCGACGGCGCGTTCGGTACCGGCTATGAGCAGGCGCGCAGTCTGGTGCAGGGCCAGGCCATCGTTGGTCACGAGTTCGGCCTGATGAAGCTGCTCGCCAACCTGGCGTCCTACGTGGCGGGCATCCCTGGCGGGCTGTTCTCACCCGCCTTGGCGGTGGGGGCAGGGTTGGGGCACAACCTGGCGGTGCTGATGCCGGCGGTGGACCCGAAGGCATTCGTGCTGCTGGGCATGTGCGCCTACCTGACGGGCGTAACCCAGGCGCCATTGACCTCGGCGGTGATCTCGCTGGAGCTGACCGACAGCGGTGACCTGCTGCTGCCGATCCTGGCCACCGTGCTGATTGCCCGGGGTGTGTCAGGCATGGTCTGCCGCGTGCCGATCTACCGCGGGCTGGCCGAACAGCTGCTGGCCAGCAGCGCGCTTCCCGTGGGGCAGCAGGGCGCCCCTGCATCTCGCGCTACGGAGTAGACGCTCAGCTGCAGGCGAACGTCCCGTCCGCGCCTGATCAGAGCAGCAGCAACGCCCCGATCAGCGCGGGCGGCATCACCAGCGCGCCGACACGCAGGAAGTCGAGCGCGCTGACATGCTCGCCTTCGCGGCGCAGCGCCACCAGCCACAGCATGGTGGCCAGCGAGCCGGTCACCGACAGGTTCGGGCCCAGGTCCACGCCGATCAGCAACGCCGCGCGCGTCTGCGCCGGCAGCTCGGCCATCTGCCCCAGCGAGCCCGCAGCCAGGCCCACCGGCAGATTGTTGGCCACGTTGCTGAGCAGTGCGGCAGCGCCTCCGGCCAGCCAGCCGGCCTGGTGCGGCGAGGTCTGCGCCAGCGCCTGCAGGTTGCTGGCCGCTGTCTGGATGACACCGGTCTGCGAAACCGCTTCAACCAGCACGAACAGGCCGGCCACCAGCGGCAGCACGCCCCAGGAGACGTGGCGCAACAGCGGCAGCGGGCTGCGGCGCTGGCGGATCGCCACCACCGCTATGCTCAGGGCGCCCGCACAGAACGTAGTCAGGCCCAGTGGGCCGTTCATCGCGGAGGTCACCAGCAGCACGGTGCCGGTGAACAACACGCCCAGCGCACTGAGGCGGCCACCCTCGGTAAGCGGGCGATGCTCGGGCGACGCTGCCAATGGCTGTGCGATCTCGCGGCGATGCACCCAGCGCAGCACCAGATACGTGGCACCGATCGCGGCCAGCGAAGGCAGCGCGAACTGCGCCAGCCACTGCAGCAGCGGCGGCATGTGGTTGCCGTACACCACCAGGTTGGCCGGGTTGGAAATGGGCAGCACGAAGCTCGCCGCATTGGCGATGAACGCACAGACAAACAGATAGGGCAGGGGGTTGGCGCGGGCCGCCTTGCACGCCGCATAGACCGCGGGCGTCAGCACCACCGCCGTGGCATCGTTGGACAGGAACACCGTCACCACCGTGCCGACCAGGAACACCAGATCGAACAGCCGCCGTCCCGAGCCGCCTGCATGCCGTACCGCATACAGCGCCAGCCAGTCGAACAGGCTCTCGCGCCGCGCCAGTTCGGCCAGCACCATCATGCCGACCAGGAACAGGTAGACATCCCGCCCTTCGGCAACCGCGTGCCAGGTCGTGCCTAGCGACACCGCCCCAAGCAGCGGGAGCAGCGCTGCCGCGCCCAGCGCCCACACGTACTCCGGAATGCGGAACGGCCGGAACAGCAGGCCGGCGGTGGCAACGGCCACGGCCGCCCAGATGATGAAGGGGGAACAGGAAGCGAGCATGGCGTGGGTGGGGTCTCGGCTGCACCGGCGCGTAGCCAACAGCAAACGCGCGCTACAGCGATGGCAAGTGCGAGAAAGTCGGCATCATACCGTGCCGGCTGCAGCGCCGGCCCCGCCAGTAAAGGGTTGTTTCAGATCCCGACATGCGCCCGATCGAAGGCGCATGCCATTCACCGTGATGCGTCACGGTAATATCGATCCCGGATATCCGCATCGCATGGGTAGTGCCGGCCGCTGGCCGGCAAGGAGAATGAGGATCCAACCAGCGACGAACTTCCGGCACAGGCAGCAGGCTCGCAGCTTCATTCTGCTGTAGACAAGGCGCCGTTCTCCATCGTGCATGACCCAGCCGCCGAGGGAAGCGGCGCATGCCACGCTTTCCATTCACCCACTGCCTGTCTCGACACGGCTTCATTGCGATCTGCGTAGTCCATCTCCACCCGATCAACCTCCGATCAAACAGCCTGCAGATGGCGATGGGTGGCGCGTAGCAGCGCAATCAGGGGGCAGCGAGCACGCCAAACCAGGCGCCTATTCCATAAGTGGCCGCCATTGCTATTGCCCCCCAGACCACTACCCGCAGAGTGCCGCGCAATGGCGACGCTCCACCAAGCCGGGCCGCGACCGCGCCGAGGGCGGCCAGAAGGCACAGCGTGGTGGCCACGACCGCTGCTGCCAGGTTGCTGCGTTCCAAGGCTGCAACCAGAAGAACGGGGGGCAGTGCACCCACAATGAACGAAGCTGCAGAAGCGACCGCCGCCTGCAGTGGTCTTGCCTTGAGTACCTCGTGAATCCCAAGCTCGTCGCGCAGGTGGGCTGAAAGCGCGTCATGTGCGGTCAGTTCGCGGGCAACCTGCTCTGCCAGCGCTCGCGTCAGTCCTCTTTTCTCGTAGATGCCCGTCAGCTCAAGCAGCTCCGCTTCCGGCTGGTTCACCAGCTCACCGCGCTCCTTCTTTTCGTCAGCATTCTCGGCATCGGCCTGTGAGCTGACCGAAACATATTCGCCAGCCGCCATCGACAGTGCACCGGCGATAAGGCCGGAGAGGCCAGTGACAAGAATGGTCTGGGTCACCGCGCCAGCACCGACCATGGCAACAACCAGGCTGCTGGTCGATATGAGTCCATCATTTGCACCCAGGACGCCAGCGCGCAACCAGCCGCCGCGCTGACTACGATGAAATTCTCCGTGGCTCATGTCGTGTCCGATGGGAAGAAGGGAGCGCAGGCAAAGCGTACTCCCAATTCTCCACGTGCGATGGCGCCACGTGGCCAGGCCGTAGATGCGGGAGCCGGGCCGCAGGCCCGGCACCTGCAGGCACAGGCTGGAGCGCGCAACGTCGCCCAACAATATCCTGTCGAATCACTAACATTCATCTAACAACGACCTAATCCTGCCTTAATCGCATGGGCTGACGATCCCGTCCCATGGACACGATCCCGCAGCCGATTCCCCTGGCCCCTCATCCGGGTCGATTCGCCGAAGCCTCGCTGATCGGCCGCGACCATCCCGATCGAAGAATGGTCGAGGCGTTCATTGCCAGGATCTACGCAGAGCGCTTTGGTGCCGACGTACGCACGTTCATGCCGCACTTGCTGGCCTATCGGGACACTCACGGCGAGCTGGTGGCGGCGGTAGGCATGCGGCGGGCCAGCGAGGGCGCGCTGTTCGTCGAGCACTACCTGGACGCGCCCGTCGAGACGGTGCTGGCAGGGCGAGTTCCTGCCCCCCCCCCGGGCGTCCGCAGATCGCAGAGGTCGGTCATTTCGCTGCCTCCACCCCCGGCGTTGCCCGTGAGCTCATCGTGCAGCTGGCATGGGTGCTGGGTGCTGCCCAGGTGGACTGGGTCCTGTTCGTTGCAACACAGCAGCTGCGCAACGCCTTCGCCCGCCTGCATCTGTCACCGATCGAGCTGGCCGTGGCGCGCGCAGAAAGGATGGGGCGGGGCGCCGCTGATTGGGGGCGCTATTACCAGTCGCAGCCGCGCGTGATGTGCGGGGACATCCGCGAAGGCAACGCCTTTCTTCGAGGCTTGGCCTGCCCCGTGGCGCTTCCGGCGAGTGCCTGTGGAGCGGGAGATGCACGATGAGCAATAGCTCCGATACGTTCCAGGCGTTGCTCGATTCGCACCGGCAGCCGATCCTGGCAGGCCAGGCCCACATTGATGCGCCGGGGCTGCGCGCCCGGGTGGATGGACTGGCAGGCAGCCTGGAACAGACTGGACAGAAGCGCGTCGCCAGTCGCCTGGACAACGGGTTGGACTGGCTGGTGCTGGACTTGGCCCTGCGCGTGGTCGGCGGCGTCCATGTTCCGCTGCCCACGTTCTTCTCCGAAGAACAGCTGCGCCATGCGTTGCACACCAGCGGCGCCCAGCTGTTGGTCACGTCGGCGGCAGCATCGCCGCCGGGGCCTGCAGGCAGCCCAGCGCCACCGCTTCCCGGTATCGACGCCAAGGGCTGGAAATTGGACCCTGGCACTGGCGGGATGCTGCCAGAGGGAACCGCGTGCGTGACCTACACCTCTGGCAGTACCGGGCGCCCGCGCGGTGTGTGTCTGTCGGCGGAAATCGCGTTGCCGTCATTGCAGGAAATCGGCTACACGGGCGCGTCCGGACTGGATGTCCCCACGCTGCTGCGCTGCCTGCACAGATATCAACCGGAGAGCATCATCCTCGTGCCCCAGCTGCTGCTTGCGCTGGTGATGGCAGCCGAGCACGGCGCCGCTCTTCCTGCATCGCTGCGCTATCTGGTCCATTGTCGGGGAGGTTGCCGACGCGCATGGTGCCTCGGTGAGGCTTGGCACGTCTGCCCGGCTCGGCGGCTTGGAGGTGCGTGTGGAATGGCCAGCGTACATCGCTCATTGACCTGTGGCTGGCGTGAAGACGTCAATCGCACGAACGTGCTGAAGTCCCCGTTCGATCATCTCCAAAGCGTTGCCAGCATGGCCAACACAGTGAGGCCCATGGCCCCGGTGGCGATCCATCCCATCACGCGCAGGCGCCGACCGATCGTGTGGCCGCGCATGGTGGCGGTGCGCGAGGCGAGCAGCATGATGATCACCATGATCGGCACGGCCACCACGCCATTGAGCACCGCGCACCAGAACAGCTCCTTGACCGGGTCCCACGGCGTGAAACAGAGGCCCACCCCTCCAAGCGTTGCGGCGGCGATGATGCCGTAGAAGCCACGCCCTTCGCCACGATCCAGGCGCGCGCTCAGCGTTCCACGCCATCCGGCGGCTTCGGCCACCGCATACCCGGCCGAACCGGCCAGCACCGGGATCGCCAGCATGCCAGTGCCGATGATTCCGATACCGAACAGCAGAAAGGCAAATTCGCCAGCGACCGGACGCAGCGCCTGGGCAGCCTGGGTGGACGTCTGGATATCGGTGATGCCGGACATGTGCAACGTCGCTCCGGTGCTGAGAATGATGAAGAACGCCACCAGATTCGAGAACGTCATCCCGATCAGCGTATCGACCTTGATCCTGCGCAGATGCTGGCGCACCTCCTGCTCCCGCCTGGGGCGCTCGTCGCGGGCCTCCTCCATTTCCTGTGCGGCTTGCCAGAAGAACAGGTAGGGGCTGATGGTGGTCCCAAAGATCGCCACCACCATCAACAGCGTCTCCTTGGTGAGGGCGATGGATGGCAACACCGCATCGTGCAGCACCGATATCCAGTCCAGCTTTACCGAGAAGGCAACGGCAACATAGGCCAGCAGGGCCAGGGTGAACCACTTCAGGGTGCGGACGTACGCGCGGTACGGTACGAAGATCTGCAGCAGGAGGCAGGTCGTACCAAAGGTCACCGCGTAGACATGCGCCGACCCGCCGAGCAGTATGCGCAGCGCCCCGGCCATTGCTGCTATATCGGCTGCGATATTCAGGGTGTTGGCCGTGACCAGCAGCCCAACTACACACAGCAGCACCCAGCGTGGGTAAGCCTCGCGGATGTTGGCTGCGACCCCGCGTCGGCTCACGTAGCCGATGCGGGCGCTCACGGTCTGGATGGCGACCATCAGTGGCAAGGTGATCACAACCGTCCACAACATCCCGAACCCAAACTGGGCACCGGCCTGGGAGTAGGTCGCAATGCCGCTGGGGTCGTCGTCCGCAGCCCCTGTGATCAGGCCAGGGCCCAGCTTTCTCAGTGCGCGGCGAAGGGCAAGCGTCCGACTGGTCACGTTTGCTCGCGTGGAGCCCTTCGGATACAAGGGAGGTTGAGGGGCCGTTGCCACAGTCGACGTTCTTGACGAAGGCGACGCGACACCATGACTGCCGGTTTCGTGTGCATGCTTACGCCGATGCCCCGTGATGGTGATGTGTAGACGGGATGCCAATCCATCGTTCCGCTGGAAATCCGTCGCTGGAACAAAACCCCGCCGGCATCGCTGCCGGGCGTCTTTACAGGATCGTCACTTAATCTAAGAGTGAATGGAAGAGTAATCAGGTGGGCGCGAGCGCTTATTAATGCCGTCTGTAAGCGCCCAAATTGCGGTGGGAGCGAAATTTGCGGTATGGAGAGTCGCGATATGGGCGTGCTCATCGAATCCATCGACCACGGCTCAGCCGGCTCCCACGTCGCGGCGGATCCCAAGGTTCTGATACATGAGAAGTGCCGGTCGCCAGTCCCGGTCGCCCTCATTCCCGTCAGATCATCAGCCTGCCCTGAAGGACGCGTAAGGGCAATTCTGTCCGGCGGAAGTTTTGACGGACAGGATCTGTTGATCTCCAGAATGGAGCTCCACACCGGAATCGTGATCCGATCCGGAGAGGTCTACGTCCGTCGCAAGAACGCCACCAATTCCCTGGCGGGATCAGAGTTGCCGGCATTCACGGCAGCTGCAAACCAGCAGTCCGCCACGTAGGCCACAGGATGGTCAGGACCGGCATGGATGCGCTACTTCCTTGTGGCCAGGACAATGACCCCTGCGAACACCAGGCCGATTCCAGCCCATTCACGGGGCGCTGGTCGTTCTCCCAGCAACAGGAATGCCAGGCCAACCGCCAACACCACACTCAGCTTGTCAACCACCGCAACCTTGGCCAGCTCGCCTACCTGCAACGCGCGAAAATAGAAGAGCCACGAGGCCCCGGTGGCCAAGGCGGAGAGGACAAGGAACAGTTGTGTTCGGCCTGGAAGAAGCAGCGGATTGGACCATTTGCCTGTTGCCACCACCAAGGGCAGGATCACCGCGGCAACCACGAGGGTGCGGAGGGACATTGCCAGGTCCGGGTCGACGCCTTTTACTCCCATTTTGGCAAACAGTGCTGTCAGCGCAGCGAATATCGCGGACAATCCAGCCCAGAACAGCCACTGCGGAATACTCTGCATTTGTCCTGCTCCTCGTTGAGAGTCTCGGCGGCGAAGCCTTGCATATCTGCTGCAGGTAATACTCCTGGATCGCGCTCGTTTCCACTGCTGGCGTTATCCGGGACAGGATGGAGGCGGGCTTCCGCCCGGACGCCATCTCACGTACCGCTCCCATTCTGCAGAAGGCCCACTGATGCTCGGCATCTACCGCAAGGCGCTGGAAACGCCGTCTGCCGGGCTGCTGCGTCTCCGCTCCAGCGATGTATCCGTCCTGGTGATGCTCGTGGTGATATCGGCGCCTGCGCAGGAGCCGGCGCCCGCCATTCCGTCACGGATTGCCCGTGTGGAACAGGGTCTTTCCAGTCGTAATGCAGCTGTTTTCGGAGTCAAGGATCCGGTTCTTCATGACCGCACAGGACATGACGGTCGAGTTCCAGCAGACAGGCGGCGGCAAGCCGGGCAGCTTATTGCTGAAGCGCGGTAGCAGCACTCATGTCGCCACGCCGGCACACGAGCCGTCGCGTCGGTAGCCGCGGTATGCCCGCTGCTGGCTGAGACATGCATATATATATCCTCCATGCATTGGTCATATGCACTCCCGCGCTTCTTCCAGGATGGCCCGGAGGGTAGATTCCCCTGACAATCTGTCACGGAGTGACCCATGCAGACTCGCACGCGCCTTCGCACTCTGGTGCCCAGCCTCCCCTCGACACTGCTCTGGATTGCAGTGTCCCTCTGCACCACGACTGCCATGGCCAATGAGCCACTGCAGATCGATTCGCAAGGCAGCTTCCTCGCTGGGGGCACGACCAAGAAGGAGTCTGGCACGTTCGATCCGTTGAAGCCCTCCAATCCGGATGGCCAGAGCTATCACGGCGATCACGTCTATGCCTTCTACCAGAAGCCGGTGAACGCGCGCCCGTTGCCCATCGTGATGTGGCACGGTGCGGGCCAGTCGTCCAAGAGCTGGGAGACGACCGCCGATGGGCGTGAGGGCTTCCAGAACCTGTTCCTGCGTCGTCGTTTCGCTACCTACCTGATCGATCAGCCACGGCGCGGCAGGGCCGGCCGAAGCATGGTCGAGGCGACGCTGAAGCCCGTGGCAGACGATCAGATGTGGTTCAACCAGTTCCGGATCGGCCTCTGGCCGAACTACTTCGCTGGCAGCCAGTTCCCGCAAGGGGAGGCCGCGCTTGACCAGTTCTTCCGCTCGGTCACGCCCAACACCGGGCCCTTCGACCTCGGCGTAGTGTCGGACGGGGTCGCCGCCGTGCTGCAGAAGACAGGGCCTGCGATTCTGTTCACCCATTCGCAGGCGGGCGGTCCTGGCTGGATGACGGCCATAAAATGCCCCAACGTCCGCGCAATCGTCGCGTTCGAGCCTGGCAGCAGCTTCGTGTTCGCAAAGGACGACGCGCCCGCGCCGATTCCCAGCGCGTTCGATACCGTCGCTCCCGCGCTGGTTTCGCCCGCGGAATTCAAGGCGCTGACCCGGATCCCGATTCTGGTGCTGTATGGCGACAACATCCCTGACAAGCCGGTTGACCTGCCGGCGCAGGACAGTTGGCGGGCCCGGTTGGAAATGGCCCGTGCCTGGCGTGATGCGGTCAATCGGCAGGGCGGGGATGTCACCCTGATCCATCTTCCGGAGATGGGAATCCGTGGCAACAGCCACTTCCTGTTCTCGGACCTCAACAACGTCCAGATCGCCGATCTGGTGAGTGAGTTCCTGCAGAAGAAGCACCTGGATCGTTGATCCGGACCGTCCCGTGCATCATTCATATCATGCATGCATGAGTGATATCCGGCTCATGCCCTGTTTCCATGAGTGCACGGGCGTTAGGTTTACCCATGAACCCCGCCAATGTCGGCCCGCAACACGCGCCGGCAGGGGGAACGTACAAACCCGGAGCACCTGAATGAAGCACATCGTGCGCGCCACGCTGTTGGCGATGTCTCTTGGCTTGGCAGCAGGCAACGCGTCCGCTGCCGACTACGCGCTCAACCCCTTCCAGCTGGCCTACGAAGGTGCAATCACGCGCAACGTGCCCAGTGAGGTCAACATCCACTCGGTGTCCTATCCGCTGAATGGAATCGAGATCGCGGCAAACTTCTACACCCCCGCCAATTTTGATGCCTCGCGGAAGTACCCGACCATCGTGGTTGCCCACCCCAATGGCGGGGTCAAAGAACAGGTGGCCGGCCTGTACGCGCAACGGCTGGCCGAGCAGGGCTACATCGCCATTACCGCCGATGCGGCCTATCAGGGGGCAAGCGGCGGCCAGCCGCGCAGCGTGGACATGCCTGCCCACCGCATCGAGGACATCCACGGCATGGCGGACTTCATCAGTCGATTCCCGTGGGTCGACACCTCGCGCCTGGGCTTGCTGGGCATCTGTGGCGGCGGCGGCTACTCGCTGGCGGCCGCGCAGACCGACAAGCGCTTCAAGGCCGTCGCCACGATCAGCATGTTCAACTCTGGCCGAGTGCGCCGCAACGGTTATGCCGACTCGCAGCTGGACACCGTCCAGCAGCGCCTGCAGCAGGCCTCGCAAGCCCGCGCACAGCAAGCCGCCGGCGGCGAAGTGCTGTACTCCGGCGACGCCAACCTCAGCGACGAGCAGATCGCCAAGCTCCCCTTCGATCTGTATCGGCAGGGCTATGAGTACTACTGGAAGACACATGCCCATCCCAATTCCACCTTCCGCTACACGACCAGCAGCCTGCTGGACCTGATGCGCTGGGACGCCACCAGCCAGATCGAACTGATCGACCAACCGCTGCTGATGATTGCCGGCAGCAAGGCCGACAGCCTGTACATGACCCAGGATGCCTTCGCCAAGGCAACCGGTACCACCGACAAGCAGCTGGTGCTGCTGGAGGGGGCCACGCACATCGAGACCTACTGGGTGCCGAAGTACGTGGATGCTGCCGTCGCCTCGCTCACCACGTTCTACACCCGGACGCTTGCACCATGACCACGCCTCGTAAATCACCCGCGCAGACGGCGCTGCTGGGCGCTGCATTGAGCGTGGCGGCACCGTTCGCCGGCGCCGGCGAAATGCCCACGCAGCAGATCGTACGGTCGGGAACACAGTCGTCCGTCGCCGGTCCAGCAGAGACCTTCGTTGGCAACGTGCGCGTGGATCCGCTGTTCCCAGCGGACAAGGACGTGCAGGTTTCATCCGCATACGTCAGCTTCGAGCCGGGCGCGCGTTCGGCCTGGCACACCCACCCCGCCGGGCAGCGATTGGTGGTTACCTCCGGCGTTGGGCTGACCCAGGAATGGGGCAAGCCGGTGCAGCAGATACACCCCGGGGATGTGGTGGTGTGTCCGGCCGGGGTCAAGCATTGGCACGGCGCCGCGCCGCACAGCGCGATGACTCACCTCGCGGTAACCGGTATGGCCGATGGAAAATCGGTGGCCTGGCTGGAGCAGGTGAGTGAAGACCAGTACCGCGAAGCGTCAGCGGGCTTCGAGGCGCCCGTTGCCGGTCCGCTTTCGCCCAGGCAACAGGCGATCCCGCTGATTGCGGCCGCTGCGGCCAGCGGTGACATGTCCCAGCTCAGCGCTGCGTTGGGCCGGGGGCTGGATGCCGGCCTGACCGTGAGCGAGGCAAAGGAAGTACTCGTGCAACTGTATGCCTACGCGGGGTTCCCAAAGAGTCTCAACGCCCTGGGCGAACTGATGAACGTGCTGCGCAAACGCGAGGAGCAGGGTATCGCCACCGCAGCCGGGAAGCCGCCCAGCGGGAAGGCCCCGGTAGGCGATGCGCTGCGCGCCGTGGGGACCGCAAACCAGACGTGGATCTCCGGTGCCCCGGTGGCTGGCCCGGTCATGGACTTCGCACCCATCATCAACCAGTTCCTGCAGACACACCTGTTCGGCGACATCTTCGAGCGCGACAACCTGGACTGGCAGAGCCGTGAACTTGCAACGGTTGGCGCGCTGGCGGCCATGCCTGGCGTGGAGGCGCAGTTGCGCTCGCACATGGCGGCCAGCCAGCGCGTGGGCCTCAGCCGCGCACAGTTGCAGCACCTGGCCCAGTTGCTCGCACATAGCGGATACGCGGCCGCATCTGGCCGCGCAGTGCAGGCACTGGAACAGACCCCGGCACCTTCGCCATGACCGTGCCGCCGTTCAATCCCGGTAGCGCAACGCATCACGCAGCAGGGTGAACGCAGGCGATGACTGCCTGCGGCTGGGGTAATACAGGTGGTAGCCGGGGAAGGAGGGGCACCAGTCCTGCAGCACGTGGACCAGGGTGCCTGCCTGCACATGGGGGCGCACCAGATCCTCGGGCATGTACGCCAGCCCCAGGCCTTCCAGCGCAGCGCCCAGGCGCAGGGCGATGTTGTTGAACACCAACTGGCCTTCCACGCGCACTTTCAGCTCCTGGCCTTTCTTCTCGAATTCCCAGGCGAAAATGCCACCGTGGGTTGGCAGGCGGATGGTGATGCAGTTGTGCCGGGTCAGGTCGTGCGGTGATTTCGGCTTCGGATGGCGCTGGAAATAGGCGGGCGACCCGACCACGGCCATGCGCAGGTCGGGCCCAACACGCACGGCGATCATGTCCTTGGCCACCTGCTCACCCATGCGGATACCGGCGTCGAAGCCCTCGGCCACGATGTCGGTCAGCCCGTAGTCGACAATCACCTCGATGTTCAGGTCGGGATTGGCCGGCAGCAGCTTGCCCAGTACCGGCTGCATCACGGTGAGCGCAGCGTGCTCACCTGCAGTGATGCGGAGGCGACCGGCGGGTTTGTCGCGGTACGCGTTGAGCTGGGCAAGCTCGCTATCGATCTCCTCGAAGCGCGGTGCAATCACCCGCAGCAACTGGTCTCCGGCCTCGGTCGGCGAAACGCTGCGGGTGGTCCGCGCAAGCAGGCGCACGCCCAGGCGTTCTTCCAGCTGGCGCATCGATCGGCTGAGGGCGGGTTGGGACATGCCCAGCTGGGCAGCAGCCCGGGTAAAACTGCGTTCCCGCGCCACCAGCGCGAACATGGCCAGCTGATCGTAATTCTCGACGCTCATTGATGCGCACCGGATATAAGCGATATCCGATTATGCCTCTGCAAGAATGTGTTTTGGGGGCGTAGATTGGCGCCATGACGATTCCAACCCCCAACCCTGGTCGCCGGGCCGTCGTCGCTGCCCTGGCTTCACTGCCGCTGGGATGTCCGGCCGCCGTGCCGCAGGAAGGCACGGCCGCTGGTCGATCAGGCGCACGGACAGTGGTTGCCTGCTTCTCACGTTCGGGCAACACGCGGGTGGTTGCCGGGCTCATTCATCGCAGCATGCCCAGCGACCTGTTCCAGGTAGAGCCAGCCATCGACTACCCGGCGGACTATCTTGAAACGGTAGCCAAGGCGCGACAGGAGCGCGACGACGGGGTCGAGCCTGCACTGCGCACCCGCATTGTCGACATTGATCGCTATGACACCGTGTACCTGGGCTTTCCAATCTGGGGCGAGACCGCGCCGCCGATCATTCGATCGCTGTTGTCGCAGCACGACATGAGTGGCAAGACCATCGTGCCGTTCATCACCCATGGCGGCTACGGCGTGGGCAGCAGCCTGCGCGTGCTCGCCCGCCATGCGCCCAACGCACGCATCCTGGAGGCATTCGTGATGCAGGCCGACCAGGAGCGCAGAACCATGGAGAGCGTCAACGCCTGGTTGGCCACTCCGCACACTGCCCGATGAGGATTCAACCATGAAGTTCCGTACCCTTGGACAAGGCCTTGAAGTTTCCGCCCTCGGCCTGGGCTGCATGGGCATGAGCTCGGCATATGGCCCGGCCGCGGACAAGCAGGAGATGATCGCGCTGATCCGCACAGCGGTGGAACGCGGCATCACCCATTTCGACACCGCCGAAGCCTACGGCCCCTTTGCCAACGAAGAACTGGTGGGCGAGGCACTGGCACCCGTTCGCGACCAGGTGGTGATCGCCACCAAGTTCGGCTTCGACATCGACCCGGTCACCGGTGCCCGCGGCGCAGGCACCAACAGCCAGCCTGCACACATCCGGGCAGCTGTCGAAGCCAGCCTGACGCGGCTGCGCACCGAGCGCATCGACCTGCTGTACCAGCACCGTGTTGACCCGGCGGTGCCCATCGAAGCGGTTGCAGATACCGTGAAGGCGCTCATTGCAGAGGGCAAGGTCGCGCATTTCGGCCTGTCCGAAGCGGGGGCGCAGACAATCCGCAGGGCGCATGCAGTGCAGCCGCTGACGGCTGTGCAGAGCGAGTACTCACTGTTCTGGCGTGAGCCCGAAGCGGAGCTGCTTCCGCTGCTTGAGGAACTGGGCATTGGCTTCGTACCCTTCAGTCCGCTGGGTGCCGGCTTCCTGACGGGAAAGATCGACGAGCACACGCAGTTCGATGCAACGGATTTCCGCAATGCGGTGCCGCGCTTCTCCGCCGAATCACGCCGGGCCAACATGGCGCTGGTGGACGTGGTGAAGGCGATGGCTGCGGGGAAGGGCGCCACGCCGGCCCAGGTCGCTTTGGCTTGGCTGCTGGCGCAGCGACCGTGGATCTCGCCGATTCCGGGCACGACCAAGCGCCATCGGCTGGATGAGAATCTGGGCGCGGTGGATCTGGTGCTGGACAAGGACGACCTGGCGAAGATCGATAGCGAACTGGCGCAGATCAGCATCAGTGGCGCACGTCTGCCGGAGGCCGCATTGAAGATGACCGGCAAGTAGGCATTCCTGCATCGCCGATGCTGCCGCGCCGAGGCGAGCGTGCAGGCTGTATCGCTGACACCTGTCACTTGTCCGGGCAATGCGTACCGCCAATAGTGAGCGCCACCGCCGCCTGCCTGGCCGGCACTCACCGAAAGGACCTCCCGTGAACCTGCTGCAGCAACTTCTCTGGCAGACCCCCATCTGGGTCTGGGTACTTCTGGCGTTCCTGGTCTCGCGTGGCATCGCGGCCATGCGGCCGGGGCAGACCTCGCTGCGGAAGCTGGCCATCGTGCCGGCGCTGTTCAGCGTCTGGGGCATCTGGTCGATCAGCCACCGCTATGGCGGCTCGCCGGTGGCGTGGGGCGAATGGCTGGCCGGCATCTGCGCCGGCGCAGCGGTGGGCTGGCTGCTGCTGCGCCGGGCAACGCTGACCGTGGACGCCGCCACGGGCACGCTGTGGCGCAGTGCCGACTACAGCCTGCTGCCACTGCTGCTGGTCACGTTCGTCATCAAGTACGGTTTTGAAACGGCGCTGGCCGTGGCGCCCGGCCTGAGCAGCAACGCAGGCTTCAGCGCCGCCTATCTCCTGCTGTCTGGCGGATTCACCGGCATCTTCATCGGCAAATACTGCCGCTATCTGGCGGCGTCGCGGCGGGCAACGCCCGGTGGGATGCAGCCTGCGGGCTGAGTCCAGCCCAGGATGAGGGGCGGTACACGCGCTTCGGCCGCGCCCTCACCACATTCACCTCGCAGCAGCGAAAATGCGTCCTCGGGCGCGCTCCAGGGCGCACCGCTCACTGCCTGCAGGAACGCAACGATGTCCAACAACCCTTTCGGTGAATCCTCATGCGCGGCCGCAGCCAGCGGTTGCGTGGAGGTGCGCGGCGCGCGCGAGCACAACCTCAAGAATGTCGATGTCTCCATTCCGCGCAATGCACTGGTGGTGTTCTCCGGGGTGTCGGGGTCGGGCAAGTCGTCGTTGGCCTTCGGTACCGTCTTCGCCGAGGCGCAGCGGCGCTACTTCGAGTCCGTAGCGCCATACGCGCGGCGCCTGATCGACCAGGCGGGCATACCTGATGTGGATGCCATCGACGGGCTACCGCCGGCGGTGGCGTTGCAGCAGCAGCGCGGCGCCAGCAATGCACGTTCCTCGGTGGGCAGCGTGGCCACGCTGTCCAGCCTGGTGCGCATGATGTACTCGCGCGCCGGGGCCTACCCGGCCAACCAACCCATGCTGTACGCCGAGGACTTCTCGCCCAATACGCCGCAGGGCGCCTGCAGCACCTGCCACGGCCTGGGACATGTGTACGAGGTGACCGAAGCGCTGATGGTGCCGGACCCATCGCTGAGCATCCGTGAACGCGCCATCGCCTCGTGGCCGCCGGCGTGGCATGGCCAGAACCTGCGCGACATCCTGGTCACGCTGGGCTACGACATCGACGTGCCGTGGAAGAAGCTGCCGAAGAAGGACCGCGACTGGATCCTGTTCACCGAGGAAACGCCAACCGTGCCGGTCTATGCCGGCTTCACGCCCGCAGAGACCCGTGCCGCACTGAAGCGCAAGCTGGAACCCAGCTACATGGGCACCTATACCGGTGCGCGCCGCTACGTGCTGCACACCTTTGCCAACACCCAGAGCGCGCTGATGCGCAAGCGCGTTTCACGCTACATGGAAGGCAGGTTGTGCCCCGCCTGCCACGGCAAGCGCCTGAAGCCCGAAGCGCTTTCGGTCACCTTCGCCGGTGTGGATATCGGCGAGTTCATGCGGTTGCCGCTGGACCAGTTGGCGGACCTGCTGGAGCCCGTCGCGCAGGGCGATTTCAGCGCGCACAGCCGCGGCGCACGTACCAGCGGCAGCACCACCAAACGCGATCGCACGCAGCGGGCTGCAAGCGGCCGCCCTGTCCATGCTGGGGCCCCCGACGTTCGGCTGACCTCGGCCCTGTCGGAAGAGAAGCGCTTGGCCGCACAGCGGCTGGCAGGCGGCGTCATGGCGCGCGTACACCAGCTGCGAGGCCTGGGCCTGGGATATCTCTCGCTGGATCGCGCCACGCCAACATTGTCGGCCGGCGAACTGCAGCGCCTGCGGCTGGCCACGCAGCTCAGCTCGCTGCTGTTTGGCGTGCTGTACGTGCTTGATGAACCCTCGGCCGGCCTGCACCCCGCCGACAGCCAGGCGCTGTACGACGCGCTGGACCGGTTGCGCGACGGCGGAAACTCGGTGTTCGTTGTCGAGCACGACCTGGAGCTGATGCGCCGCGCACAGTGGCTGGTGGATGTTGGCCCGGAGGCGGGTGAGCACGGCGGGCGCGTTCTCTACAGTGGCGAGCCCGACGGCCTGCTCAAGGTCCAGGAATCGCGCACCGCCCGGTATCTGTTCGACCAGGTGCCCGCGGCCGCCAGCCGGCAGCGCAGCGCCAGCAGCTGGTTGGAATTGAAGGGCATCCACCGCCATAACCTGCAGGGTGTGGACGCGCAGGTGCCGCTGGGGTTGCTGACCGCAGTGACCGGCATTTCAGGATCGGGCAAATCCAGCCTGATGGCACAGGCACTGCCCGAGCTGGTGCTGCTGCACTTGGGGCATGAGCCCGAGGACAACAGCGCCGAGAGTGCGCCCACCGATGCACCGACCGTGATCGAAGCGACCCGGGGCCGGTTGGCTGGCGATGTGGGTGCCATCCAGCGGGTAGTGCAGGTGGACCAGAAGCCCATCGGCCGCACGCCACGCTCCAACCTGGCCACCTATACCGGGCTGTTCGACCACGTGCGCAAGCTGTTCGCCGCCACGCCCGCCGCGCGCCGTCGGCGTTTCGACGCGGGCCGTTTCTCGTTCAATGTGGCCAAGGGCCGATGCGAGACCTGCGAAGGCGAAGGTTTCGTCAGCGTCGAACTGCTGTTCATGCCCAGCGTCTATGCGCCGTGCCCCACCTGCCATGGCGCCCGCTACAACGAGGCGACGCTGAAGGTGTTGTGGAATGAGCGCAACATCGCCGAAGTCCTGCAGATGACGGTGGACCAGGCGCACGCGTTCTTCATCGGGGAAGAGGCCATTGCCCGCCCGTTGCAGCTGCTGCAGGAAATTGGGCTGGGGTACCTGCGGCTGGGCCAGCCGGCCACGGAGCTTTCAGGCGGCGAAGCACAGCGCATCAAGCTGGCCACCGAGCTGCAGCGCAGCCAGCGCGGGCGCACGCTGTACGTACTGGACGAACCCACCACCGGCCTGCATGCATCGGACGCGGACAGGCTGCTTGTGCAACTGCAGCGGCTGGTGGACGCGGGCAATACGGTGGTGATGATTGAACATGACATGCGCGCGGTCGTGCAGGCGGACTGGGTGATTGACGTCGGGCCTGGCGCAGGCGCTGCGGGCGGCACCATCGTGGCGAAGGGAACGCCGCAGCAGGTGGCGCGCGCCAAGGGCAGCAGGACGGCGCTGTTCCTTGCGCGGGAGCTGCGGCAGGGTAGGTGAGGTGAGGCCGTCGCCGGGGCCGTAGTCCTACTACCGCACGCCACACCGCCCATCCTCAAGCACATCGCCAGCAAGCGTCAGCAGCCGATCCTGCAGCGTAGGCTCCCGGCACGCTGAACAAGCCTGCCTGCCTACACCCTTTCCCAACGTTTTTGGGACGAGTCCGATTCGGCTCCCAAGCAGCCCTCTCTAACCTCTCAAGTGTCAGCTGGGTGCTCCCTTTCCGCTCCTTCGAACGCTTCAGGAAGCCCTCCAGCATCCATCTCACTTCGAGGAGAGCCTCATGAACACTATTCATGCAATCGCCTGGGACAAGGCCGCCGGTCGATGGCTCGTCGCCTCAGAAGTTGCCACCCTTCGCACGCGCGTCAAGGCCGGTCGACACGCTTCACTGCGCCCGCTGCAGCTGGCTACTGCTATCGCGCTGGCGTGGAGCGGCGCAGCCGCTGCGGAGACGCTGCAGTTTCCCGCGGCCCCGGTTGACATCAGCGATGAAACGCGAATTGTGGACAACATCCTTGTTGCCGACGGCGCGACAGGTATTGTCAGGGGCGAGGGCGGCACGCTGATCCAGCAGGCAAACTCGTTCCGTATCGGTGGCACTGTGAACCGCGGCACCCAGAATCTGGACCTCAGTGGCCTTTCAAACTACGTCTTCGACAATGCCCAGGGCGTCTACAGTGTGGGTGGGCGCGCTATTGGCGGCGCCGGGAATCAGACCGGCGCTACTACCGGAGCCGTCACGCTGGCCTCGGGTAGCAACCTTATCCGTGCTTCATACTTCGGCATCGGCGATGTGGGTCGTAGCGTCAGCGCAAATGCCACCAATCAGGGCACTGTACGCCTGGGCCGGAACAATACGATCAACGCGGACAGGATCATCCTTGGAGGCAACCAGAGTTCCGGCACCCTGACGTTCCAGGACTCGGTCACGGAGGGAACCCTCACCCTGCGCGGCTCGGACGGCAGCAGCGCCGTGGGCAGCTGGAACATTGGCACGGGAAACAGCAGCAATTACAACGACGCCACCGGCAATGTCGACCTGCGTCGCGGCACGATTGATGCAAAGGTGGACGCCCTGAACATTGCGGGCGCGTTGTACGGCAATGGCTCTGCAAATGGCACCCTGAGCCTGGGCCGGGGCGTGCTCGAGGCCAATACCATCATGCTTGGCGCACGAAGCGGCACCTCAGGCACGGGCGGCTCGAACGGGCGCCTGAATATTGGCGAGGGCGGCAGCGTGCTGGCCAACAGCATCACCATGGGCAACCGCACCGGCACGACAGGCACCGTGTCCGCGAACATCACCCTCGAGGGTGGTGCGCTGCGCGCCGGCAGCATCCTGGCCGGCGCTGGCGCCGGTACCCGTGCGATCACCTTCAATGATGGCGTGCTGGGCAACCATGCCGCAGGGCAGGACATGTTGGTCAACGTTCCGGTGGTGCTGGCCGCAAGCGGCCAGCATGCGTTCCGCGTCGATGGCGGCGATGCCCTGATGACCGTCAGTGGTCAGGTCCGAGGCAATGCAGGCACCCTGACCAAGACAGGCGAGGGCGTGCTGGCCTTGACCGGCGCCAACACCTACAGCGGGTCCACGCGCGTCAATCAAGGCCTGATTCGATTCCAGTCCGGCAGCAACCTGGGCACTGGCAGCATCGTCCTTGATGGCGGCGGCCTGCAGTGGGCTGCTGGCAGCCACGAGGACATCTCCGCGCGACTGGAGGCGCTGGGTACCGCGGGCGCCGTTCTGGACACCAACGGCAACGCTGTTACTCTGGCCACCGCCCTGCATGGGGAAGGCGGCCAGCTGATCAAGCGCGGCGACGGCAGCCTCACCCTTACCGCGGACAGCACCCATACCGGTACGACCCGGATTGAACAGGGTGAACTGGTGCTTGGCGATGGCGGCACAACCGGCAACGTGGCCGGCGACATCGTCAACAACGCCCGGCTGACCTTCAACCGTGGTGACCGCATGTCCCTGTCCGCCAACATCTCCGGCGGCGGCGAGCTGCTGCAGGCTGGCAGCGGTACCGTTGTGCTGTCCGGCAACGTCGCCCATGGCGGCGGCACCCGGGTGGAGGCTGGCACGCTGCAGGTCGGTGATGGCGGCTCGCGCGGCACGCTGGCTGGCGATGTCAGCCTGGCCAGTGGCACGCATCTGGACGTCGACCGCAACGATACGTTCGTACTCTCCGCGCGCGTCGGCGGCGACGGTGCACTGCGCCAGATCGGCTCGGGCACCACCGTGCTGGACGCCGACCACACCTATACCGGCGGCACGCTCATCGCGGCCGGTGCATTGCGCGTGGGCAACGGCGGCACCACCGGCAGCGTGGTGGGTGCAATCAACAACCAAGGCCGGCTGGAATTCAATCGCAGCGACGACTTCGTGCTGGGCAATGCCGTGAGCGGCGCTGGCGGCCTGGTGCAGATGGGTACGGGCACCCTGCGCATCGCCGATGACCAGGCATACACCGGCGCCACCCGTGTACTTGGCGGCGCACTACAGGTCGATGGCAGCATCCGCTCGGCAACCGAAGTGGCCAGCACTGCCACCCTGAGCGGCAACGGCACGATTCATGGTGACGTGGTCAATGCCGGTGTCATTCGTCCGGGCAGCGGAAATGACTATGGCCACCTGACCATTCACGGCAACTACGTTGGCCAGCAGGGGCAGTTGGAACTGAACACCTGGCTGGGCGAGGACGCATCACCCAGCAGCCAGCTGGTGATCGATGGCGGCGTCGCCAGCGGCAGCACCACCGTGCGCGTTCACAACACCAACGGCGCGGAAGGCCACACTGTCGGCGATGGCATCCTGGTGGTTGCCGCCATCAATGGGGGCACTACGTCGGCCGAGGCATTCAAGCTCGGAAACCATGCACGAAATGGTGCCTTCGGGTACGGGCTCTTCCGCGGCGACCTGGAGGGCAAGTCGACCGAGAACTGGTATCTGCGCAACGCCTTCGTCGTGCAGCCGCCGGTCGATCCTGTCGATCCGACCCATCCTGCCGACCCGGTTCCTCCGGTGGCCATGCCCATTTTCGGCCGCGAGCTGGCGACCTACGGCACCCTCCAGCCGCTTGCGCACGAGCTGGGAACACTGGCAATGGGCAACCGGCGTGACAGGGCAGAAGCCGCCGCCGCTGGCGACGCGCGTCGCGCTGCCTGGGTACGGGTGGCGGGCCGCAGCCTGCACAACGGGTACGACTCCATCGTTGCGCCCGAAGCGAGGGGCAGGCTGGATGCGCTGCAGGTCGGAAGTGACTTCTGGCAGGCCGCCGCGTCGGCAGGCACGAACTGGCGGGCGGGCGGCTACCTGTCGCACGCAAGCAGCAATGTGCAGGTCGAGGGCGTCTACACCAACGACGAGCGAACCCGCTATGTGCGTGGCGCAACCGGCAGCGTTGACCTGCACGCCACCAGTGCCGGCCTCACCCTGACGGGCGCGGGCAGCAGCGGCGGCTATCTGGATGCCGTCGTCCAGCTGACGCGCTACGGCGGTTCCGCCAGCGCGGGGCCGGTCAGCCTCGATACCCACGGCGAAGGCTACCTGGCGTCGCTCGAGGCGGGCCATCCGTTTGTCATGCAGGCCGGCAAAGGGCAGTTCACGCTCCAGCCGGAGATCCAGCTGGTCTGGCAGAAGGTGCGTTTCGATGCAGCGCAGGACGCCGCAGGCCGCGTATCGCTTGGCAGTTCGCAGGGCCTGAGCGAGCGGCTGGGCATCAACGGCAGCTGGCAGTTCCAGGGCGCGGGTGGCGTGCAGTGGGCGCCGTACCTCGCAGCGGACGTGTGGCACGCGTCGGATGCGCGCTCGGCGGTGACATACGCCGACAAGGATCAGATTTCGCTGGAAGCAGGCGGAAACCGCGTGTCGTTGAGCGCTGGCGTTACCGTCCGGTTGAATGACCGCTTCAAGCTGCAGGTATCCGGTGGCCGCGAGCGCTCCTTGGGCAATGGAAGTGGTGTCAGCCGGGACGGGGCGTTCGGCAACGTCGGCCTGCAGGTGCGCTGGTAAAGCCAGCGCACCCTGCCGCCCCGGCTGACGCCAAGCCGGGGCGGCTTCTACTGCCGTACGCCGCACCGCTCATCCTCAGGCACATCGCCAGCAAGCGTCAGCAGCAGCCGATCCTGCAGCGTAGGCTCCTGCACGCCAGACAGGACCTGCTCCAGATAGGTCAACGGCACCAGTGACCATTGCAGCGTGGCCTGCAGGGGGAAGATCGCAGGCGCCCGTTGCTCGGTAACCAGCGCAACCCGGATCAGCAGAAGCGGCGGCTGCCTCTGCACGTGCAGCACCGGCACGCCCTTGCACTGGATCTGGAAGGACGCCGAAGCGGGCGTCCCCTCCAGGAACTCGAAACCGTCCCGCGCCCGTGCCTCTGCGAATCGAAGCGCGTGGCGGCGCAGCGTCCAGAATGTCTCATCGGGTACATCACGGTACGCGAGTACTTCGGGCTCAACGGGCTCTGGCAAGTGCATCTGTACGGCAACGACCAGCACCAGAAAGAGCACCCACAGCACCCCATGGCGCACCTTCATTTCAGGCCCCACCGAAGTGATCCTTCAGTCTGCCGGCTGCAGCCGTTCGCTGGCGTGGGCTGCAAGCCCCAGGCCGGCCATGATCAGCCCTTCCATCACCCGGTCGCCGACGTACTGCTCCGGCTCACCATTCTGGCGGGTGCGTTCTGCGGCCAGCAGCACTTCCAGCACCACGCGCAGGCCTGTCAGCGAGCAGTCGGCATCGGCCAGCGCCATCTGCCGGCCACGCAGCTGATGCCGCTCTGGCCAGGGCTGGCCGTTGGCGGCCACGCCCGAGCCGATGCTGTGCAGCAGCGCGATGAGGGTGTTGGGGTCCACGGCAGGCCCGGCCGAGGGTGCCTCGTGGATGGGCTGTGGGGCAGGGGAGTAGGGAGTGGTCATGGCTGGGCTCCTTGCGTGCAGGCAGAAGCCGCCACCGATAAAGGTGGCGGACGATGCGTGGTTCGAAACCCGGCGTACGCTAAACCGGCGGGCACAAGGCCCCCACGCACCGCCCGCCATAGCCGGCAGACGGATTGCCAGCCGGCACCACGCGCGGTGGTGCCGGCTGGCAAGCGTAAACATCAGCGTACAACCGGGGTTTCGAAGCCCGACCACCGGTTTTCGGTGGCATGGCAAGAAATACGCCCGGTTGTGCGCGCTGCCAATACAGTAAGGGCAATGCCGTCACCGTTTTCGACGTTTTCAGAATCGTTGTATGGCGGGGAAGGCTGCGAGAGGCTTGCTGCGCAAGGATCAAGCGTCGTTTTCCATACGTCGCCGCACCACGCTCTTTCGTCGATGCAACAGCTTGACGATATGTGTCTAATGCGACATATCTGCATCCTCTTGCAGCCAGATATGGGGTTCATGGAGAGTCGCATGCACATGCAGATAGGCCGCGGATTCGATCCGCCAGCACAGAACCACCAGCGCCCACGGCCATGAGTGTGCGCCACCTTCCCAGGCGGATCGCATTCTGTTGCTCATTGGCCCTTCTGGCCTTTTCCTCAATGGCGCCGTCGCGGCAAGCTACGAAAGCTGATCCGCTGTTCCTCGATGTCGCTGCGGCCCCCCATGCATTTGAGGGGCAGACCGTCACGTTGAGGGGATGGGTCTCGTTGCGGCACGAGGACAGGAATCTATGGGCAACTAAGGATGACCACGAGCGTTGGCAAACGTCACGCTGCATTTCGCTCTCCCTGTACGCGTCGCTACTGAGCCGTGTCAGCGATCTGGATGGGCGCATGGTCGAGGTAACCGGCGTCATCAGGAGTGACGCCTCCAAGGAGGGCCGCGTGATTCGCCTTGGTGCCTGCCGCAATGCGGCCGTTGTGGTATCGGAGCTGCATCAGGTATCTGCGGCCCAGCGCTGAGGGGCGCAAAGGGCTTCTCTGCATCCCGGGGAGGTGTGCACGCAATTCCGCGTGATGCGTCACGATAATAGTCCAGCGCAACGATTGTCAGAGCAGGCCCGGCCCCTGGCCCCTGGCCCCTCACACAATGTGCCGCCCCGCACCCACCTCGGCTACGATGCCCAGACCGGCACACGCGCCGGACGGGCAGGGGATGCAATGGACATGCAGACGGGGCGCGATTTCGATCCGCCAGCACAAAGCGATCGACAGGAATTGACGTTCCACTGGCTGTATCAGCGCGTGCAGGGGCTGGTCGATCACAGCATCTACTCGAAGGCGGGAAGGGTGGAGAAGTGGTCGTTTCGAGTGGGCGTGGCGTCCGCCGTCATTGGCGTGCTGGGAAGTCTCTTACCAGAACGATGGATACAGCCTGGCATGGCTCTACTGCTGGTTATGGTCTGTCTGTCCATCGAGATCGGTGGCTTCGCATTGGGCTGGGCGCTCACATTGCGAAGGGAGGCTCGCCAGTACCTGCAGCCGAGGTTGTCGCATGCCCGGGAGATGGATAGCGAGTTTTCGCAGTGGCAAGCCGTTATAGCCGAACTTCGCAACTTCCACCGTAAAGAACGCGAACAACGCCTCAGATATGTCACTACGCTGCGAACCGGAATGATCGACCGGATGGGCCTCATCTATGGCGGCTTGCAGCGCCTGGGTCCCTTTCCACTACTCGTTGCGTTCTACCTGCAGTATCGGGGTTGGAAGCAGGGAAACTGGGGCGGCGTCTTCGATATCGGCTGGGCAGGTGCGGTGCTTGTCGTGATGATGGTGCTTCTCTATCTGCTTGGCTGGATGCTGATCGGTTTGCGCGTGCGCTTGGATACCTACGTCGCTTTGCTGGAGGGTTCAATCCAAGAGCCCGAGCCGGAGCTGACTCCGGCTCCGGACAAGGCTCACGCCAATCCTTGCAAGACGCAGCACGCCGCGGAATCCATACAGGTGAGATTGCCCAGATGAGCATTGGTTATCTCTATGTCGCCTATGCCGGCAACCTTGCGGGCCGCGAAGCCTTCAGAAAACGCTGGCTTGATCGTTGATGCTGGCTGGTGCTCTCAGATGATGGGGCCAAGGGCAGGACAGATGCGACAGCGCCACGTCGGGGCCGAGCGCATCAATTGCCCTTCATTGCCCCCACCCACGCCCAATAAGGTGGAGGAGGGGGCCGGTGCTTTGCCGGCGGCTGGAGCCCTGGCGCCCCTGGGCGCGGGCGGGCCGGCGGCACGGCCCCTCACCCGTGAGGAGTACATTGAACGTCACACGCCGAGGATCGAGTTTCAGCCATGGTCTGCGCCCGCGTTTGATGACAGCTGATCGACGAATCGGTCGGCAAGGTCGCCGAGGGTTCCAGCCTGGTCCACCAGGCCGGCAGCACCATGGGCGAGATCGTCGCGTCGGTGCAGCGCGTGACCGACATCATGGCCGAGATCTCCGCCGCCTCGCAGGAACAGTTTCGAATATGCTTCAGTGCCTTCGCGACGTTTCCGATTACGTGACCGGGCTGCTTCGACACGACCAGATCTTCTCCAAAGACGTGCCTTTTTTCGTATAAACGCTCTCGCCCCACTCGCGTTCGACTCTCTCGATGAGTGAGATCATCTCGCTTTCTTCGACGTATCGATCAAGAACGTTTCTCAGCATCTCAGTTTCGTCGCTCCTTCGCTCGTCGCCCTTTACGATAGACACCACCTTGTCCAGCGATCCTGTTGTCGCCACTCGGGGTGTAGGGGCGACGCCCCTGCGTAAGCGCCTCACACGCGCTGGCGAGGCCTCGGCCCACGGCTCATGTAGACCACATTGGACTGCTCGGCATCGGGACCGAATACGCCCGCGCCCAACCGCCGTTCTCTGCGGATTCTGAGCGCTTCGCCAACGTAGATGACGCTGGGTTTCGTTGTAGCAGAGGCCCTTCGGGGCGGTACCGATCGGGTGGCCACCTCGGCGCGGGCCTCGGCCATTAGTCGCCGGGTTCCAGCTGCCTTCGGGAGTGAACATGTAGCCTGCCTGAAACCTGAAACCTGAAACCGGCCCAAGGGTCGGTTAGATCTATGCGGTCGTGAGGATCAATCTTGATCATGCTGCGAGCTCGTCCTTGTCGGGAAAACGAACGGGCACGCAAGAGCAGAGGCATAGCCATAGCCAAGCAGAACTGTGGGTTTCTTTAGATCGCGCCCAACACTAGGTGCTTGATTTAGTTGCGAAATGGCAGGGAGCGTTCGTCGCACACGCTCAGCCCGACTGTTAGAGACATGATTCAGAGAAAAAGCACAGTGCAGGGACACGATCCTGCAAACATCGTATGCGTCAGTAGCCTAAGCGGACCCCATCAGGTGGTCCAAGCCTAACTGCGGACTGCTGTGCCCTATAGTCCATAGACTATAAAATACCTTTCAGATCAATGCGTTGCGATTGCGCGGCGTTTCTCTGCGTGCTAATTCTGACAGGCCGCGCTATGCGGAGACCTTTGATCGGCGGAGAAAACAGCTATGGCCTGACGCAAATGGATGCCTTCGGCTAGAACGACGAAAGGCCAGGGCGGCAACCCTGACCTCTCTGGACAACCGGATACTCCGCCGATTGGGGCTAGCCTTTCATGCCTCTCTACTTGTGTCAATAGTGGGGCGGGCATCTTTTGCCTCGGGTCCTGAGGGCCCAAGTATGAAATCTCCAATGAGAGCCGCGCGACCTGTTAGAGACCTGGTTGTGAAATCGGGTGAGTTGGTGATGTGCAGCTCGAGACTGTGCCGCATCGTGAGTGGCACAGCGCCTGACAAAATTCACATCCAAATAGAAGGGACTTCAGAGTACCAATGGGTAGGCGTTGGCGATCTTTCCTCGTACAACCAGGAGGTCACTGAAAAGAAGATTCGGCACGTCGCCAGTACGGACGCTGCTCAGGAGGCAGTAGCTTTGCAATGGGCAAAAGCGCTTGGAGCAGCGCTGAGGGCGCACGGCGCTAGGTTGTCTAAGCGCACGTGCGATGAAATCGCCGGGAAATTCGATGTTTCGGCGAAGACTGTCAGACGTCGCTGGCGGCTGTACTGCTGCAACCCGCTACCGGCATCTCAGTTGCCGAGCCTGCCTGGTCCATCACCGAAGGCCAGGCTTCTGCCACCCCTCGTGGAGAGCTTGATCGCCGCCGCGATCGACGAGATCTATCTGGTCCGTGAGGCAAGCTCAGTTGCAGCTGTCGTTCGAAGGTGTGCACAGCTGTCGCGGAATGCGGGTGTAGCAGCCCCCAGCTACGCGGCGGTCAAGGCGCGTGTCCGAGCACGAGATCCAATGCAACTGGCTGTGAAGCGCCTTGGTAGCCATGAAGCTCGTGCAAAGCAGGCTCCATCGATCCGAGGCTTGGACACGTCATCGCCCCTTGAGGTCGTCCAAATTGATCACGCAGTCGTCGACTTGATGGTGGTTAGTCCACTGACACGGCAGGTTATCGGGCGGCCGTGGATTACGCTCGCTATCGACGTCTTCACTCGTTGCGTTGTTGGCTACTACATGAGCTTTGATCCTCCCGACCAGACTTCAGTTGCGCTGACACTTGAGCACAGCTGCCTGCCGAAAGAGCGGTGGCTTGAATCCATTGGGCTAGATGGCAAGCTCAAGTATTCAATCTTCGGAAAGATGGCTCGAATCGCGTGGGACAACGCGAAGACATTCAAAACAAAGGCGCTGCTCGCGCAATGCGAGCGCTACGGAATTGAGGTCCGTCCCAGGCCAGTCCGCAGGCCTCACTACGGCGCCTATATCGAACGCTACATCGGCACGATGATGGGCGTGGTGCATCTCCTGCCTGGGACAACTTTCTCCAACTCAAAGCAACGAGGTGACTATCCATCGGAGAAGAAGGCGGTACTGACCATCGCGGAACTTGAGCAGTGGCTCGCGCTCCAGATCGCGGGCGTATATCACAACTCTCCGCACAGTGGGCTGGGCGGAAGGACTCCCTTGCAGGTGTGGGATCAGTCGTGGTCCGGCGAGCAAGGCTCCACCCGCTTTCCCCCTATGATCGGCAACCCTCGCGACTTCACACTAGGCTTCCTGCCGGCCGCCAATAGAAGAATAGGTCGGGCAGGAATTCAACTGCACTCGCTTCACTACTGGGATCCCGCCCTTTCACCATTCATCAATGATGGTATTGAACATCGAGTGCACTATAGCCAGCGCGACTGGATCGCTCCAGGAACCCATTTTCGCTCTGGGAACTTCGCGACATCCGAGCTCATATGAAGGAGCAAGGCAGGAAAGCTGCTTCGGAGAGCGAACTGTTTGATGCACTTGAGCGTCAAAGGGAAATCCTGCATCAAGCCGCGACCAGCTCAAAGAAAGCTCGCCGTAAGTTGGCCAGGTTGCCGCCGGTAGTACCCAAGGCGGTCAAAGAAGAAGTCGATTATGCAGAGCCCGCTCTACCAATCCCCTCCAGTGAGGGTCTGGTGGAATGAACCTTCCTGAAGATATCGGTCGCACCCATCCTCATCTAGAGGGCGATCTGATCTGGCTCCCTGAAAACGGACGCCATGAAGCCGTTTCAGGCGGCAGCCCTGAGCTGCCGGGCGTAGGCATTGGG